>JAFLCO010000074.1 GCA_017303535.1 Planctomycetota bacterium
ATGCGCGTGCGGACGTGTCGGCGGCGTGACCTTTAATGGCAGGATGCGTGTCGGTCACGTGACTTTATTTCGCTGGGACGTGTCGGTGCCGTGACCTATTTCTTCAGCGACACGACCTTGGGAACGGGGGTAACATCACGAATTGATTCCGAAACCCAGACATCCGACCGTCGCGGACTCTTTCTGGCAAAGTACTGGTACAAATTAACCTGAAGCAAAGAGCGTTGCTTTTAGTCTAAATTTAATTTCAAGCAGGCGAGAACATCGCGGGCATTCGAGAGCGCCGCGTCCGGAGCCTTAGCCGGAGATTGCAATTGCCGACGGCGGCGGTCACGTCTAGCTTGGGCCTGCTGCTCGGCTTTCCGTACGTCGTGCCACCAGTCAGGAGGCGTGCGACCATCGGAGGCCGACTTCTTCAGATTGTCCAAGAAATATGCCGCCGGACTGCGTTTGAAAAACGATTTGCCAAACCGTTCCTGGGCGGCCAGCGTGACGTCGGCCCATTCCCGCACCGTTTGCTCGGAATATTCGCGGAGTATCGAACCGATAGCCCGTTCGTCCACGCCGATCGTTCGTAATAATTCCACGAGCGGCGAATCGCCCACGGGTTTCTTCGTTCCCGGTTGCCGCGTGAAATATGTCCCACGGTGAAGCATTACGTCATACCGTCCGGGCTGGAGCTTACGAATCGTGGCGGGTTCTTCTGCGGAGAGCACGTGATGACGCACCAACTCCGTACAAGCGTGCCGCAGCTTGGCGAGTTGATGTTTGGGCGGAAGCGACTCCGATAATCCGAGCACATCGACCGAGAGTTGTTCCAACTTCAGTTTTGGGGTGGTGCGGCAGCGGGCAAACACCTTGGACACGAATAACAACAAGCGCCGTGCCGCCGGACTGAGTTGTCGATACAGTTCCAGGTCGAAGCACAGCGCCCCACCCGTTGCCTGGGCGAATTCAAAAAACAGCATATCCCAGCAAAACCGCCACGCTCGATTGGATTTCGCATCGAGTGGCAAGCTGTAGCTCAGCAGACCGAAACTGACTTTGCGATGCTCGGCCCGCACCGGATCATAGAACCGGTCGCAGCAATATCGCACCGCTGACAACCGTTCGATCGCCTCTTGGAACCGTTGGTACTGACGCCCGCCGCGCCGCGAACCGGCATCGATCAGCCCCAGATGCCGCAGGCAATAATGGGGTGTCGCGTGGAATTCAGCTTCCGGCCGAGTGGGCTGAAACGTCAAAGCCAGTAACCCCCACAAAAAGAATTCGTCATGGGCCGATAAGCCCAGCGGACACAGCACTCGCACTTGCGCCTGCTGTCGTCGTCTGGCGGTGTCCGTGAATTGGTAAGTCGTTTCATGCACCAGATTGAGACGCAAAGAGGCTCGGGCATCGAGCGGGCAGAGCGCATGTTCGACGAGGGTTAATTGCCCTACTCCCACAGGCGTAGGCCGTTGAGGGGCCGATTTCCGAGCGGTTTCCAGAGCCATAGACCTGTCGCGTATCACAAGACCATTCAACTTGGTAGTCGTTGTCTGTCGGATGCGCGAGACCGGCGACACGATTCTCCTTGACGACCTTCCGTCCTTCGTGCGACAGAGTCGATAACGATTCCGCGGAGTTGCCGAGAATTGCCAATGGCAATCGGCAAGAACTGCCTCAGGTCAATCGTCGGAGGAAGATGGCGACCATTTGTTTCATCAATCAGAAAGGGGGCTGCGGTAAGAGTTCGACTTGCTTTCACTTGGCCGGAGCCTTCGCCCAGCAGGGCTTGCGAGTGCTGCTCGTGGATGCTGATCCGCAAGGCTCGCTGAGCCAAGGCTTTTTCGGCTCGCAACGGGTGGAGAATCTGCCGCTGGTCGAGACGGTCGCCGCCGCGTTCGATGAGTCGTCGAGTTGGTGCGATGCGACCAGCGCTGTGCGCCCGACCGCGTGGCCCGCGATCTCGTTGCTTCCCGGTAATCAGCACTTGGCCCAATTCAATGTCCCTTCGCCCGAACGGCTGGGGATGGAGCAATTTGCCCTGCGGGAGTTTCTGCAACCGCTTTCAGGCTTTGATCTCACGTTGATCGATTGCCCGCCGAATTTGTATCGCTGTAGTTGGTCGGCGCTACTGGCTGCTGACTATGTCGTGATCCCGGTCCCGCCGGAGGACTTTGGGGCTCAAGGACTGCGGGTGGTGCATCAGGCCATCGAGCAGGCCGAACTTCTTCATCCGTCGCTGCAATTACTCGGACACTTGGTGACACGGCTGGATCGGCGTCTGATTGTGCATCGAACGTACGAACGGCGCTTGCGACAGATTTATGATGACACGGTGCTGGCCACGGCGATTCCCGAAGCGTCGGCGTTTAAGGTGTCGCTGGCCTGCCGGCAGCCGGTCGGACTTTACAGCCCGCGCGCCACGGCGGCTCGTTTGACTCGGGATTTGAGCCGTGAGATTCTCGACCGCATCACTGTCAGAATCGGGGAGGCGGCGACGGCATAATGGGAGCGACCCAGGAACGATTGAATCACGTCGGGCATCTACTGGAGGAATCACTCGGCGTGCGGCAGACCGATTCACACCCACGGCTGAGTCCCGTGCCGGCAGCCCGAGACATCGGTCGCAGGCCGCTACGGGGATTTGGTCGCGTGGAAATCGAACAGGTCAGCCCCGATCCCGATCAGCCCCGCACCGAGTTCGATGCCGAGGATCTGACGGCACTCGCCGACAATCTCAAGGCCAGAGGGCAGTTGCACCCGCTCCATGTACGCTGGTCTGAAGAATCAGAGCGCTGGGTGATCATTTCCGGCGAACGCCGTTGGCGGGCAGCGCGGCAAGCGGGACTGACCACGGTCGATTGCTTCTTCCACGAGGAACCGTTGTCGAAGTCGCAAGTGCTGGAATTGCAACTCATCGAAAACCTGTTGCGAGAAGATTTGTCTCCGATGGAAGAAGCCCGCGCGTTCGATGCTTTGCTGAAACTCAATGGTTGGACGGGCAAGCAACTTGCTGAGGCAGTCCGAATCCCGACATCAAAAGTTAGCCGTTCGCTGGCCTTGTTACGATTGCCCGCCGACGTGCAGCAACAAGTGGAAGATGGCGCTGTCCCCGCCCGCACAGCCTATGAATTGTCGAAACTGAAAGACGGCCAAGCGCAGCGGCGAATGGCAGAGGATTCCGCTCAAGGCAGATTGACAACGGTCGACGCTGCACGGGCAGTACGGCAACGGCGCGGACGCGCGGCGACATGTTCTCACAATCTGCCCCAGAGATTCTTTGCCGAAGGTAACTGGCGAATTACGGTGTCCGGCCCGAAGGACGGCACGTATCTCGATCTGGAAGCAGCGCTGCGACAAGTGCTGGAAGAGGTTCGATTGCGGATTGACAACAATGTCCGCCGCACGGCTTAACAGGCCGACCCCATCTGAATCGACCCGGGTCAGTTCCCCATGAATGTCCGGTTCCGTGGCGAATTCGAGCCCATCCACACCAAGGTCCCCGGCATCCACAAGTAAGGCCGAGCCTCGTTTTCCCAGGACAGGAGCCCGTCAATCACGCCCCGCCGCTCCCTCAAACTTGCTCGCTATCGTCGCGGCCTAGCACCGAGTTTTTTCCGGAAACTGGTACAGGCAACTCCAATGGGGTTAAATAAGGTCATCGAAGTCAGGAGAGAGCACGATGGCTACGGTGACCGAACAAGACAAACCATCCGACATTTCAACATTGGACGTGTCAGTCGGCCGGCGTCGGTTTCCGTCGCGCTGGAAAGTGTCCGATGAGGCACCTTCGTCCATACTTCAGCTTCGTGAAAACTCTGCGGACGCCGATCTGCCACAGTTGCTAGGCGAGGCGATCTGGAAAAGACTGCCGTCGGTCAGTTTCCGGGCCGAGGGTGCGGATCGTGCGGCCATCATCGAGGCCTACATTCAAAGCCTCGGCGAACTGGAGCGATGCCGAGCGGAAGTGGGAGAGTTACTCCGTGCGGCCTGCGCGGCGAACATCGAGTTTCGCCAAGCGGTAGGAGAAACGCACGGCACGGCGCGCGACGAGGCGCTGCAAAAAAAGCTCGCTGAAATGCTGGCGCAAGTCGGCAGCCAATGGATGCCCATTCGCAACGTAGCGGATGCGCAGCTCGCCTCGCAAGCGACCGACGTTCTTAGGGATGCGTTTCAATCGGCGCTGGAAACCGCCGTGGGCGAATTCGCCGAGCAGTTCTTCGGCATGCTGGCTCAGCTTGTGGATCGTCAATTATTCGGACTTGTGGAGTGGCTGCCAAATCACTGTTGCCGCTACCACTTTTTCCGCCAGGTCTTGATTCAGGAGAACAACGGCGTCGTCAGCACCTCGTGGGATGACACCTATTTTGAGAATTCGACCATTCGCGATTTGTGGATAGGGGAACGTGTCGTCGGCCGGCGCTCGCATCGAGACGTCCTCCAGGGCAAACATTATCACCGCTTAGCCCGACACCAACATGACGTCATGAACACCGTTCGGACCGCCGTCGGAAATAGTCGCGTCATCATGCCACCGGCGGTCGTGTGTCTGATCAAAGCGATCCCCGATTGGTTGTTGCCGCTGGTGCAAGTTATTGACGGCGAAATCTTTCGCGAACGGATCGTGGAAAAAGATACGCGAGTCGAAGACTGGTCCCAAGTTACCGTTCGTGACGAACCCATCGTCGGTTGCGAGCCGGGGGTCATCATCGGTCCGTACGTGTTGACCGGTTGGGGACCGCGCGAAGTGGAAGCGGAACTCCAGCGTCGCGAACGAGCCGAAGAGGCGACGACAAGTCTGGCGCGCGTGAACGCAGCCCGTTGGCAGGCACCCTTGCTAACTGCTGCAACCATTCTCGTGACCCTGGTCACGTTGTGGCTGTCTCTGCAAGCCGTGCGAGGCCATGGGGGTGCGAGCTTGATTGCACTCGGGACGATAACCACCCTGGGGCTGCTGTGGCAGTCGGCCTATGCACGCTTCGTGGCCCGCAACCAGCCCTCCGCCCTGTATCTGGCTTACTGCAATGTCGGATTCTTCGGCGGACTACTGTTATTGGCGGAGTGGATCATGGTGCAATTCATCGCACCGCTGTCGTGGTGGATACCGTTCATGTTGATTGGCGTCGTCGCCCTTTCTGCTGCCATCGCGAGGCAGTTCAGGGCGACTTGACCTCGTTTGATGGAACTAACCAAGCGGAGTTGTCTCTCTTGAGTACCGGCCTGTTCGATTCCAATCGTTTCTTCACCCCCACCACGAAGACCGTGGCGATCACCTGGGCTGCCATCTTTGTCGTGGGCTTCGTCGTTTATCGTTGGTGGGATCGCTCCAGCGCAGTCTCCCCGACCGACGACGGCGCTCCCCAAAATCTCACGGGTGAATTGTCCACAAGGAATGGATCGAACCCGCCGGTATGGACCGGAGTAGGGGCGAGGCCCACAGATGCGCCTTCTCCGAACAAGCGTCTGGATGAATTGGAAAGAACGCTCGGCAATTACGACCGCCAGTTCCGCCAATTACAAACGTCGAGTAGCGTTGCGGAATCGGGGCGGGCTATCGAGCGAGCGCAAACGGCCGCGCTCGCCGCCCAAATCAAGAGTAGCCGCGAGCGCGTCCAGAAGCTCAAGGCACTCGATGCGGCTTGGCAAGCGAAGGCACCATCGCTCATGACGGGTGACTCCGGTCGACGTATCACCGCGAGCCCGCCCCATCTGGCGATCGCGCTGGGAGTCTTGGAACGCGATCGGCCAACGTCGGAGCAACTCTTGCAGTGGGAATTGCAACTAGAGGAATTGGCGACTCCGGTCGAGCGGGTGACGCAGGACAAGGATTCTTTGATTTCCCTCACTCCTGAGCATGTCAAGATTCTGACCGACCTGGGTCTCCAATTAACCCGCTCACTTGCCGAAGTGGAGCAGCAACAATTGTTAATCGAAGAATTGGTCAAGGAGACGGCGAGCATTGACCCCGGTACCAACACGCTTCAGGCCATTGTGCGCGACCATCGCGCCGCTGAAGAAAAAGCCCGAGCCGAACGGATCGCCGCCGCGCGACAAGCGGCCCGAGCCGAGGCGGAAAAACTCCAGATCGAGCAACTCACGAAAATCGAACGCGAATTAGTGGAAGCCGAAACGCGGGTTAAGGAAGCCGAGCGGCGTGCAACCATTGCAGGACTCAACGATCAGGCAGCGAATGCTGAAGCGGCCCTCAAGGAATTGGAGGAAGAGCGAGCCTTTGAACGAGCATTGCCCCAGATCAAGGCGGCCTTAGGTTCCTTCATCACCCCCGGTTTCACCCTTCGTAACGATAAGGTTAAAGGCCCCGCGTCGCTTTCGTTCATCGAAGGGAGCGGAGCCTTGGCGGCGACTCGCCCAGGCATGGAGAGCTTAGTCTACCTCGCCGCTGTCCAGAATGACCGGACGTTGGTCGGCCTGCCGAAATATGTCGGTGGTGATTTCGGCTGGAGCACGATGCCCAAGGAGCCGGTTGAGAAGGCCCAAGCACTGCTGACCAAGTGGGGGACGATGATGGTCAAGAAAGGATTGCTGGCACCGTGACGATGACGACCGAATCGGTGACAAGAAGCGGCTGTCATGCCTGCCGACATGCTGACCTGTCATCGAGCCGGTTTGTCCGCCGCAAAGTGCTCGGCCGTCAAAGAGGTTAACGCGACTTTCGGCGGGCTGTGTCAGCTCAGCGTGTCCGCTGACACAGCGCCCGACACTTTGGCAATGATTGTCGTTGTGCAAGCGACATTACATGAAGGGAACTCCTCGTGCCGCGTTCGCAGTCCTCGACGTCGGAATCGAGCCGGACGGTAATGGTCCGTGGCCAGGCCCAGCCCTACCTCGAACGAGTCCGTATTCGGAGTCGCGATTACTTTCTGTTGGAGGCCGTGGGCAATTCGCAGCGGCAACGGTTTCGCGCCTTTGATCCGTGTCACGGTCCAGGTGGTGATTTCTTTCTCGTGCAGCGATTGCCCAAAGGACCACGCACCGAACAGCAGCTTCGCATCCTTCACAAGTTGAAACACGATTCGTTGCCGCGAGTCTGGGATTGGCAGCCTACCCAGAATGGCTTCGATGTCGCGTTGAGTTGGATGGAAGGCGTCAATCTGGCGGACTACTTGGAGCATGTCCGCGCCAAGCGGCGGCCCTCTGTGGCGGCGGGTGAAGGGGTCCGCCTCATTCATGGTTTGGCGAACGCCGTTTGCAAGTTGACGCACGGATCGCAAATCGCCCACGGCGATATCCAGCCCGCGAACGTCGTCCTCACCGGCCACACCAGTCGGCTGGTTCTGATCGACTTCGGTAGCGCCTGGACTCAGCAGATGGCGGCAAGTCGCTTAGAAGGGGATGGACACCATCGGTGCTACGCCGCTCCGGAATTACAATCGGGAGCAACCCCGGTCGGTTTTTTGGCTGACCAGTTTTCGGTCTCGGTCCTTTGCTATGAGTTACTGACCCTACGGCTCCCCTACGGCGGGCTTGGCGGCAAGGCGGGGCGACCTGAATTCATCAACCAGACCCGTGACGCACTGATTCCTCCGAGTCAATTACTGTCGGCGCGCGACGAGCTGCCTCGGTCGCTGCTCGATGGATTGGACCGTGTCGTCGTCCGCGGACTCGCACTCGATCCCGCTAATCGCCATCCGGATCGGCATGCGTGGCTGAACGACCTGTTTGAGTTAATGGCCCGGTTTCGCCTTCCGCCTGAACTACCTCCCGGCGAGAGTCTGCTGACACGGGTCATCGAATGGTTCGTCAATCGGCGTCGATCGCGTTAAATGTCGTCGGCTCACCCCTCATCGGCGATCCCCAGTTGAATTGAGTCGTGATGCCGGGGAACCCAACCAAAGCGATCGCCGCAGTCGCAATGGAACCGAACCCCGGTCTTACTCTTTGTCGCAAAGGGGGTAAGCAGTTCGCCCTTCAAGATCGTTTCCGATCGGTCACGCACATATCGACGCGGCGCACCTCGGTAGCAACCCAGGCAGCGACGATCCGTAGGCTCAGGCAATACGCCCCCGCTGCTGACAAACCGGAGGAACTCACGAAAGTTCGCCAGTTCTCGTTGCAATTGGGATTTTGCTTCCGCCGTATTGGGGAAAATCACGCAATCATAGGAGCCTGCGAAGATCAGCACGCCAAACGGCGCATTCGCGAGTTCGCATTCCTCCAGCAATCGACAATGGGCCGCCATCCGAACGATGTGTTGCCGACCATACTCACGATTCCCCTTGTGCTTGCGGATAACGGGAATTCGTAACGCACTTCGCTCTTGGACGAGCACCCGCCAAGGTTTGCCGACGAGGCGCTCTGTTGGATCGCGATTCTTCTGCTGCGGCTTGATGCAATCGAAGCCCGCCTTTCTTAGCGACCACCAATTCGCGCCGCGAATCTCGGTCGAGTTGAGATCAATTGAGCATGGTAGCGCGGCCTGCCAAGCGGCCCGCTCGCGAACGATCCTGACCACAGTCACAATGGCATCCCACAACTTCGCGAGCATTAACGCTGCGGGCAACGACGCAGCCAGCCCCCAGAACCAAGAACCCGCCACTCCCACTACGAATACGAACAACAAAGCAGGAGCAAGTAAGGCCAACCAGAAACGAAACTTACCCCAGGTCGCATGCAATGCTTCGATAAAGCGACGTTCGTTATAGTCTCCGAACCAATCCAACTTCGGTCCTAGCGTACGTTCGTCGTCACGTTCATCTTCTTCGGACGATTCCATTGCCAATAGCGCCGCTCGCGGACAGAAGACGTGTTCGCCGAGGACATGCACGCCTACATCCGGAACTCCGGATTCAAACCGCGCAGGGCCTCGGGGCGATTCTTCTTCGATCATGCTTTCAGCCCGGCTGCTTTTTGTGCCCAGCGCTTTAGTTCAGGGAGGAGAACGCTCAGGCCCGATGGTCTGCGGTCAGGAATCGGTTCCAGACAATCGGTCAACAACTTGGCGACGCCCTTGGGAATTCCCGCTTGTCCCCAAACCACGGGTAAACGACCGTAGTCGGGTGGCGTTGCCGCAATGCACTTCAGCGCGAGTCGGCCGAAGCTATAGAGGTCAGCCGATACCGCGACGTCTCCTCCATCGACTTCAGGTGCTCGGAATTCGTCTTCCGGCCAGTCGCCCGAAACGGACGGGCTGCCGTCGAGCAACTTGGCCAGTTCAAAGTCGGTCAAGACGGCGCGTCCATCCGTGTCCGAGATGAGAACCCGTGCCGGTGCCAATTCTCTCAGAATGATTTGATGCTTGTGCAGCGCATCGAGACCGGCTGCGATCTCGAATAACAGCCGCGGGAGCTTTTCATGCGGCCAAGTTCCCGACTCCAGATGGTCGGCCAAAGTCTGTTCGGCCACCCAGTCATCGATAACCCACCAGCCATCGGCGACCGGAGTAGAAGAGTGATTCATCGCTAACTGCGAATGCACGCCGATGCGCGCGCAGACATCAGCATGACGATTCAACTGGTGACGCATCGCCTCGCGCTTCGCCGTCGGCACAAAACCGAGGTGATAAAACTTTCCGCGACCGAATCGATTCGCGGTATGACGATGTCGCATGCGACACACGATGTAATAGAGACCGTTCGGTGCCAGTCGCCCCTGTTCTCGGTAACCAACCGTCTCCCATTCCGGCTCACCCATCAGCGGTCCACGAGGTTCTTTGGGCGTCAAGTAACGGGGATCCCATGGGGCAAGCAAATCGAGTATGTCACGTTCCAACGCTTGGGCCACCAACAACGCGGAACCCGGGAACAGACCTTCGCCGCGTAAGGTTCGTTGGAACGTCCGAAAGTCCAGCATAGAGTCATCCGCTGTACGCTTGCCTCGCGCTGCCTGATGCACCACTTCTTTCTGTGACTTGCCGAGCGCAATCCGTGCCCGATCCACAAGGAACGGGTCCAGGTAGACCAACTGGGGATTGATGTCGTTCTTCGGCTGAGCCATTCCGTCGTTCCGAGATTGTTACCCGGGTGTCACGCGACTGCGCCCAGGGTAGGCGTACAAACACTCCTGCTAAACCGACTTGGGTCGGTCTGACTTTCACTTCCCTCATTTTCCAATATGGAGCACCCATGAACAAGCTGATGGGGTTGTTTCTCGACCGATTAACCGAGCGGCTCACCGCGTTGCTTGCCGGGTTGATCGGCTCCCGTATGGAAGCATTTCACTCTGTGGCGCAGGCTGATCAACAAAGCCAACTGGAAGACCTGGCTCGGCAATACGAGGCGGACGGAAAGCCCGAAATCGCCATGACCCTTCGGCAACGAGCGGCCCGGCTCGTGTCGACCGACCTTGCGGTCGAGGCCGTAGAAATCGTGCAGCGGCTAACCGATGAGACATCAAGCTCCGCAGGGAATCATGAGGGAGGCACGGCGAGAGATCTGCGTAGTCTTCCGGATTTTTCCGTAGCGGCTCGCGGTCGCAACAAACGACAGAAGCCGGTCGACGGCATCGACCAACCGGATGCAGGAGCGGCGTCATGACCGGTGTGATTCGCCTGACAGACCGCGACACCGAGATCGTGCAATGCCTGGTGCAAAAGGTACGACTCTTGAGCCAGCGCCAATTGGCCCATCATTGGTGGGAAGGCGATCTCGCCAACATGCGGCGACGCATGAACCAGTTAGTGGACTACGGTCTAGTTGCCCGCGTGGCGGTGCAGGCTCGGTCGACCCCCGAACTGAACCAGCCGCTCGCGAGTTGGCAGCAAGGAGACTCCGTTCCGGACTTCGGACAAGTCGCCTTTCGCTGTCAGGACCGCTGGCGACAACGGGCGATCCGGCCGTGTACCACTTGGATCGCCACCGAAAAGGCGGCGCAGTTGTACGGCGGTGTGCGTCGCGGGGAACTCAAGCAGCCGACTCAGGCCACGCACGACCTGGGAGTTGCGGCAGTGTGGCTGCGATTGCGATCGGTCGCCAACGAATGGGCTCAAGCTTGGCGCAGCGAAGATCTCCTGGCGCATACGCGGCAGGGCGAGAAACTCCCCGACGCATTCATCGTAGGCCCCGACGAGCAAGTGATGTGGGTCATCGAATTTGGCGGAGGCTACAACGCCGAGCGCGTCGCCGCCTTCCATCAAGACTGCGCCCAGCGCGGACTCCCTTATCAATTGTGGTGAAAACATGAGCGTTACCGAATCACTGAATACCAAGCGGCTAAAGCCTCGCGACTTGCGCGTTCTGGCTTTTATCGCCCGCTATCGACTCGCGACGGTCGAAGCACTCCGCTGCGGTGTGCTGTCGGAGTTGTCCTCGAATGCCGTCGCCAAAGTGGCGAATCGACTTTGCGCGCTCGGTTGTCTGCGGAAATTCACACTACTACACCCAACTCGGTATTTCGTGCTTGGTGAGGCCGGAACGAAAACCTTGGGATTACGTCTCGACCGAACCTATCCACTTGGCCCGCAGTCGCTACCGACCGAATACGGGGTGTTGTTGTATTGCTCACACGGGCATCCGCAACGTCAGCGATTGACCGCTTCAGAGTTACGAGAGCGCTGGCCGTGGTTGCCTGCCGTGCTCGCAACCGCACCGCATGCTTTCGACGAGTCACTACAAACCTTGGAGCTACTGCGGATTGATTTGGGCGGCCCGGCGGACCACGTCGCCCGAAAGTGTGCGAGCGATATCGACTCTCGTCGCCAATTGCCGGAGTTCAAATCGTTGCTCGACAGTGGGCAGTTTCGCTTGGTTTTTATTACCGCCACGAAAGAGAAGTCCAACGCCATTAAGCAGGCCCTCGATCGTCACAGTTGGCCGGCCGGACTGCGGGTGCATGCGTCCGTTGTTCCTCAACTCATTCACTTCACCGCGCGAGGACAACATGCGTGACGTCTACTACCAATCCGCAGGAAACCCCGTGCAGGTCGACCGACTTCCCGCCACACGGCCGGACGCCGAGATGCTCCCCCCGGCGCTCCCAACTCACGAATTGTTCAAGCGGATCATGGGCCAGCATTCCGTAGCGACAGCGGTCGCGTTTTGCCTTCTGATCATGTACCGCGCCCCCGGCTGGCAGTTACTGGAACCATTTGACCTGATTGCCGGCGTGGCGTCTCTCGCCGTAGGGCTCGGTTTCGCAATTACATGCCGCGATTTCCGCTGGCTACTGAATCCCGTTGTGCTCTTCGGCCTGGGATTGCTCTGTCTGAACCAACGTATGCCTTGGGCAGGGCACATCGTATTCGCCGCGTTGGCAATGGGAGGATTCACCTTCGCCTTCGGTTGGCACTGGGTGGTGATCAGTACGGCAAGCCCCTTGTCCCGCACCGCCGCCGAAGATCTTCGCGCGCGGTGCTATGGATACTTATGTCTCGCGGCAACTGTGGTCGCCGTACTGACCGCGGCGTTGGTGACGTGGGATTCCACTCTCTTGCGGTTGGCGATTGTTTCACTTGTCGCGGCCACCGCGGTCGTACCACACCCAGGCCGTTTCTTCTTCGCTCGCTGGCAAACTCTCCGAAACAGTTGGTTGTCATGGCTGACGTATGAGGCGCAGCCGCTGCCCGGATTGTTGCAAAGTCCCTGCGGCTCGCTTCATCAGAGACTGGCTTTGACGCTCGGGGCCATCGTGCTGACCGCGTTGATCTTTGTGCGTTGGTCTGGATCACCCTTGTCGACGGTGATCGATTTCAGTCAGAACCAACACCAACAGACATCGGCACAATTAGATTCGGCACGAGCCGACCACTTTACCCGTTTCCGCTATGGCGCTGCACTCTGGATCGTGACCGTTGTTTGCGTCGTGTCGTTGCCGGTTGTGACGCCCTTCGTCATCGCCTCGGCGGCGGCCATGCCCGCCTTGCTCACGGCGGCGACGGCGCAAGAGAAGGCCGCGGCGGAGAACGGCGTCAGCAGCATCATGGAGGACATCCGCCGGTCGAGCGATCGCACCGAGCGCGACAGTGTCTATCACGGACGGGTTGTAGCCGATGGCAGTCCTGTCTATGTCCCCCGCGCCGTCTATGGCGAACATGCGCATGGATTAGGAGATAGCGGCTCCGGAAAAACATCCTTGTTCTTGTGCCCCATCATCGAACAGTTGGTGACATTCGGTGATTGCAGCCTGATCGTGCTTGACCTCAAGGCCGACACGCCGGAACTCTTCGCAACGCTACAAAGCGCCGGCGAATCCGTACGGCGTGAGCGTGGCGTTCGTTTGCCGCTCAAGTACTTCTCAAACCAGACGGGGAAGGCGACGTTTGCGTTCAACCCGATGACGCAACCCTTCTGGTCGAATTTCGACCTCTTCACGCGCACCGACATTTTGTGCGGCGCGACCGGTCTGAACTACGGCACGGACTATGGCTCGGGGTACTACAGCTCCGCCAACGCCGCCATTCTCCACCACACCCTCAAGACGTTTCCCAATGTGACCACCTTCGCGGAATTGGCCGACTGCATCGGCAACGTCGTTGCAACGGCGAAGAAAAGCGAACTGCATCCGGAGATCCGCAAGGCAGGTGTGCATGTGCATGAAGTCATAAAACGCCTCGCGGCATGCGAAGCGCTCAACGTCACCAGTGCTACCGGTCACGACAAAGATGTCGTCGACCATTCAATTGACGTCACCCAGGTGTTCCGCGAACCGCAATTACATTATTTCCACCTGTCATCGACGCTCTCTCCCAGCGGTGCGCCCGAGATTGCGCGACTGATCACCTACATGCTGCTGGCCGCCTCAACGCAGACGGAGCGGCGTTGCCCGGTCTATCTCGTCATTGACGAGTTCCAACGCATGGTGGCCAGCAATCTCGAATACATGCTGCAATTGGCCCGCAGCATGGGCATCGGTGTGATCTTGGCCAATCAAAGCCTGGAAGATCTCAAGAAAGGAACCACCAATCTTATTCCTGCCATCGAGGCCAACTGCCGGTTGCGTCAATGGTTCTCAGTATCGTCGAGCGAGGACCAAGAGCGGTTGATGCGCAGCAGCGGGTTGACCGTCGATCGTACGCTTAGCCGTTCCGTTTCGATGAACCACGAAGGACGGCAAAGTCATTCGTTCAGCGTATCTGAGCAGGTTGTGAATCGCCTCACACTTAATGACGTATTACTGGCGAGTGACCATCCGTTCCGCAGCATTCTGCGAATCAGTCGCGGCAGCGGCTACGCCCAGTATGGCGGGATGCCAGTCATCATCGAGTCGCAATACCACATTTCACGGGCGGAGTACCAACGTCGCAAATCGATTCCTTGGCCATCCGATCCAGGAACGTTCGTCGCGGGTCGGCAGCCTCCACCGGCGGCATCCGGAGTGACGACCACGAGCCCGACCCCGAGTTCCGGGCCGCAGTGGAGCGAAGAGGTGATCGGCACTACCGCGCCTCAACCACTTAGCGTAACTGAGCAGGCTTCGGTCGAAGAACTGTTTCGCCAATTCCAACAGGCATTGCCCGCTCCCGCCCCGCGCAAGAAGCGGAGGCCCAAACCATGAGATTTACGCTCACCGACCGCGATCTCGACTTATTGGAGACCTTGACCATGCGGGTGCGAATGCTCGCGATGATTCAATGGGCCCAACTCGGTTGGCCCCTGGGACGAAACCTCAAAACGGCGCAACGACGATTACGGCAATTGACGGACACGGGCCTAATCGAAACGCACGTCGTCAACGCACATCCGTTACTTCCCGCGGAGCAGCCGTTGGCAGAGTGGCAACCAGGCAACTGCGATCACGATGCGAAGAAGATTTCCGAACAGGCCCGCCGTCGCTGGAATGCCGCTGCACAGCCCATGACCGTTTGCGTCGCGTCGCCGCTCGCTGCCGGATTGTTCGGGAGCACTGCCCGTGGATTGCCCGCCGTCGAACATCGTGACCACGACCTACGGCTGGCTTCGACGTACGTCTATTACCGTCAGCATCAGCCGCAAGCCGCCCTGATGTGGCTCGGCAATCATGCCCTTCCCAAAGCGGGCTATCGCCTAAAAAACCCCGATGCACTCTTGCGCGATCCGTGCGGTCGCACGCTGCGTGTCATTCATTCCGCTGGGCATTACTCGCATGAACAAGTCGAGAGCTTTCACAAGTATTGCGTTGAACACGATCTCCCCTACGAACTCTGGTGATCCCATGAGTCAGCCGCGTCCCATCGAGAACGAACAGCATCGTGAAAAGATGGTTTACCAAGTTGTCGAGCAGGTGGCTCGCTACCGCCTGTCCGTGTTTGCGTCGTTGGAGCGGCTTCCGGCATTTCTCGACTACGGGCCGCGCGAAGTGCGGCAGGTTGTGCAGGAATGCGAACGACGTCAACTCATCGGCTCAGCACTTTTACATGCGAATTTACGGTACTGGCATTTACTCGCGGCCGGAGCGGAGGCTTTTCGATGCAGCGAAGAGCGCATCGGCCCCTTGTCCGAACCCGCGAAATTGCGGGCATTCGCGCTGCTGCGGTTCTGCTGCCTCTCGGACACTTCGCGTCACCACCTCGCGCCGGATGAACTGCGCCAACATTTCCCCGATCTCGCTCGACCCGGTTTACCAAACGCCTACTACTTCGATCCCAGTGGAGTGGGTCGCCTCGGCTTCGCACGCATTGATGCCGGTCGTCGTGGTAGGTGGGACCGCACGCTGCAATCCGTGCAAGCCGACATGCGCGAGCATCTTGCTCAAGCCGGTTTTCGCCGACTGATTCACGCCGGTCGCTTTGAAATCACCGTCCTTACCGTTTTCCGTCAGAAGGCACAGCGCATCCATGAAGCGCTGGCCAAGCAAGTTCGCGGTCCATGCGTACCCGTGAATGTTGTGGCGCTGCCGGAACTACTACCACTCGTGATCTCCTGCCCTTGAAAGGAACCGTCTAACACACTCGCTTTTTTTGTTTCCCACCTCGTGGGTTTCATCGCTCCCGGCCCAGGAGCAAGAAAAAACAACGGGTGATTGATGTTTGTGAACCGTAGGCAGGTTGTCGTTCAGGGGAACGCGGCCGGCCGAATCTCTGGGAGAACCAGAATGAGCATGTATCGCTCACGCAACAGCAGAAAGCGTTGGAGACTGAAATGGCCGTGGAGTTGGCTCTTGCCCCTCAAGGTCGATGAACGATTTTGCCGGGGGTGTGGCCTCTCCTACCACGAAGGTCCGATTCCAAAGCCAGTTCATGAGGTGATGGTCAAGAGCATTTCGGTTCTTGTCTTTCCCGCAGGTAGCTGGCGAGCGAATGACTGCGTCGTGCGGGTCGGACGAATGAAATCGGGAGGCAAGAGCTTTTACGTTTCTGAATTCATTCCCGGGGCCGAGATCGATGACGCCATCGCGGCGCTGATGAAGTTGCAGGAAGAACTTTCCGCACCGTGTTTACCCAGCACGCGACGGAAGGCTTAGGTTCGCAATCAGGTTTGATGCTGGTTTTAGGACTGCCTCCGGGCAGTCCATTCGTCGTGCTCTCATGAGGAGAGCACGGTGACAACACCGGGTCGATCACAGAAGGAAGTCTGTGGGGCCCTTCACATAAGAGGAAAAGAGATATGGCAGATAAACCAAAACCAGCGGCTGAAATCCGCTTGGGCCGGATTCGAGCCGTCATTTGGGAAAACCATTCCGACAGCAGTGGGACATGGTACTCGGTGTCGGTGTCGCGTCTCTACAAAGAGGGCGAAAGGTGGCAGGACAGCACGTCGTTTCGACGCGATGACCTGCCGATCGTCGCCAAGGTCGTAGACATGGCCTACACGTGGATCTGGGACCAGGACGTCCCGGTTCATCCTGACTCACCGGTCCCAGCCAGATCGGCGAACAAGGCGGAGGCGAATTCGGCAAACGGCAAGGCGTCGCGGAGGATCGAATCATGAACTCGATCAAAATCGTTATGCCGATCCCGTTGGGAGAAGTCGTCATCACCCCTGGGGCGGTTGTGAAATTAGACAGCAAGGTCGTTAGCCGCAGTCTTGTCCGGCACATGGCGGGAGACTGGGGTGAAGTGAACGAAGAGGACTGGGAACTGAACGATGCCGCACTGGAAGGCGGCGATCGGTTGGTATCGCGGTATCGCGGCCGTGATGAGAAGGATTTCTTCATCATCACGGAAGCGGATCGTTCAATCACGACGATTTTGCTGCCGGAAGAGTACTAGGTGGTTTGGCCGGCTAGTTCGCTAGCCGGCATTTTCTCGACAAGCATCACGCCCGAATCGTTCGCGATTCGGGTGGTGCAGGAAAACGGGTGGTCGCGCTTCACCATCACAGGCGACGGTCCGACGAGAAAAGCGCAAAGAGTATTTTCAAAACGAAGTACGGAGAGAGTGATGGCTCTCCGTACTTCATTTCCCGACAGCAGCAACATCACGTAGCTCGAAATGTAACTCACGGAGACACGACTCCATGTTCAACGATGAACCTCGTTTTCCAACGCATCAACCTGCGGTTCCCAAGCCTTACTGCTCCGTCGGCGCTGGTCGACTGACGTCGTTCGTTTGGAAATCCGGCGACGAAAACTCCGGATGGCGATACCGCTTCAATCTGTTTCGTCTGGCTGCCAAGGGCGGCCGAGTCTCCCAGCTACTTGCACCTTCGGACCTGATCCACCTCATCAAACTCGCACAAGTGCTATCGGCGGTGATTGCCGACGATGGTTGCCTTTCATTTGAAGAGCGTGATGACCTCCGGCGACTCGCGGCCGATCTCGACACCTTAGGGAGTCGAATGGCGAGCCGCGCAGCGGCCAACCCGCGACCCAAATCGAAGTTCCCTTCGGTACGAGGCAAACCCGGACGATCGAACCAAGGGGGACCGTCGTGAAAGCTCAAGCCGTCCATGAAATCCGCCGGGGACTAATCAAAGTCCTGATCCGGTTCAAGCGAACTCGTCAGGGAGTGCGGCACTCGATCGTCGTCACTCGATTATTCCGCAACGGCGACTGTTGGAAGGAATCCTCTCGTTTCGGTCGTGATGACATCCCGGTGATGCGGTTGGTGCTCGACGAAGCCCATACCTGGATCTTTCAGCAAACACAGGCGCGCACCTCGTGACATCATCGGCCGCAAATTCCGAACACTCCTCGTCCGAGCATGCGGATGTCGGCACCCACGCCGACAATTCGCAGGTTCCGTCGATTGTTCGCAACTTGGCGAGCCTCGTTGAATCCGGCACGAAATACTCGACGATTTACGCCGACCCGCCTTGGCCCTATTCCAATAAGGCCGCTCGCGGAGCCGCCGAGAATCACTATGGGACCATGACGCTGGAGGCGATACAGAATGAACCAGTGCAGGCGCTCGCCGCCGATGAGTCCCATCTTCATCTATGGACCACGAATGCGTTTCTACGTGAAGCGTTCGATGTCATCCACGCTTGGGGATTTCGCTACAAATCCTGCCTGATTTGGATCAAGCCGCAACTCGGCATGGGCAACTACTGGCGCGTGTCCCACGAATTCCTACTCTTCGGCGTCCGAGGCCAACTTCCCTTCCGCGACAACACTTGCCGAAGCTGGCAACTCGCCCGCCGCACCGTTCACAGCCGTAAGCCGTTTCTATTTCGCGGCCTCATTGAGCAAGTCAGCCCTGGCCCTTATCTGGAGCTGTACGGCCGCGAAGAACAGCCGCAAACCGATTGGACCGTCTACGGAAACCAAGTCGAACGCCGACTCTTTTGAGGAGCGATTGCTGATGCCGAAGCAAAACAATCGCTCCCCCAAACCACCGGCGGCCGCCGTTCCGCTCGGCGCGCCAGCCTGGGTCACGGCCGAACTCATCGAGCACACGCTCCGCGTCTGGCAACCATTTTATGCAGACCAGTTGATCCCGGAGGATGCTTTGGAGATCATCATGGGTGTCAGTCGGATGGTGAATGAGTTGTCGAACGGAGACAGTCATGAAGCAATTCGTCGCACTCGCACGGGTAAGCAGCCGCGAGCAAGAGCGTGAGGGCTTCTCTCTAGAGGTCCAGCAAGATGCTCTGAATCGTTATGCCGAAGCGCATGACGGTAAGATCATCAAGCTCTTCAAAATCGCCGAGACGGCCAGCAAGACGGACGAGCGAAAAGCATTTCGGGAACTGATTGCTTTTGCCAAAAAGAATGCTCCCGGCTTGGATGGCCTGCTGTTCTACAAAGTCGACCGCGCCGCTCGCAATCTTTTCGACTACGTTGAATTGGAGCGGTTGGAATCGGAATACGGCGTTCCGTTTATCTCCGTGTCGCAGCCGACTGACAGCAATCCCGCAGGTCGCATGATGCGCCGCACGCTGGCCAACATGGCCAGCTTCTACACCGAACAACAGTCCGTTGATGTTTGCGAAGGGCTGCAACGCCGAATTCAGGAAGGCTGGTTCGTCGGTAAAGCTCCCTACGGTTATCGAAATGTCCGAAAAAACGGTCGCAGCGTCGTGGAAATTGACGCCGAAGCGGGCCCGCACGTTCGTCGCATCTTTGAACTGTTCGCGTACCACAACCTAACGCTCGACAGTCTTTCCGCCAAACTCAACGACGAAGGACGAAGATTCCGCGAGTCGTTTCCGAAGTTTCCCCGTAGTTCGCTGCATGCCATTTTGAAGGACCGGGCCTATATCGGTGAACTGGAATTTCGAGGCCAGTGGCATCCCGGCAAGCATGAACCGCTCACCGACCGAGCGACCTGGGACCGAGTGCAAGCGCTGCTGGGCGGTCATGTTTATCAGTCGCATGAAATGACCTATGCCAGCGAACGCATTGTCTGCGGTCATTGCGGCCATCCGATTACCGGCGAGAAGAAAACCAAGAAGCTGAAATCCGGCGATCGCCACTACGTCTACTACCGCTGCACCTACTACAACGTCGCCGGCCATCCGCGCTCACGAGTCACCGAGGCCGATATTGATCGCCAAGTCCTTGCGATCTTCGACAAGATGCGGATTGAGAACGAAGAGGTCCGCGAGTGGGTGCGAGCCGTTCTCCGGTCGCAAACGAAGGATAGCCAAGCGGACTCGCTGGCCCAGCGCGCCGAGATCCAGCGGCAAATGACTTTAGCTGTCGGTCAGCAGAACCGTCTCGTCGATATGCGTATCAACCGAGAGATTGACGCCGACATTTTCGCCGGAAAGCAGACTGAGGTTCGCGACCGAATTGCAAACTTGAAGCTGCAACTCGACGTCGTGGATCGATCCAACGACGAAATGTGCGACTTGGCGGTGAAAGTTTTTGAACTTTCTCAAGCCCTACGCCAGAAATGGCTTACGGCTGATTACGCCACAAAACGTCGAATCCTTGAAATCGTCTTTTTGAACTGCCGACTCGATGACGTAACTCTCGTCCCCACAATAAGAAAGCCCTTCGACGTTCTCGTCGAAGGGCTTCTTGTCCCATCAAGTCGGGGCGACAGGATTTGAACCGGGCGTCGATTTTGACGCAATCTCTGACGGCTCTTGCGATTGCGACTTTTGCCAAGGCTACCGCGCTGCATCGGCGCTGCGTTCAACACGCTGCAGTTGTCACAAGTCGGCAGCGATTGACGCGGATTTACGAAAGTTGCTGGACGGCTGGGAACGACTGCCGGTAACGAGTCGCAAGGCCATTCTGACTTTGGCGGCGGCCTCTGGCTCGTCAGGTAGCGCGGCCGTCGAACCGGCGCTGAATTTTACCCAATTTGAAAAATCACTGTCCGAGCACAGGATCAATAAGGCGTGAGGCGGCCGGTAAAACTGTTCTTTTAGCAACTAGGCCGGCTAAAACAAATAATGCCAACACTGCGCCATCCTGCGCTCTCAAATCGCCGTCAAACAAGTAAATGTAGTGCAATGCAATGATTCCAGAGGTAACAGTCCAAGCTTGCCACAGCCGGAAACCTCTTTGCTTGACTGTGCTATAGTTCGGATCAAAACAAACAATTGCAAGGATTGCGGCAGGAAAGGCCGCCATTACAAAAGCGTAAATTGAAACAGATTGGTAGATTACTAGATACACATCCTCTTGGCTGTAAGGTGAAACGAACGCAATCGTTCTTGTTCCAATCGGGTATTGCCGTGAAACGGATTCTGCCCATTCCTTGCTACCAGCTTGCTCGAACAAAAACAGTCTGTCTCCATGTAGCTGTGCCGCGTTATCGGTGCTATAGCTGTACTCGACCAACGGCTTATGCTTAGTAGTAAATGCCCCTCTTCTACCGCCGCGCCACTTCTTGATTTCGACAGTTCCAGATCTTGTCACCGCGCATTGGATCGGTCGAAACAGCGACTTTGCGATGAGTGATCGCACAATCTGATACGCTCCGATGCTACAAAATGCAACGCAAAGGATGGCGATCGCGATGCCAGCCGCAAGTAGTTTACTGCGCATGCCGTCTCAATCCGCGACAGCAATTACGGGCCGCTTGAAATATCTTGATGTTGAGATTCCTTAAGAGCCTATCCGAGAACTCCGGCGATTCTTAGCGTGACGATGGTGAATTGAAGATGCAAGAAGCCGAGATAGTTCGCCGCTTTCTTTTCCCAGCGGATGAGCAGTCGTCGGGCTCGATTGAGCCAGG
>JAFLCO010000075.1 GCA_017303535.1 Planctomycetota bacterium
TACCGCGTCGTCGGCCCCCGGTGGTTCGCCGGGGGTTAACGCTTCGGCGACCCGTTAAAGCGCGGAGCGGCGCATCACGTAATATCCCAAATCCGGGCCGGCGATTCCAATCCGTTTTTGGCCGGCCGTGAAATCGCGCATACAGCGGCATCCCGCGCGAACGCGGGCTGGAAGAATCCCGGAGTCAAGCTCCGGGGCTAAATGTCATTCTATTGCCGGCCAAAAACGCCCTTGATTCCCGCGCCGAAATCGGCATGGCCAAAAACGGACTTGATTTCGCAGAAACCTTTCGCGAAACGTTTTCTCCCAGGCGACGCGGTACGCGACACGACCTGGGAACCCGGAGGGTTCCGAGCGATCAGCCGGTGGTTGAGCGGAGCGACACCACCGGTAGACGGCGTTCCAGAAAAGCTTGGCTCCCCGGCAGTGGTGCTAGAGGTCGGCCGATCCGCCGATCGTTTCCGGCGTCCCCGCGGGGTGCGTTGTAAGAGTTTGGTCAGCGCCTTTATGATGATGTGAAATCGGGGAGAAGGCGTACGCCGATGCAAATACGGAACAGAATCTTCCGCCACGTCATCGCCGCATTTGTGGTCGTCGGGATCATTGCGGCCGTGCAGAATCGGCCGTTCATCGCCTATCGAAAATTCTCCGACCTGCAATGGCTCCAAACGGCGACTGCTGAAGAACAGCGCGAGACGGCCCATCAGGCCCTTGGCTTTTGGTTTGGAGATCCCCACGACGTGTTTGTGACTCTGAATTATGTCGGCGACGAGTCGTCGATTCCGTATTTGGAGAAAGCCCTGTTCTTCGCTCCGGGTCCCAACGAGGAGTTCGTGATGTGTACTTGGCAGCACGGTCGCGACGCCTTAGCTCGGCTTATTGCCGAGAAGGAGGCCAAACTCAAACAAGCGCCGAATGCTGCGCCGCCAACGAACGAATAAGAGACATTACGGATTGGGTAGCGGGGGCGACGGGACAAATCGGGTGCGATTAATGAGGTCGCGTTTGAACCGGTTGTTCGGCGTGCGGCGCGTGGTTAAGGAACCCGGAGGGTTCCAAGCGATTAGCCGATGGTTGAGCGGAGCGATACCACCGGATGACGACATTGAAAAATGCATTCGCACCCCGGCAGGGGTGCCAGGATTTTGCTCGACTCGCGAATGGGTCTGGCATCCCTGCCGGGATGCGTGGCGGGGAATTGGTTAACGCCTTCCGGTGGTGTCGGCCTTCGGCCTCAACCACCGGCTAATGGCTGCGAACCCTCCGGGTTCGGAACAATCGACGTCACAACATCGACTTCCGTGTAAATTCCCGGTTTGGTCCCCTCGCCCCCGGCACGACTTTGATTCTCCAGTGGTGCGATTCGGGGGAGAGGGATAGGGTGAGGGGCAAATGTATTTCGTGATGCGAAATACTCGAAGGGGCTCAAACTCTTGTTGAAAAGCGAAAAGCAACTACTCAATAACGCACTTGATGCACTCGACCGATTGTTCGACCGAGAGTCGAGCGTGTTCGAGATATGGGCGTTATTCTTCGCCACCAGCCACGCGCTGAGCGATACTGACCATCAGCCGGAGTTCGAGGCAGTCGTCCCGACGCTGTTGGCCATCGCGCGATCACGAGATTCCGTCGAAACGCAAAGGGATCGGGCACTCGATGCCACCGACTCTTTGCGACTCTACTTGGCGCGTTTGCCAATTGATTGACGCGCAGCACAGGTTCCCCTCACCCCCGCCCTCTCCCCGTTGGTCGAGCTTGCGGCATCTCCCTACGCCGCGCACGGGGCGAGGGGGCCAAACCTGGCTTTGTAATGAGACGCCTTCCTGGAACCCTTCGGGTTCCGTTTTGACGCTTGCGATCTCAGCTCGCGATCACAAAGCACTGGGGCACCGCTGCGCTAAGCCCCAGCCACCCGATGCATTGGCCCCGCGTAATATGCAGATTCACGGGACGCAACGGAGGGCGTGCCCTACAGCGTGCTACTTCTTATCCGCCACCGGGGGTTTGGTCGGTGTGACGGTCGGCGGTTTTTGGGCAGGGTCGGGTTTGGGCGGGGCGACCGGTTTGCCCGGCTCCGGCTTCTTTGTGTCGGGCTTCGGCGGGGCCTTAACTTCTTTCGGTGCGTCGGACGTCGGGCCCTTCAACGCCGGTTTGTCGTCCGTCGGTTTTTGGGCCACGGCCGGGACCGGGGTCGGTGGTTTGCGGAACGGCGGCTGGAGGTACGTCACGCCGTTGAGCGGTTGGGCCGGGTCGTAGAGATACGTTTCGCGGTGGACGAGGAAATCGATCAAGTCGGCCGCGGGGATGCCGAACGCCAGGCCGTCGAAACTCGTGGCGCCCGCACAGACCACGCCCACCACTTCGCCGCGGGCATTGAAGAGCGGGCCTCCGGAGTTGCCGGGATTGATCGCGGCGTCGGTTTGAATCATTCGCAGATTGCCCATGCGGCGGGTCGTGCTGCTGACGATCCCTTGCGTGACCGTGCGCTCCAAGCCGAGCGGGCTGCCGACGGCGAAGATCAAATCGCCGACGTGCAGGTCGTCTTGCTCGTTGATCACCAGCGGCGCGGGAAGTTCTCCTTTGAGTTCTTCCGGGTCGAGTTGCAAGAGCGCCAGATCACGCAGCGGTTGCAGGGCGATGATCCGCACACGGCGGAGATCGTGCTTTTCGTAGCCGTGCGGGGCGCGGCGGAAGAGTTCGACTTGCAGGCGCGTGTGACCTTCGACGACGTGATAATTGGTGATCACGTGCCCTTGCTTGGAGATGACGAGCCCGCTGCCGCGGCCGGCGGCGTTTTTGATCATGACGACCGAGTCGCCGTGGCGGCGGACCAATTCCGGAACGTCGGCCGCTTCGAGGCGACCAGTCGAGAAGAGCGGGCCGACGTCGACCTTCGGCACGTCGGGGACGACCGTCGTGACGACAGGGGCCGTGGATTTCGAGCCGCCGCCGTTGCCGTTGGTTGCGCTTGCGGGGCCGGTCGTGGGGTTTTTGTCGGGCGAGGGTTCTGCGACCGGCGGCTTTTTATTGTCGCCGCCGTTCTTATCGCCACTCTGCTGGTCGGGCTTGGCATTGCCCACGGCCGGCGAGGTGCCGCCGCCCGGCTTTTCGACATGTAGCAAGCGTCGCGAGGGGACGTGGATGATGTCGTAGCCGAGATCGAGGACGACCCCTTCTTCGTTTTCGCGCAACAGCGGGGCGGTGATTTTTGTTCCGCCGAGAAGCGTAATGGTGACGGTCGGCGAATCGGCGGCGGAGGCGAGATTCGACGCGCAAACGTATAGCAGCGCGATCATCGCGAAATCGCCAAGCGCTCGACGACGCGGCTTGTCGCTCTTGGCTTTCAGCTCCAAGCTCCTGGCTCCTGGCTCCTGGCTCCTGCCTACTGCCCTCACTTCTTCTCCTCCCGCCCTACGTAGAGCAGCAGTCGGTCTTGGCTCAGCAGGCCCAGGTCTTGGTTGCCGTCGCCGTCGGCGTCGAAGGCGACGAGCCCACGGGGTTCGGCCGTGGGGACGCTGGAGCGTTCTTCGCCGTAGGGGTAGGCTTGATCTTCGAACACTTGCCAACCGACGACGTCGCGCAGCTCGGCGCCGTAGCGCTCCATGACGCTGAAGAGATGCTTGCGGTCGTCGCAGAGGACGACGTCGTCGCGACCGTCGCCGTCGACGTCGGCCGTGAGGAAACGATGGATGGTCGATTCTTTCACGCCGCTGGGTCGCCCGCGCCGGCCGTCGATGGTGTCGATGAGTTTCAATTCCCACGGCCGTCCGGCGGAGAGCCGCGCGATGCGGTCGCCGTCGATCAGGAACAGGCCCAACACGCGATCTTGCCGCAGCGCGACGCCGCCGGAGAGTTTTACGCTCAGCACCGGTCGCACGACGCCGGCGCTGTCGGGCTTGAGGCGATGGAGGAACTGCCCCCCCTGCTCTAAGGCCAGGGCTTCGTTGCCCGCAGGAGCATCATCGGCCGCGGGCACATAGCCGGCGAGCTTGAGACCGTCGGGGAGCATGACTTGGTCTTGCGGGAGCAAGGCGTCGTCGAGCCACTGGAGCACGCCGTCGGCAAGGCGGCCGACGCGGAGACGCTTGCCGTCGCGATAGAGTTTAAATTCCGCGAGGTTGGCTTTGGCGAGTTGCGGCGGATCGCTGGTCGTCACCTTGCCGTCGGCCAAGGTGAGGAGCTTGGCGGCGCTACTGTATTGTTGCTGCACGATCAGCCGGGTGCCGCCAAGCCACAGGACACGTTCGACCTTCGCGCCGGCCTTTTCGAAGCGCGTGACCTGCGGTTCCACATTGTCTTTTCCGGCCGATTCTTTGGCTTCGGGAGCCGGCCAGACGTAGAGATCGAGATGTTCGCCGACGCGCTGGGCCCACCAGGTGACGTCGCCGACCGTTTCCAACGCGACGATCCGCCGATCGGCCGTGTCGCCGGATTTCACGAGCGGTTTGGGAAACGACAGCCGGCCGTTTTCCCAACGGGTTTCGTAAAGATCGGTCGCGTCTTTCGTCCATAGTAATAAGGTGCCGGGCCGTGCGGCCGGTGCGGCGAGTTCGCGCACGCCGCCGAGCGTCGGGTAGCTTTCTTCGCTGCCCCACTGATCGTCGAGCAGGCGGAAGATGCGAATCTTCGGTTCCGTCGGATCGACGGCGGCCAGGGCCGGCGCGTCGTCGAGCTTCACGCCCGTCCAAGGCGCGCCCGGTGCGGCGGCGATCGGCAACGTCGCCTTCACGCCGTACGGCGAGTCTTCGCCGCGGGCCATCGTGTAGCGTCGCAACAAGCCGGTCTGCGCGCCGCCGAGGCAAAGAATATCGGCGGGCTTGTCGCCGCCGGCCAGGGCGCCGACTTGCTGCACCGATTGATCGTGCAGCGGTTGCGGCGGCCGCAGCGCGCCGGCTTCGCATTCGTACCAGCGGACCGATTGATTGGCCTTGGTCGTCCATTCGAGCAGGTCGTCGTCGCCGTCGCCGTCGAGGTCGGCGAGCCGCCAATCGACGCGGCCGGCGGTTTCGCGCGGGTGGTACCATACGGCGCGGCCCGGCTCGTCGAGCGGGACAACTTGAATTCCTTGCTCGCAGCTGATGAGCACCTCGCGATTGTTGTTCGCGCCGGTGCGTAAGAGGACGATGCGATTTTTGCCCGCCAGTTGCGCGGTGAGCAGGTCCCAATGCTTAAATCGCTGCCAACGTTTGTCGGTTTCCAAACGGTACGCGGAGAGCTTGAGCGTGGGCCCGGTGACGACCAAGAGTTCGGGACGTTTGTCGCCGTCGAGATCGGCGGCCAGCGCATCGGCCGGTAGATCATCGAGGGCGATTTCCGTGTGGCCCCAGTCCGGCGCGAGCGGCAGCTCATTGGGACTGTCGGGATCGCTGGGCTGGATCGGCTTGCGCTCGGTCGGCGGGAGCCAGCGATAGAGATCGAGCCGCGACTGCCGCGTGTTGACGAGCACGAGGTCTTGGCGACCGTCGCCGTTGAGATCGGCGGCGAAGAAGCGATCGGGCTTGCCTTCGACGGCCACGACGCGCAGGGCCTCCCAGCCGTAGAAATCGGCGGCGGCTGCAGCCTGGGCGCAGAGCGCCGCACAAGCCGCGAAAATCAAACGCCGAACCGAGAGAAACACTGAGCACTCCTTTTCCAGTGAGCTACGCGTCAGGGTAGTTCGGCGGGGAGGTAAAAGCAATGTCGGGCGAGCTTGGAGCCGGGAGCTTGGAGCTGAGAGCTAAAAGCCGAGAGCTGGGATCCAAGTCAACTTTATGGTTCTGCACTTCGCTCTAAGCTCTTAGCTCCTGGCTCCTAGCTCATCCAAACCGTCGCGACGCCGTCGTGCTCGGCGTGCTCGGGGTGTGGTGAAACAGTTCGTCAAGCAAACGTTGCGTGTCGTCGGCCGTCGTCGAGAGTCGCATCATCCAGAGCGAACGCAGCACGCCGCACGAATCGAATTGCTCAGCCGGTAATGCGCCGAGGATAGCGCCGGCCACCTGAGCGTTGAGGTCGGCGTTTGGCGACGGCGTGCTCAAGGCGTGAGCCACGGCCGATTGCAACGTCGACGAGGCGAAACGCACGGCGTCGACCGACGATTCTTCCCTACGGCGCGGGCGGCGGTATTCATCGGCCAGGCTCCGCAGACGCTCGACTTCAAACGCGAATTCTTCGATCGCGTGCGCCGCGGCGAGCGGGGCCAGGAGCAGATCGGTCCAAAGTTCGGCCCGACGACGAAGCCGGTTGACGACGACGGCCTCGCCCGTATCGAGGCCCGGGCCGCCGACGAGCAGTTGCAGCACGCGTTGCCGCATTTCCAGGTGGCCGACGTAAACGCTGCGGACGACGATCTCGTTGTCGCGCATTTCGCGCCGCCGGTCGAACGCCGCGACGACGGCCGTCCAGACGCGCGTCAGCACTTCGGAGGCGAGAATTTCTTCGAGCAGGCCGCGGACTGTGCCCGAGCTTTGCCCGCCGAGAGTTTTATTGCCGGGCACGTCGTCGAAGAGCGGCGTTTCCCCGCGCCGCAATCTGCCCAACGTTCGGCCCCAGCGATCGAAGCGGCATTTCGACGCCGACCAATAGTCCTCGATGCCGAAGACGCGAAAGTCTTCGCGGGCCCGCAACATTGTGGGCGCTTGACGAGCGACGACCGCGGCGAGTTCGACAAGTTCGGCGGCTTGCACTGAGCTTGCTCTTGCTGGGATGGGCGATGGCAGCGCGGAGACAAGCTCCGCGGCTAAATGACGGACGATGTGCAACGGACTACGGACAACCGACAACGGACAACGGACAACGGACGAGTTGCCGGATCGGGCCCGCCAAGATCAGAGGGGATCGAATCTTGGCGGGCTGTGGACCCGACGACAGTTGTGCCGGAGGCTTTAGGCAAAGCCGATGCCGTGTTGCGAAGACGCCGCACAGAAACGGCGAAACAGGCGAAATTAGTCGGTTTTCGCGACACACCGTTCGGAGAGCCCGGCTTCGAAGATGTTGCCGAAAGGCAACGGCGGGAAACACTCGGTGGCCGGCGGGCGACGCGCTAGCGACGGCGTCTGAACGCTGTGCTGCGACTGCGCGGCTTCGCCATGTGCGGACCACGTAGGGCGTGCTGCTTTGAGGAATCCCCGGCCGTTGCGATCTCGTCGCCGCCTCTCGCCGCACGCCAAGCCGACGTGAGGCGATTCCAAACGTTCGCTGCCGCGGGAACAAACCCCACCGCGCCCCAGACGAACCCGAGCGGTTCGACCGGAATGCGAAACCTGGCCGAAGTGATCGTCAGCACGTGAAATGCGGCGATTCCGGCAAACGATAAGACCGTCGGCCAGAGCACGCGCCACTCGGCCCGAGCCGCGGCCAAGCCGATCAGGCCGAACGTCAGCCAAGCGACCGATGACAAGCGATAGAGCGGATGCATGGCCTTGGGATTCGTCGCATCCCAGAGCAAGAAATACTTCAGCCGCTGCGCGCAGAGTTTGACGTACGCGATCGGATGCGCTTCGATCCAGGCCTTGGCCCGTTTGCCGAGCACGCGCGACCGCTCCGGCTCCGAGAGCCCGCGGAAATCGCGATAACCGTCGGGCTTCAAGAGCACGTCGTCGATGTAGAGCGTTTCGTGCCGCGCTTCCCAGAGCGCTTGGTTTTGCGAGACGAGCGAGCCGTCGTGGTCGGCGAGCATCGCGGCCACCGACGGCTTCGGCACTTTGTCGGTCCCCCAACTCAGGCTGTTGTTCCCTTGCCAGAGGGCGTAACCGAACGACGATTTGATGAACACGAACTCGCCGTGCACGCGGTAATTCCGCACGAGCCAAGGGGCGACGACGATGAGAGTTGCGAGCGGGAACACCGCGCAGCGTGCAAGCGGTCGCCAGGTTCGCACGGTCGAGCGGCGGCCGGAGGTCGCTCTTTGTCGCCTACACGCCGTGATGAGCATTTGCAACAGCGCCGGCGGCAGCACGAGCGCCGTAATCGGATCGACCAGCAAGAGCCAGCCGCCGACGAGGCCGGCCGCGGCCGCACGTTGCCACGTTACCAAGGCTGAGCGGTTGCAAGCGATCGCCAACACGCCGACGACGCCCAGCGCCGCCCACGGCGCGGCTTGCACGTGCGTCGCCATATAGATGTGCGGCGGATACAGGGCCGCGGCCCAACCGGCGACCAGCGCGGTACCGGGCCGATTGGGAAACAGATAGCGCGTCAATCGCACGACGGCGGCGACCAGCGCCACGCCCGCCGCACACTGTAATAACTGATACGCGTACAGCGCGGCCGTGCTGCCGATGCCCAGCAGCGCATAGCACCCGGCCAACACCAGCGGCACCCAAGGGGCCTGTTGCGAGGTCGGCCCTTCGGTGCCGAGATACCAAACGGAGAAGCCGCGGCCGGCCAGCAGATTCTCGGCAATCGCTCCGTGCTCATAAGTCACGGGCCCGCCGGAAGGAACCGGCAGCAACAGGACGGCGGCCAAACGTACGCCCAGCGCCACGGCCCAGAGCAATAGTTCGGCTCGGCCGACCCCGATCCAAGTCCGGGGACCTGCGGATGTCTGCGTCTTCGAAATATGCGTCGCCGATTTCAAACGCCGCGCCTCCCTGAACCGTCGGTCAACACTTGTTACGTAGCTGCCGCAAAGGGGGCGGGATTGTAGGCGCAGCCCTCCGGAAGCCCTAGACCGGTTCGACTGCCGGCAATGATTCGGCCACCGGCAAAGCGAGTTCACGGACCTAAAAACAGGGCCGGAAGCAAGACAATCCGGCGATTTTCACCCCTTCGTGGCCTGTCAGTGAGCCCTGGCCGGCGACCCCAAAGTTAGACGACATAGCGACTTATGTGCGGCGGCGGCCTCCCGCACCTCGCATTGTCGGCCCTGCAAATTGCGATATACTCGAAGGCTTCGAATTCCGATAACTACGCAAACTTTGGCGATTGTTCGTGGGCCGCAACGCTCGCGGTGGTCGGCCGTTGTGCAGTTGCCGTCGTATCACGCCCACTCATTTTCGCATCCATGCGTTTCACGCTCGTTGATAAGGTCACCGAACTCGAGCCCGGCAAACGGATCGTCACGATCAAGAATTTGTCGCTGGCGGAAGAGTATTTGGCCGACCACTTTCCCGGTTTTCCGGTGATGCCGGGCGTGTTCATGCTGGAAGCGATGACGCAGGCCAGCGCTTGGTTGATTCGCGCGAGTGAAGACTTTGCGCACAGCCAGGTGACGCTCAAGGAAGCCCGCAACGTGAAGTATGCGAGCTTCGTCGAGCCGGGTCAGCAACTGGTGATCACGTCCGAAATCATCAGCCAAGACGAACATACGACGAAATTGAAAGCCCAAGGAATGGTCGGCGACGTGCAAACGGTGTCGGCCCGCTTGGTACTGGAACGATACAACTTGGCCGATTCCGATCCGGCCAAGCAAGTGACCGACGGCGTGGTGACGTACAAGATGCGCGAGCTGTTCGCGCTCCTGTGGCGCCCGCAACCGGCGGCGGTTTGAAGGCAGTTTTCACCACGGAGGCACGGAGAACACGGAGAAGAGCAGGCATTGCAAAATGCAAATTGGTAATTGCAAATTGCAAAATGGCGCAAGCGTTCGGCGAAGCCGTTCGGCCAATTTGCAATTTTCATTTTGCAATTACCAATTTGCAATCTGCCTTCCCTCCGTGTTCTCCGTGCCTCCGTGGTGAATAAGGTCTGAATGAGTTCGTGTCTGAAGAACGTTCGCACGCGATGAATGGGTAATTTGCAGCGCGGCGGCGGATGGGCGTGGGCGGGCCGTTGGGTAGACGGCCTGCCAGGGTACACGACCTTTCGTCAACTTCCGCGTAGGCAGACGTCGCGAGCGAACCGGTAGTTTGTAAGCGTCTTTTTTTGGGAACGCCGCAAGAGGCCCGACGTCGGCCGCGGTGAGGGTTCGTCGCTGATTCGTCGCATTCGGCGGCGTCGTGGTTCACACGATGCCGGCGAGAGAGGCGTAGCTCGACCTGCTTTCGCGCGCAGCCTGCCGTGGCCTGCGGTTCGGCTCTATCTGGAGAATTGTGTTATGCCGTCGCAGAACGAGGTCTTCGAAAAAGTTCAAAGCGTGTTGTGTGAAGCGCTGGGCGTCGACGAAGACGAAGTCACGCCTGAAGCCACGCTCGTCGGAGACCTGGGCGCCGAGTCGATCGACTTCCTCGACATCGTGTTCCGCCTCGAAAAAGCTTTCGACATCAAGATCAGCCGCGGCGAACTCTTCCCGGAAGACGTGCTCACCAGCACCGACTACGTGGCCAACGGCAAGGTGACCGAGACGGGCATCGCCGAACTTCGCAAGCGGATGCCGTTCGTGAACCTCGACAAGTTCGCGTCGAACCCGAACGTCAAAGATTTCGGCACGCTGCTGACCGTGCAAGACATGGTGCGGTTCGTCGAAACGAAACTGCCCAAGTAAGCCAATGACGAATGACTAAATCCGAATGACGAAAGAAGCACGAATGACGAAGGCCTAAACAGGGCTTCGTCATTCGGACTTCGTCATTCTTTCGTCATTCGTGCTTCGACATTCGTCCTTCAAGGCGGAGCCCCGCATGCGCTGGATCTGGATCGATCGGTTCTTGGAATTCGAAAGCGGCAAACGCGCCGTGGCGATCAAGAACGTCTCGCTGGCCGAAGAGCATCTGCACGACCACTTTCCCGGTCGGCCCGTGATGCCGAACTCCCTCATCACGGAGGGGATCGCGCAGACCGGCGGGTTGCTCGTCGGCGAGTATCACTCGTTCGCCAAAAAGGTGGTGCTCGCCAAACTGCCGAAAGCGGTTTTCCACTTTCCGGTGATTCCGGGCGACACGCTGCGTTACGAAACCACGGTCGACTACATCAAAGACGACGGGGCGATGGTCACGGCCGTCAGCAAGGTCGGCGACCGAGTGCAGGCCGAACTCGAAGTGGTGTTCGCGCACCTCTCCGACGACGACCGCACGAAGAACCTGTTTGAACCGAAGAACTTCGTCTTCACCCTGAAACTCCTCGGCGTGTTCGACGTCGGTCGCCGCGCCGACGGCAGCCGACTGACGGAGCCGCCGGGGCTACTGAAGTTGGAAGAAGAGCTAAAAGCGGCGGGCACCTAATCCTGCCGGCGCTTCCGAAGCGAGCGGCGGGGTTTATCCCCGCCGTCCGGACGGCAGGCGTAAAGCCCGCCGCTCGCTGGAACCCCGAACCCTGAACTATTTAGGACCGAAGTCATGCGACGTCGCGTAGTGGTTACCGGAATTGGTTGCGTCACACCCGTAGGCAACGACGTCGAGACCATGTGGAAGGCCCTGCTCCGCGGCGATACGGGCATCGGCCGGACGACGATCTTCGACGCGTCGAACTTCCCCACCAAGATCTCGGCGGAAGTGAAAGGCTTCGACCTCAATTCGGTCGGCGAAGATCCGGAGAAGTGGAAGTATCAGGCCCGGCATACGAAGTTTGCCGTCGGTGCGGCCAAGCAAGCCGTGCGCGATGCGGGCATCGACGAAGCCCGGATCGATCCGACCCGCTTCGGCGTGTATCTCGGCAGCGGCGAAGGTCCGCAAGATTTCGATCGCTTCACCAAGATGATGCTCGCGGCGATGCCCGGCGGCCAGGGTTTCGACGTCGCGAAGTTCACGCAAGTCGGCCTCGAGGTGTTGCACCCGATCGCAGAGTTGGAACAGGAACCGAACATGCCGGCCGGTCACATGGCCGCGCTGTTCAATGCCCAGGGCCCGAACGTGAATTGCCTCACGGCCTGCGCGGCGAGCAGTCAGGCGGTCGGCGAAGCGGTGGAAATGATCCGCCGCGGCGACGCCGACGTCATGCTCTCCGGCGGCACGCACAGTATGATTCATCCGTTCGGCGTGACCGGCTTCAACCTGCTCACGGCCCTCTCGACGGCCAACGACGAACCGCGGAAAGCCTCGCGGCCGTTCGACATGAACCGCGACGGCTTCGTGCTCGGCGAGGGCTCGGGCATGCTCATCCTCGAAGAACTCGAACACGCCAAGGCTCGCGGCGCTCCCATCCACGGCGAAATCGCCGGCTACGGTTCGACGGCCGATGCTTTCCGCATCACGGATACGCATCCGGAAGGACGCGGCGCGATCAGCTGCATCAAGATGGCGCTGAAGGACGCCGGCAAGAACCTCGAGGACATCGACTACATCAACGCCCACGGCACGAGCACCGAGGTCAACGACAAAGTCGAAACGCTGGCCATCAAGCAAACCTTCGGCGAACGGGCCTACAAAATCCCGGTCTCCAGCACGAAGAGCATGATGGGCCATCTGATCGCCGCGGCCGGTGCGACGGAACTGATCGTCTGCTTGCTCGCCATTCGCGACGGCGTGCTGCCGCCGACGATGAACCTCGAAACGCCCGACCCGAACTGCGATCTGGATTACATCGCGAATGCGGCACGCAAGGCGAAGTGCCGCACGGCGCTCTCGAACAGCTTCGGCTTCGGCGGGCAGAACATTACGCTGATTGCGACGGCGTATCAGAACTAGGCGCTAGCTGCCGGGCGCTAGGCGCTAGGAAAGACGAATACAGCGAGCCGCTCGGCGTGAGCGACCGGAGTCTCAACCGTCTTCTTGCATTGTTCCGCGCGACCCTCACCAGCCGCTGACGGCAGCCTCTCCCGAAGGGCGAGGGTTTCATGCTTACGCCTTCGTAAGCCATTTCTGATCGCGCACCGCACGCCCGATGCGCGCTCGTCGACCATCGATCCGTGATATTTGCGGACGAGTTGCGCCGCTCGTAGCGATTGCGCCGCGTAATCTCCACAATCTTCCCAATGGCACGCAATTTGTATTTCTGTGCGGCCGACCTATTTTTCTCTATCCATCGGGTTCGGCCCGCGAAACTCCGTCGTATTTGCCGGCCGGGCTCACAACAGGAACGAACAACATGATCGCTCGCATCGTCGTCTTGGCCGCCGTGGTTTTCGCAGGCGTCGTCGGAGAAGCTTCGGCCGCCTACACGCCCGCCCAGCGGGCCACGATTCGCTCGATGCCGATCACGCAACGCCCCTATCGACCGGGCCATGTGTACGGCAATACGGTGCGGGCATTGAACCGAATCGGACGCAACTAAGCGTTCCGAATTCGGACCAACTGCGGGGGTGGCTGGGGCATAGCGCAGCGGTGCCCCAGTTGCAATGCCCACCAACTGGGTCTTCGCCTTCGGCTCCAGACCCAGCCACCCTACGTCACGCCGCGTTTCGCCGCGTACTCATGCACGACCGCGCCGTCGACGTCGTGATGGCGGAAGGTGATCGCGCTTTGCTGCGCGTCCCCTTCCAGAGTCACGCTGAGGAAGCCCCCTTTGACGCGATGGAACTTGTGATAGTGCGGGTCTTCGCCCGGAGTTCCGCCCGCGTGAGAGTTGCTGGCCGGCCCGACGCTGAACTCGCGCACGCCCGTCTCGGGGTGCACGCTGTGATATTGCCAGTGCCGGTCGCCACAGACGACGAAGAAGCTCTCCGGCACGTTAGCGTGTAGCCACGAGCGGATTTCATCGCCTTCGTGCTTGAAGCCTTCGTTGGAGTGATTGTCTTTCTTGTTCTTGCGGTCAGGTCCGACGAGCGGCGTCGGACTGATCAGCACTTTCCACGTGGCGTCGCTCTCCTTCACCGTTCGCTTGAACCACGCCTTCTGCTCGGCGCCCCAGATCGTCTTTTCCGGGCCGTCGGCATCGGTGTTCGGCGAGCGAAAGTCGCGGCCGTCGGTGAGCCAAATCTGCAGGTCGCGGCCCCAGCGAAACGTGCGATAGCCCAAGTCGCCGAGCGGCACTTGCTCGCGGAAGATTTGTTGCCCGGCGGCGAACGTGAGCCACCCTTCTTTGCGGCCGGGCCAGGAGTCGTTGGTCACCGTATCGTGATCGTCTTTGAGCCAGTAGCTCGCCGAATTGCGCAGGCACTCGACCAACCGCGGCAGGCTGAACATCCGCTCCCAATGCAGTCGGGCCAAGTCTTCGGAAACGGCCCGCGGTTCGTCGCTGTCGTAGTAAACGAGGTCGCCGGTCATCGCGATGAAATGCGGCGCTAACTTTTGCATCGCAGGATAAATCGGATGGCCGTCGGCGCCGTCGCGATCGGCGTAGCCTTGGCAGGTCATGACGCAAAACTTCAGATTGCTCGCGGCGTCGGCGCGCGGCGCCGTCTTGAACGTGCCGCGAAATTCGCCGTGCACCGCGCCGTCGTCGCCGACCGTTTCCACCGCGTACGCGTACTTCGTGTCGGGCTGGAGCGACGGTAACACAAACTGGTGTGAGAAGTCGGTCGCGGCGTCGACTTCGACCCACTCCGTCGTCGGCTCTCTCGCCGTGAGCGACATGCCTGCGCCGTAGCGAACGCGAATCTTGCCTTTCAGCCCAGGGCACGCCCCTTCGATCTCACTGACTGGGACGTCGACGGTGATCCGTTGCCCTTTCTTGACCTTGCCGGGATACAGCTTGCCGGCGTCGTTGCGCCCCGGCGATTTCGTCAGCCGGGTCCAAATCCGGGCCGACGACTCGGTGACCTCGCCGACTTTCACGCCGGTCGCTTGATGCACGGCGGGCGAAGTTGCAATGGCCGCCGCGACGGGCAACGGCCCAAGCAGTTGCAAGACGGCTCCCGTGCCGGCTGCGGCTTGCAAGAATTCGCGACGATCAAGCGACGAAAGTTTGCGGCGGCGACGCGGCATAGCAACCTCACGACGGAGAAGAACTGGACTGTGGACGGAGCGTGCTTCACACTATCAGCTATGAACGGAAACAATTATCCGCCCGGAGCAACGACCGATGCACCGACGCTTACCGTGGCCCGCTTATTTGTCGATGATATTGCTCGCGGCCGCAACGTGCGCAGCCAGCGAGCCGCGGCCGGAGCAGGATGCGCTTTGGGAACCGGCGAGCCCTCGTGAAGAGCTCAAGCCGAAGTTCGGCCGCGGCGTGGGACCTCTCGGGTACACGGCTTTGACGATCGAGCACGATGCTCGCCAGGGGCTCGACGGTTATTGGCGGCAGTCGTTCTCCGTCGTCGGAGGCACTTGGTACAAGTTTCACTGCGTGCGGAAGACAGAGAACGTCGAATATCCGCGCCGCAGCGCGCTCGTGCGGATCGTGTGGACCGACGACGCCGGGCGTAAAGTGAAACGTGACGCACCGCCCGGTAACGGATACGCGCCCGAGATCGCAGGCAACGCCGAAGCCGAACATCCGCAAGACGGGCCGATCGGAAAGAACGGCTGGTGCTCCGTCGACGGCACGTTCGCCGCACCGAAAGCCGCGACCCGCGCGCTCGTGGAACTCCATCTGCAATGGGCTCCGGGCGGTAAGGTCAGCTACTCCGAAGTGGAGTTCGCAGAAACAACCGCTCCCCCGCCCCGCGTCGTGCGGCTGGCGACGATTCATTATCAGCCGCGCGGTGCGAAATCACCGGCCGAGGCCTGCAAACAGTTCGCACCACTCATCGCGGAAGCGGCACAGCAACGCGCCGATCTCGTCGTGCTCGGCGAAACGATCACCTACGCCGGCGTGGCGGGTGCGAAGTATGAGGACGTCGCCGAGACGGTGCCGGGCCCGAGCACCGAGTACTTCGGCGCTTTGGCGAAAGAGCATGACCTCTACATCTGTGTGGGTCTTTACGAACGGGCCGAACATCTGATCTATAACGTCGCGGTGCTTTTGGGACCCGACGGCCGGATCGCCGGCAAGTACCGCAAGGTCGCCTTGCCGCGCGATGAGTTCGCGGCGGGAGTCGCGCCGGGCGACGAGTACCCGGTGTTTGAAACGCGCTTCGGTCGCGTCGGCATGATGGTCTGCTACGACGGGTTCTTTCCCGAAGTCGCGCGGCAACTCAGCAACAACGGAGCCGAGATCATCGCGTGGCCGGTCTGGGGTTGTAATCCACTTCTCGCGCAGGCCCGAGCTTGCGAGAACCATGTGTATGTGGTGAGCAGCACTTTCAGCGATCCGCAGAGGAATTGGATGCGGTCGGCCGTGTACGACCATGAGGGGAAGGCGATCGCCGTGGCGGACGACAAGACGAAAGTCGCGGTGGCCGAAGTCGATCTGCAGAAGCCGCTTAACTGGAATAGCCTCGGCGATTTTAAGGCCGAGCTTCCGCGACATCGGCCGGTGTGGAAGCCAGAGCCGACGGCGAAGTGACGGCATACTACGTTATGGATTCGGGCCAACTTGCCGCCGCCGCAGCGGCCGTCGCCGTCGTCGCTTTCCTTTATTCGTCCGTTGGGCACGCCGGGGCGTCGGGCTATATCGCGTCGCTGACGTTGCTCGGCTTCGCACCGGACGCGATCAAACCGACGGCCTTGGTGCTCAACATTCTCGTGGCGTCGATCGGCACTTATCAGTTCGTACGCGCCGGGCATTTTTCGTGGAGCCTGTTCTGGCCGTTCGCGGTGCTCGCAATGCCCGCCGCATTTTTGGGCGGCTACGTGAAGCTGCCGGCCGACGTCTTTAAGGTGCTCGTCGGCGTCGTGCTGCTGTTGTCCGCGCTGCGACTGCTCGTGCGACAAGGGGATCCCGCCGAAACGCACGCCCCGCCCCGCGGGCCCGCGATCATCTTAGGCGGCATCATCGGGCTACTTTCCGGGCTGACCGGCACCGGCGGCGGAATTTTTCTGACGCCGCTGTTGATGTTCGCCGGATGGGCGCGAACGAAGCAGGCCGGCGCGACGTCGGTCGTGTTTATTCTACTGAACTCCACGGCCGGCATCGTCGGACACGCCGCCGGCGGTCACGGAGTGCCGAGCATCGCGTGGCTCTTGGCCGTGGCGGCCGTCGTCGGCGGCACGCTCGGGTCGTATCTGGGGAGTCGCAAGTTTCCGGTGCGGACCGTGCAAGTGTTGCTGGCCGTCGTGCTGGTGATCGCCGGCACGAAGCTTGTGATGCTGTGGTGACGTTGCAGAGCGCAGAAGTCTACGCCGCGCCGCGCTCCGGCATCGTCTTCCCCTTGAGCTGATAGACGTACGCCATGATCTCGGCGACGGCCGAATAGAGGGCACCGGGGATCCGGCGGTTGACGTCGACGTCTTTGTAGAGGGCCTGCGCGAGCGGCTTCTTTTCGATGATCGGGATGCCGTGCTCCAGCGCGATTTGCCGAATCCGCTGAGCAAGCACGCCCGCCCCTTTCGCCAAGACGACCGGTGCAGCCATCGTCGCCGGATCGTACTGCAGGGCGATTGCGAGCTCCGTCGGGTTCGTGACGACGACGTCGGCTTTGGGGACCGTCGACTTGAGGCGGTTCTGAACGAGTTGACGCTGCGCTTGCCGGCGACGGGCGATGATTTGCGGATCGCCTTGCGTGTTCTTCATTTCGTCGCGCAGTTCCTGCGTGCTCATCTTCAGGTCTTGCTCATGCCGCCACCACTGGAAGCCGAAGTCGACCAGGGCCAGTACGAGCAGCGCCGCGGCGATTTTGAACGTCGTCCAAAAGAGCACGGAGATTGCGAACGAGGCCGTCTGCGGCAGACTCAACGCCGAGAGGGCCAGCACGTCGTCGATCTGGTCTTTGAGTTCGTAGTAGGCCACGACGACGACCAGCACGATCTTCAACATGCCGAAGCCGAGCTTGACGAGGTTCTGCATCGAGAAGATGCGCATCGCGGCGGCCAAGACGTCGAGCCGCTTCAGGTCGGGCATCAGTTTCTCGGGCAGAAACAGGAGGCCGAACTGCATGAGGTTCGCCCCGATGCCGGCGAGCATCACCAGCGCGAAGAGCGGGCCGAGGACTTTCGTCAGCTCCCACAAGAGGCCGCGCATGCGGACGACGAAGGTCTCTTGATCGGCGTCGAGCCAGGCGTCGCCGCCGAGTTGCGTCGTGGCGAAGCCGCCGAGGAAGTCGAGCATCGTCGGCCACCAGGTGTACAGCAGGCCGAGCGCCGCGACGAGGACGACGGCCGCCGCCAGGTCGGCGCTGCGCGCGACTTCGCCTTGCTCGCGCGCCTCTTGGCGGCGATGCGGCGTGGCGTCATGCGTCTTCTCGGCGTCTTGATCGGGCACGAGTTAGGTTTTTAGGTTCAGGGTTCAGGGTTCAGGGTTCAGGGTTCAAATGCCGTTTAGCCGCCGTGCTTGCGCGGCGCGTTATTGCGATGCACGGAACGCCACGGAGGGCGTTCGCTCCAGAGCGTTAAAGAACATGACTGTGCAGCGTCTCCAAAATCTGCTCGACGACGCCGGCCAGTCGATCTTGCAGCAGCCAGCACGCTCCGCCGAACGTGATGCTGAGGATGCCGAAGGTGACCAGGGCGTTGAAGCCGAAGCCGAGTGCGAGGATGTTCAACTGCGGCAAGGCCCGACTGACCATGCCGAGCACGAGCGTGGCAAGAAGCAATGCGATGGTCGCCGGCGCCGCGGCGCGGATGCCGAGTTCGAAACTTTCGGTCATGAGGTTGGCAAAGAGCCGTTCGGTTTCCGGGGCGACGATCGCCGTGCCCGGCGGCAAGGTTTGAAAGGTGTCGAGCAAGCCGCCGAGCAGCAGCCTGTGTCCGCCGATAAGCATGTAGGCGGCGAGCGTCACAAGATATAGCAAGTGCGAAAACAACGGCATGTTGTCGTTGAAGCCGGGATTGAAGACGTCGCCAAGCGACATGCCGCTGAGTTGGCCGATCATCTGGCCCGTCAGTTGAAAGGCGGAGAACAGCACCATGACGCCCAGCCCTAGCGTGAGGCCGATCAGAGTTTCGGCCATGACCATGAGGCCGAAATCGATCAGGTTCCGCGGCGCGACGAACGACGCACCGGAAGTGACCGGCAGCATCAACAGCGCGAGCGTGAACGCCAAGAGCGCGCGAACGGTCGGCGGGACTTCGTTGGTGCCGAACACCGGAGCGACAAGCATGATGCCGCCGGTGCGCACGAACACCAGCACGAGGAGCATCAGCTGCGCGGATCCGAAGTCGAGGAAAGACATGCGCGAGTGGGGAGTGACGAGTGGGGAGTGGGGAATGAAAACAGTATGTTCCTCACTCCCCACTCCACACTCCCCACTTCTCCTAGAGGTTCAGCGGAATACTCGTGATCAGTTCCGTCCAGTAGTCGGCGAACTGGGTGAGCATCCAGGGGAGCGTGAGCGCGACGACGACGAACATGGCGACGAGCTTCGGGACGAAGGCGACCGTTTGTTCTTGAACTTGCGTCAGGGCCTGCAACAGGCCGATCACCAGGCCGACGATCATGCCGACCACCAGCGCCGGGGCCGACAACAGCAAGGTCATCAGCACGGCGTTTCGACCAAGATCAACGGCGTCTTGAACGTCCATAGGGCGGTTCAGGGTTCAGGGTTCAGGGTTGCGTATATAAACCGTTTAGCCGCCGGGCTCGCCCGGCGCGTTAACCTGATAAACCGCTACGTAAACGCTTGAAAGCTTTCCATCAGCATGCCGACGATGAGGTGCCAGCCGTCGATCAAAACAAACAGCAATAACTTGAAAGGCATCGAGATCAAAACCGGCGGCAGCATCATCATGCCCATCGCGATGAGCACGCTGGAGACGACCATATCGATGATCAAGAACGGCAAGTAGATCTGAAAGCCGATCAGAAACGCCGTCTTGAGTTCGCTGAGCATAAACGCGGGCAACAGCGCCGAGAGCGGCACGTCGTCGTAAGTTTCCGGCCGTGTGTCGGGCGACGAGTACTGCAGAAACAGCCAGACGTCGTCGCTGTTGTTGCAGCGTTCGATTTGCAGACTCATGAAGCGGCGGATCGGATCGGCCCCACGTCTCCAGGCTTCGTCGAGGCCGATCTGATGATTTGTGTACGGCACGATCGCTTCGTCGTAAGTTTGCTTCCAGACGGGCGTCATGACGGCCAGCGTGATGAACAGGCCCAGCGACGTGAGCACTTGGTTCGGCGGCAGTTGCTGTGTACCGAGCGCTTGCCGGAGCAATCCTAAGACGACCAGCACGCGCACGAAGCAGGTCGTCATCATCAAGATCGCCGGGGCGAGGCTGATGACCGTCAGCAGGAGCATGACCTGCAGGGCCGACGAAAGGCCTTCGGGACTGGTCCATTGGCCGGGTCCGCCGAGTAGTTCGGTCGGGATCGCCAGCTTGGCCGGACTATTCGACGATTCTTGAGCCACGGCCGGCGAGGCAATTGCTACGGCGATAAAGACTGCGATGAGCGGCGCGACAAGTTTACGCAACGTCGTCCTCCTCCGCGCCATGGCGCGAGGTCAGGCTATCGGCGCGGCCCGGCTTTTCACGGAAGAAGCCGTCGACGACGTCGCGGAACGAACGAACGGCGCCGTGCGGATCGTTCTGCGCACAGAGGCCGGCGAGGCGATCGACCTCGAGCGGATCGGTGACTTCCGTGATGACGTCGGCGCCGGCCGTCGAGAAGCTGACGAGCACGAGCTTATTACCGATGCGGAGGAGTTGGCCTTGTTGACGGCCGGGAAACGGAATGTGCCCGAGCGATTCGACGGCTTCCTTCGGCAGCTTGCGGTTTTGCTGCGGCATGCCGCGCCGCATGACCCAAACGACGCCGACGAACAAGCCGAGCACCACGGCCAAACTCGCGATGACGGTCAGCGCGCCATTGGTCGTGCCGGTGCGCTGAGTTCCGCCCGCGGTCGTCGCCCCGCCCGGCGGAGCGAGCCGCGTTTTCGGCTTTCCGTCTTGCGGCGTAAGCGAAGGTGCGGCTCGCGGCGCGGTGCCCGTGGGGAGCAAGCCTGGCGGTTGCGGCAGCGTGGAAGCGGCCGACGTGTACGTGGTGCGAACGGCTTCGGGAGCTTGGGCCGACGGCGAAGACGGAAGTTGTGCAGCGATCGGAGCCACTCCGGCCAGCGGCTCGTATTGCTGTGCGTATATCGGTGCCGCAATCGCGACGACGCCGAGCAGCGTCGCGCAGTAGGCGACGCAGTTGCGAATCGGAACATGCGGCAGACGCGGCATCGCGAGACTTCCCCTTTCTCGACGACGGCGTCAGCCGGCCGCGGCGTGATCGCTTTGAATGAGTTCCGCGACGCGCACGCAGAAGTTATCGTTGAGCACCAGCACTTCGCCGCGGGCGATCAAGCGGCCGTTGACGTAGATGTCGACGGGATCGCCGGCGAGCTTATCGAGCGGCACGACGGAGCCGCGGCGGAGCTTGAGCACGTCTTCGAGATACATGTGCGTGCGGCCAAGCTCGATCTTGAGGTCGAGTTCGACGTCGCGCACCAGTTCGATCGTGGCGACTTCGGTCGAAGCCGGAGCGCCGGTGAAATCTTCGAAGCGGAAGGTGTTGACGCCGTCGGGCAGGTCGGCGGTCGAGGGCTGATTCACCGAGGCCAAGGCCCGTTCGGCGTGGCTCAGTAAGAGTTCGATGTCGCCTTGCGGAATTTGGCTTTCGCCGGACGACGAACTTGCCGCGG
>JAFLCO010000076.1 GCA_017303535.1 Planctomycetota bacterium
CGACGACGCCGTTATTGTCCCACGGTTGCAGCACCAGCGCGCTGCCGTTCCACCACGCGGCGGTCGAGGTGTTCCAATCGCCGGTTCCGCCAAGCCCTAGACCCGTGGCAAGAGTGTTGCTCGTGGCATCGCTGACGTCCCAATAGAGCGTGGCCGCTTCCACGGCCGAGGTGGGCCATCCACAAGTGAGCGTCGCGACTATCGCGGCGACCAGGGCACAGCGCCCTATGCAGCCTCGCACTCGCGAAACTGCGGCCGTCAAAAGAATAGTCCCGCTCTTGCAATCGCCCGTCGTCGGGCCGGCGCTCGTCGTCCTGATATTTTGCATTACGTCTGCTCTGCTTGAGAACTTGCCCCGTCGGAGAGTCACGACCTTGCCCGAAGGTTTGTCGCCGCACCCCGCCGGCTCGTCGCCTTGCGGCGCGAGTCCTATAGCGAATAGCCGACCTGCATGTGCTCCACGCGCGTGATATGTTGCGATTATGTGAGTACGCACAAATTGACCGGCGACTCCCTCCGGACTATGTAATGACTCGTGGGGGACAGGAACTTTCGCGTGAAAAAGCCGAACAGAAATCGACTCCGACCATGGGGGATAAACATGAGAAGACGCATGGGGGTTGACGACGCCGAACCGGCTCGATCTCGCCGGGAACCATGATCGTGCCATGCGTCCGCGATCGTCGTCTTGATGCGAGGCGTCTCGCGAGTGAGTTCAGCCGCCGCGCCGGGCCGTGAATTATCGCCAATTCGCAACGTTTGCGACGGTGTCGGGCCGTCGTTTCGGACGCTACTTTCCGACGCTTCGCGGGGTTATCATGGTGTGGCCCTCCGCGTCCCGCCCGCCTGCCAATGTCGAGGCTCCGCTTCCATGCCCCGCTCGCGCTTCGTTCGTCACATCACGCTCTTCGCCGCGATCAGCACCGCTGCGGTCATCACGCTTTCACCGCCTCGCGCCCGTGCCGAGTTTCCGGAGCTTTACGATTCTGAAAAAGAAGCCGGTGCCGCCATGCCGGCCGAGGAAGTCGCTCGTACGTTGCAGTTGCCGCCCGGCTTCAAGGCCAACGTCTTCGCGGCCGAGCCAGACGTGCAGAACCCGATCGCTTTAGCCTGGGACGCCAAGGGCCGACTCTGGGTCGCCGAGAACTACACGTATGCCGAAGCGCCGCTCAAATTTGAAACGAAGCTCCGCGATCGAATACTCATCCTTAGCGACACCGACGGCGACGGTCGGATGGACGAGCGCAAGGTGTTCGCCGACGATCTCTCGATGCTCACCAGCATCGAAGTCGGGCTCGGCGGCGTGTGGTGTCTCACACTCCCCGAGTTGACGTTCATCCCGGATGCCGATGGCGACGACCGACCCGATGGCCCGCCGCAAACGCATCTGACGGGCTTCCGCATCCCGCCGGAAAACTATCACAACTTCGCCAACGGGCTGCGCTTCGGCCCGGATGGTTGGCTCTACGGCCGCTGCGGCGCTTCGGCCCCGGCCGACGTCGGTCGACCCGGCACGCCGCCGGAAGAATTGATCCCGGTCCGCGGCGGCATGTGGCGCTATTCGCCGTTTACCAAAGTGTTCGAATCGCTCAACGCGGGCACCACGAACCCTTGGGGGCACGACTGGGACCGGCACGGCGAACTCTTCTTCATCAACACCGTCAACGGGCACCTCTGGCATTCGATTCCCGGTGCGCATTACACGCGGCCGCACACGATCGACCCCAACCCTCACGTGTATGAACTGATTGATTTTCACGCCGACCACTGGCACTACGACACCCGCGGCGACTGGAGCAAATCGCGCGACGGGGCGGCCAATGAATTCGGCGGCGGCCATGCCCACATCGGCTGCATGATCTACCAAGGAACAAACTGGCCCGAGCAATACCGCGACCGACTCTTCACCCTGAACATGCACGGCCTGCGGGCCAACACCGAACGCCTCGACCGCCACGGCTCCGGCTACCTCGCGAAGCACGAGAAAGATCTCTTTATCACAGCCGACAAATGGTTCCGCGGCATGGAACTCACCGAAGGCCCCGACGGCGCGGTATATGTGGCCGACTGGAGCGACACGGGCGAATGCCACGAACGAACGGGCGTGCATCGACGAAGCGGAAGGATTTATCGGATTGCGTTCGCTGATGACGAAGAAAGAGGTTCGACACGCCGTGTGCCGGTCCTCGCGCCTACCGCGGGCTTCGGGGAAAGATTGATAGGAACCTTTAACTCTCATTGCCCCGCTTGGTCCGCAAGAACGATGCGACGGCAAGTTCAATTTAAAGATTCGGTAAAGGCAGATCAGTTTGCTCGCTCTATTGCAAATGCCGCACGCTCAAGGAAATTCGTGACTGATACCGAAGGATTGCTCCGCGCCGCTTGGGTGCTTGCAACGATCGATCGTTCGGAATTAGCGATTGAGTTCTTGCTAGATAGCGATGATGAGCATGCTATTGCTTGGGGCGTGCGACTTATGACCGACGATCTTCCGTTGGACACAACGCTGTCGAAGCGGCCTGCTGGTTCTGACCCAGGACTCGCGTCAGATCAGTTTGAGCGAATTGTAGAGTTGTCGCGTACGTCGAATTCGGCGCTCGTCCGTTTGACGATCGCCTCCGCCTTGCAACGTCTACGTCCCGATCAGCGGATCGGCGTCGCGCGCGAACTCGTCGCCCATTCCGAAGATGCGGGCGATCACAACATTCCGCTCATGGTTTGGTACGGCCTCATTCCGACGGCCGAGAATCATGCCCCCGAACTCGCAAAGCTCGCCGCCGATTGCAAGCTGCCGACCACGCGGCGGTTGATCGCTCGCCGCTTGGCGGAAGATGTGGAAAAGCGGCCGGCGCCGTTCAATGATCTGCTGGCGGCCAGCATCGAAAAGCAAGACTCAGCGCTTGCCGCCGACATTGTCCGCGGCGCATCGGCCGCACTCACCGGTTGGCGCAAGGCTCCGAAGCCTGCCGCCTGGGACAAGTTCGCCGCGCTGTTGGCGATGACCGACGACAAAGCCCTGGCCGGCCAAGTCCGCGAACTCAGCGTGCTCTTCGGCGACGGACGAGCCTTGGACGTCGTCAAGGCACTGGCCTTGAACAACGACGCCCCCGTGGCCGAGCGCCGGGCGGCGCTGCAGACGCTGATCGAAGCCCGGCCGGATTACTTGCGCGGCGTTTGCGAGCGGACGATCGGCGTTCGTTTCTTGAACCCGACCGCAGCCCGAGGGCTCGCGTTGTTCGACGACGAAAAGGCGGCGAACCTGTTGGTCGACAGCTACAAAAAGTTCCACCACAGCACCCGGGCCGAACTCTTGGCCGTGCTCGCCTCGCGGCCGACGTTCGCGAAGGCGTTCCTCGCGGCCATCGTCGAAGAAAAAATTCCCCGTACCGATCTCACGGCGTTCCTCGCCCGACAGATTCACGATTACAAAGACGCGCAACTCGAAAAGCTCCTCAAGCAAACCTGGGGCGAATTCCGCGACAGCCCGGCCGAGAAGAAGGCCGAGATCGCCAAGCTCAGAACCATGCTTACGCCGAGCTTGCTCGCGTCGGCCGACAAATCGGCCGGGCGGGCTTTGTTCGCCAAAACCTGTGCGCAGTGCCATAAGCTCTACGGCGACGGCCAACAAATCGGCCCCGATCTGACGGGGGCGAACCGGCAGAACCTGGACTACCTGCTCGAAAACATGGTCGACCCGAGCGCCGTCGTGTCGGCCGATTTCCGGATGACGGTCTTCACGCTCGACGACGGCCGGACGTTCAACGGCCTCGTGCTTTCAGAAACCGAAAAGACCGTCACGTTTCGCACGGCGACGGAGACGGTGACCGTCGAGAAGGCGGCCATCGAAGAACGCACCATCGTTCCGCTCTCGCTGATGCCCGAAAACCAACTGCAACCGCTAAGCGAAACGCAACTCCGCGACCTGTTCGGGTATTTGCAGAGCAAGGAACAAGTGCCGTTGCCGGCGACCGCCGAGAAGTAGACGCAACTACCACACACTAGCCCCGAAGCGCAAGCGAGGGGACATCGACGAATCGAAACGCCACGTTCATCCAAGTCCGGAATACCCCCTCGCTTGCGCTTCGGGGCTAGTATTTGAAATCTTCGCCTCACTTGCAGTCATCGCCATGCACCATCGCATACTTGCCGTCGCGCTCCTAGTTTCGCTTTCTATTCGCTCCGTCGCACAAGCCACCGAGGAACCGACGTATGACATCGTCGTCTACGGCGGCACCTCCGGCGCTATTGCCGCGGCCGTGCAGGCCAAGCGGATGGGAAAGTCGGTCATGGTCGTGTCGCCCGACAAGCACCTCGGCGGGCTCTCCTCCGGAGGGCTCGGCTATACGGATACAGGCAACAAGGCGACGATCGGCGGCTTGGCCCGCGAGTTCTATCATCGCGTGTGGAAGCACTACGATCGGCCGGAGGCCTGGGTCCAGCAGAAGCGCGAGGAGTACGGCAACCAAGGCCAGGGCACTCCGGCGATCGACGGCGAGCAGAAGACGATGTGGATTTTCGAGCCGCATGTGGCCGAGCAAGTGTTCGAAGACTTCGTGAAGGAACTCGGCCTCACCGTCGACCGCGACCAATGGCTCGATCGCGAGAAGGGCGTCACCAAGGAAGGCTCGCGGATCACGGCGATCACGACGCTGGCCGGCAAGACGTACCGCGGCAAGATGTTCATCGACGCGACCTACGAAGGCGATCTGATGGCCGCGGCCGGCGTGAGCTACCACTACGGTCGCGAGGCGGCCGCGCAGTACGACGAACAATGGAACGGCGTGCAAACCGGCGTCCTGCACCACCGCCACCACTTCGCGGATATGAAAATCAGCCCGTATGTCGTGCCCGGTGATCCGTCGAGCGGTGTCTTACCGCGGATCAGCACGGCCCCGCCCGGCGAATACGGCGTGGAAGATAAAAAAGTGCAGGCCTACTGTTTCCGGATGTGCCTCACGAACGATGATTCGAACCGGATCCCCTTCGCTAAGCCGGCCGGTTACGACTCCAAGCAATACGAACTGCTCGTCCGCATCTACGAAAAGGGCTGGCGCGAGACATACGAAAAATTCGATCCGATCCCGAATCACAAGACCGACACGAACAATCACGGCCCGATGAGCACCGACAACATCGGGATGAATTACGACTATCCGGAGGCGTCGTACGAGAGGCGCCGTGAGATCATCACCGAGCACACGACTTACCAACAAGGCTGGCTCTACTTCATCGCCAACGATCCGCGGATCCCGAGCGACGTACAGAACGAAATGAAGAAGTGGGGGCTGCCGAAGGATGAATTCAAAGATAACGGCGGCTGGCCGCATCAAATCTACGTTCGCGAGGCCCGCCGCATGATCGGCTCGTTCGTGATGACGCAGAACGAATTGCAAAAGAAGAAGCCCACGCCCGACTCGGTCGGCATGGGCTCTTACGGCATCGACTCGCACAACATCCAGCGCTACATCACGCCCGAAGGCCACGTGCAGAACGAAGGAGACATCGGCGTGTCGACCTACGGGCCGTACGCAATCGCCTACGGCTCCCTCGTTCCGAAGCGCGGAGAGTGCGACAACCTGCTGGTGCCGGTTTGCGTTTCGAGCACGCACATTGCGTTCGGCAGCATTCGCATGGAGCCGGTGTTTATGATTCTCGGTCAATCGGCCGCGACCGCCGCGGCTATGGCGATCGACGCCGGCCAAGCGGTGCAAGACGTGCCGTACGCCAAGCTCCGCGAGCGGCTCCTGGCCGACGGGCAGGTGCTCGAGTACTCGGGCCCCGCGAACACGAAGGGAGTCGACCCCAAGAAGCTCGGCGGCACGGTGATCGACGACGCGCAGGCCAAGCTGACGGGCTCTTGGTCCGACAGCGCGGCGGCGAAGAAATTCGTGGGCGACCATTACCGCCACGACGGCAACGCCAAGGACGGAAAGTTCGCCGCGGCGTTCATGACCACGCTGCCGGCGGCGGGCCGGTACGAAGTGCGGTTCGCTTACCCGGCGAACACCAATCGCAACTCGAAAGCTCAAGTGCAGGTGCAACATGCCGGCGGCAGCGACGTCGTCTTCGTCAACGAGCGGCAGACGCCGGCGATCGACGGGCTATGGACGTCGCTCGGCACGTTCGACTTCACGGCCGACGTACCGGCGACGGTCACGGTCACCAACGCCGACGCCGACGGCTACACGGTGATCGACGCCGTGCAGTTTTTGCCCGTCAAATGAACTCGTGAAGGGAAGCCCGCGAAGTGAGGCCCGGACACGTCGGCCTTACGGCTCGACGCTTGCCATGGAAGAATCGACCGATCGCTCGTCGCCGCTCACATAGATCAGGAATTTAGCATGTCGCGAAGTATCCGCTGCTTTGCCGGGGTGGCTTTGCTGGTCTGTGGCAACTTTTCGACGGCGCTGCGGGCCGACGAGGATCCGGTTGCGCCGTGGCGGGCCAACGTAACGATTCGCCAAGTTTCGACGACCTCCGGCCGGCATACGTTGCACGCCTACTACGTTTGCAATCCGGAAAGCCCCGACGGTTCGCATGTCGTGTACTTCGCGTCGACCGCGGCAAACGCCCACGTCGGCGAGGTTTGTATTATCGAACGAGCCACCGGCAAGGAAACGGTGCTGGCCTCGGGCGTCCACACGGAAGACGCCCATCGCGGGGCGTGCCAGCAGTGGATCTCCGGCGGCAAGAAGGTCGCCTTCCATGAAGCGGTCGGCCGGCGGTGGCAGGTCGTGACGGTCGACATCGCAACCGGCGAGCGCAAGGTCGTCGCTGAAAATCGGCAGCTTGGTTTCGGCAACCCCGCGGGCGACGTGCTGCCGCTTTACGGTTGCCACTGGAACCCGGGCGACATGCGCGATCTGGAACTTTTGAACATCGCCACCGGCGATCGCCGCATCACGGCGAAGGCCGACGAGGTCGTCGCCAAGTACGGCGATTGGGTGCAGCAAGAATTCCAGGGCAAACCGATCTCGATTTTCTTCCCGGTGATCAGCCCCGATCAGAAACGAGCGTTTCTGAAGATCGCGGCCGGCAACGGCGGCGACAACTTCATGAGCAAGGGGGCCAGCCAACGGCAAGGGTTGCTCGTGTACGATTTCGACAAGGCCGCGTTCACGTACCATCGCACGAAGTGGGGCCATCCGGCGTGGCTCAGCGATTCGCAGCGAATCATCGAGATGGGAAACATCATCATCGACGCGCGCGACGGCAAAACGTTTCGCATGCCCAACCTGCCGCAGCTGCGCGGCATGCATCCTTCGACGAACCCCGCCGCGACGCTGATGGCGACCGACGGCGAACTCGGTACGGATATTCGCTCGGAGGAAGGGGAATGGGGCGTGATGGTCGCCGATCTCCGCGGCGACAAGCATGTGCTGCTCGATCGCTTCCGCAACAGCGCCGGCGCGCGGAGTTGGCGCAAGAACCATCCGCACCCGACCTTCAGCGCCGACGGCCAGCGAATCTATTACAACGTGAACGAAGGGGAATGGACGACGCTGATGGTGGCGGAGATCGGCGCCGCGCCGGCGGCGAAAGCTTCCGCCGCTATTTCGCCGCCGTCAGCTTCACCGTGATCGTCCCTGTGTTGTCGCCGAGGCTCCCCCAGTCGCTGCGGCAACGAACGAAGAGTTGACCGTCGCTCGGGATGCTGAACGAGCCGGTCGCCCCGATTTCAAACTCTTCAGAGAGTTGGAAGTCGCTAAAGATCGCGCCGATCAACTTGCCGTCGTCCTCGGGCTTGGTCCCTTCTTCGCCGGCTGCGGTCATGGGCTTGGTGCTCTTCTTGTCGAGCTTCCAGGTGCCGGTGCAATTGACGTCGTACGATTGGCCGACCTTCACTAGAACGCCGGTCGGCTGAAACCCGCGGCCCGCTTGAACAGGCATCGTCCGCGCGGTGCCGGGCGCCATCGCCGTGAACTTGCGCTTCCAGTCCCAAGCGCAAAGGTCGTTGCGGAAACCGTTGCAGAGTCGCTGCAGGAAGAAAAGATACTCGAACGAGATTTCGTTGGCCATGTGACCGTAGGCTTGCTCGAAACTCACCGGCTTTTGGTTCAAAATTCCGAGCCCCAGCGGACGGAAGCTGGCCGCGTAGTTGGAATTGCTCGCCAGCAAATGGCAGAGTGCCCAGCGCCATGCATAGTTTTCCCAGGAGTCGCCGGTCGTCTCGTTCGAGTTGACGATGGCATTGAGCGACTTCGGCTCGCTCTCGCGAATATGCTTCACGACATACTCGTGAACTTGCACGTCGAGCGCGCCCTTGCGCCAGTATTGCCCCATTTCGGCCATGCCTTCGCTGTACCACGTCGGTCCGGTCGTGCCGAAGTTTTGCGCGCAGTAAGCATGCACAGCTTCATGCTGCGCGACGCCTCCTTCGGCCGAAGCATAAACGGTTGACTTTCCTTCGTTGCCGAGCACCAGCGAAACCGTCACCCCTTCCCGGCGGGCAATCTTCTGTCGCCCGTAGTCGTCGGGAATGGAACCGGCAGGCCACTTAGCGACGTCTTTCGCCACGTAGCATTCGATGATCCCCTTCGGCGGCTTCTGCCAATACACGGAAATGATCCCGAGCATGTACTCGAGCTTTTCCAGCAGTTCCTTGGCTTCCGCGGCGGTAAGGTCGGTGTGGAGGACGAAGTGCTGCGAGCGGAAGTCTTGCGGAATCGCGCCGGCGGGCACGGCCGTCGGGGCTTGAGCGCTTGCGGAATTGACGACTGTTGCGAGCACTAAACAGGCGGCGAAAAACGGCGAGGTGCCACGTCTGATACACGAACTCATGTGCGACGACTCCAAACACGGGGCGGGACGTTTCAACAACTATACTCGTACCGCGGGACGTGTGCATTTGTTTCGCATAGGCGGGTTCTCACACCGAAAGGCTTGCATCCGCCGCCGGCCTCGACCATCATTCTTTTGCCTGATTTCACGCCCGCCGGACTTCCCGGCCTCTGGTTGCTTTCCGCTATGAGAGTTGCCGCTATGCCGTACCGACTCGCCCCCGACATGACCACATTTGCTGCCGTTGTGGTGATCGTTGTTTTCTCGTTCGCACCAGTTGCTACCGCCGCGGACGCAGCGCCGGCCCCAAGTCCCGACCGAACGGTGCAAGCTGGCGTGCCCCAAGGAAAAGTGACCACGGGCGTGTTTGAGGAGAGCAGGCTCTATCCCGGCACGCGACGCGATTACAGCGTCTACGTCCCGGCCCAATACACGCCCGACAAGCCTGCGAGCTTGATGGTGTTTATGGACGGCGCCGGCTACGCGAACCTTGAACGGTCGTTCCGCGTGCCGACCGTGTTCGACAACCTCATTCACCAGAAGGCTATGCCGGTGACGATCGCCGTATTCGTCAACCCGGGCACCGTGCCGGCGACGAAGCCCGGCGCGAAAGACCGGAGCAATCGGTCGTTCGAGTACGATTCGCTCGGCGATCGCTATGCGAAGTTCCTGGTCGAAGAGTTCTTGCCGGTGGCGCTCAAGGGGCTGAATGTTTCCAGCGATCCTAAGCAACGGGCCGTGTGCGGCATTTCGTCCGGCGGCATTTGTGCGTTCACCGCGGCGTGGGAACGGCCCGACCAGTTCGGTCGGGTGATGAGCCACATCGGCAGTTTCACCAACATCCGCGGCGGGTGGGCGTATCCCGGCCTCGTACGGAAGACGAAAGACAAACCGAAGCCTATCAAGATTTATCTGCAAGACGGCAAGGACGACCTGAACAACCTCTTCGGTAACTGGCCGCTGGCCAACCAAGACTTGGCGGCGGCCTTGCGCTTTGCCAGCTACGACCACAAGTTCGTCATGACCGAAGGGGGACACAACGGGCAAGCGGCCGGCGAGATTCTGCCCGACGCTTTGCGCTGGCTCTGGAATGATGAGTTCTCCTCCCCGACAGCCGGAGTCGTCGGAGCCGTCTCCTCTGTACCGCCTGCAACCAAGCCGGCAGCGAAGTGGGAGCCGCATCCTGATGCCGTCGAGCGCGACGACGTCCCGCACGGCACGGTCGAAGTGATGGAACCGTGGAAGTCGAATATCTTCGCCAACACCGTGCGGCAGTGGGCCGTTTATGTTCCGGCGCAATACAAAAAAGAAGAGCCCGCAGCGCTGATGGTCTTTCAAGACGGTCACTCCTACCGCGACGTCAAAGGGCGCTGGCGAGTGCCGATCGTGTTCGACAATTTGATTGCCCGCGGCGACATGCCGCCGACGATCGCCGTGTTCGTCAGCCCGGGCCACGATCCGTCGAAGGGTAACCCGGCCACGCCGTGGAAGGCCTCGAACCGGGGCTTTGAGTATGACAGCCTCGGCGACCGCTATGCCCGGTTCTTGCACGAAGAAATCTTGGCCGAGGTGGAAAAGAAGTACAACATTTCCAAAGACCCGGCGCTGCGGGCCATCGGCGGCGCGAGTTCCGGCGGCATCTGTTCATTCAACGTCGCGTGGGAGCGGCCCGACTCGTTCGGCAAGGTCCTTTCGACGATCGGCAGCTTCACGAATCTGCGCGGCGGCAACGTCTTCCCGTCGCTGGTGCGTAAGACCGAGCCGAAGCCGCTGCGGGTTTACATGGCCGACACCAGCGGCGACGTCGACAACGCGTTCGGCAGTTGGCCGTGGGCAAATCAACTTATGGCGTCGTCGCTCCAGTACATGGGCTACGACGTCCGCTTCGATTGGGCCGAGGGCTATGCTCACAGTAGCGATCACGGCGGAGCGTTGTTCCCCGAGGCCTTGAAGTGGCTCTGGCGTAAAGAGAAGTACGAGCCGAAGCTCGACACGAAGGGCGACCTCCGCGGCGATATGACGCTGCTCAAGCTGCTGGTGCCGAAAGCAGGCTGGGAGAAAGTTGCCGAAGGGCTCGGGTTCGCCGATGCTCCTTGCACCGATGCCGAAGGAAATTTCATCTACTGCGACATGCGGGCGCCGGCGGTCATTAGGATCGCCGCGGCCGACGGCAGCCGGAAAAAAATCTCTGACGAATCTATCAGCGGGCTTGAGTTCGGGCCCGACGGTCTGCTCTATGGTTGCCAAGGTGCGAAAAGCCGCGTGATTTCGCTCGATCCGAAGTCGGGCAAGGTCGAAGTCGTTGCGACCGACGTCCTGCCGAACGACTTGGCCGTGTCGGCCGACGGCAACATTTACATCACCGAAACCAAGCCACAGCGCGTGACTCGCATCAACATCAAGACTCGAGAGAAGTCGGTCGTTGACGAAGGCATTACCCGCCCCAATGGCATCGCCCTTTCGAACGACGGCGGCACGCTGGCCGTGAGCGATTCGGGCGGCGAACACGTTTGGATGTTCCGCGTCAACGCAGACGGTTCGCTCGACGCCAAGATACCGTCGATGACGATGCGGCTTTCGATCGATCCCAAGGGGGAGTTCAACTTTAACGAGCCGCCGCCTTATATTACGGCGTCGCGGGGCGACGGCATGGCGGTCGACAAGGCCGGCCGTTGGTACGTAACCTCAGGCGAAGGAGTGCAAATCTTCGACCCCACCGGTCGGCAATGCGGCGTGCTGCCGAAGCTCGATCCGGCCAAACCGCTGACGAGCTGCATCCTCGCCGGGCCCGGACACAGCCACCTTTACATCACGCACGGCGATACGATCTATCGCCGCAAGCTGACGGTCGAGTAGCGTCGACAATTCTCCTCGGATTGTACATTGATGGCCAAGAAGAAAGCTGCTCGCAAGAAGCCTGCCGCAACCGCAAAGCCATATAAGTCTAAGGCCGCGGCCGGCAAGAAGCCGGTCAAGCTGCTCTCCGGCGGCAATCCGCAGATCGCCAAAGGCTACGGCGTCGAACCGGTTCAGGCCTATCTCGACGCGATGCCTGGCTGGAAGCAAACGATCGGTCGGCGCCTCGATGAGCTCATTGAACAGGCCGTGCCCGACGTCGCGAAGGCCGTGAAGTGGAACACGCCGTTCTACGGCTTCGCCGAGCAAGGCTGGTTCACGGCGTTTCACTGCTTCGACAAATACGTGAAGGTCACGTTCTTCCGCGGCACTTCGCTCAAGCCGGTGCCGCCGGGCAAGTCGAAGCAACCGGAAGTCCGCTATCTCGACATTCGCGAAGCCGACGGCTTCGACGAAGCCCAGTTCACTGCCTGGATCCGGCAAGCAAGCCGGCTGCCGCTGGAGAAGCTGTAGAAGATTCGCGGCATTCCGCCGGCGGTTGCCAATCTCGGCAAGCGGCCGAAGATTGTCGAAGCCCTGAGCACATCGCCGCAGCTGATCGCCCGTCATGAAACGCAAGTCGCTCGAACCGTGGAAGCCGACGAAGGCCCAACTCTTGGCCGCGACGACGAAGCGCGTGCCGGACCTCGTCGCGCCAAATCTCATCGTCCTTTTTGCCGGCATCAATCCAGGCCTGTACACGGCCGCAATCGGCCGGCACTTCGGACGGCCCGGCAATCGTTTTTGGCCGGCTCTTTACGCCGGCGGGTTCACGCCTCGACTGTTCTCGCCGTTTGAGAGCGATTTGCTGCTCGATTTAAACCTCGGTATCACCAACGTCGTCGAGCGGGCCACGGCCCGAGCCGACGAACTCACAGACGACGAACTCCGCGCAGGCGGCAAGCGGCTCGAATCCAAGGTGCGACGCTGGAAGCCGACGGTGACGGCCTTCGTCGGCATCGGGCCGTACCGAATCATCTCTGACGTGAAGGACGCGCAAGTCGGCCTGCAAGCGGAGCCGTTCGGCGGCAGCCATGCATGGGTGCTCCCGAACCCCAGCGGCCTCAATGCCCACTACCAACCCGCAGCCCTGGGAAAACTCTTCGGTAAACTCCGCCGCTGGGCCACGGCCGAGCATCAGCGCCGCCACAAGAAGACATAGGCCTGAGCAACGGAATCGGCAGGCCGACCGGCGTCCACGACCAAGGAAGTGGTGGTTCTTCAGCCGTGTCGCCGCTACGGATCGTTGAGGAAGCAAAAAAGGCCGTGCCATCAACGTTTGATGACACGGCCTCTAGCTGCGATGAGCGCAATACGAGTGCCGGAGCCGGCTTACTCCCGCACCCGTTCGCTGTATTCGCCCGTGCGGGTGTCGATCTTGATCATCTCGCCGAGTTCGATGAACGCCGGCACGATGAACTCCGCGCCGGTTTCCATCTTCGCGGGCTTCGTAAGGTTCGTCGCCGTGTTGCCGCGGACGGCCGGTTCCGTGTATTCAACCTTCAGGATCACGTGGTTCGGCGGCGTCACCGTGATGGGATTGTTGTTGAACAAAATGACCGAGCAAACGGTCCCCTCCTTGATGTACTTCCAAGCGTCGTCGAGTTGCTCGGGCGACAGCTCATATTGCTCGTAGCTGTCGTTGTCCATGAAGACGAACTTATCGCCTTGGCGATACAGATACTGGGCTTGGATTTCCGTCACGTCGGCGCTTTCCAACGAATCGCCGCCCTTATAGGTGCGGGTCAGCGTCGTGCCGCGGACCAAGTTCTTCATCTTGCATTCGTACAGGGCGTTACCTTTACCCGGCTTACGAAAGTTCATTTCCGTGATCAAGTACGGCTCGCCGTCAATTTGAACTTTCAGGCCCTTCTTGAAATCGCTCGTGTTATAGGTACCCACGGGTTTCGATCCTTTACTGCAATCTGTGTTTGTGGTGCGGTGTTCGTTGCGGCGCGAGCCGGCGAGTGCCGAACGGTCGCCGTTTTGGGCGATCGCGGATGGGGCGGGCGATGATCGCGGCCGCCATGCCACGCCGTGTGAGGCTTTCCACGGCAGCGGGCTCGGGCGGCGGACCTGTCGCCCCCGGTTGCGATGCTTTAAACTGGGGCAATATGGCATTATCCACCAAACCGGCCCGGCTTGTCAGCCCCAATTTGGCCCCCGCCGACGACGGCGAACCGCCCGAGACGGCCACTTGGCGGCACGCCCTGAAGACCGCGATTCGCGACCCGGCCGAACTCTGCCGCGTATTGGAACTGCCCGACGCGTTGGTGCCGACCGCTCGTAAGGCCGCCGAAATGTTTGGCCTGTTCGCCCCGCATGGTTACGTGGCGCGCATACGCAAGGGAGATGTCGACGATCCGCTGCTGCGACAGATTTTGCCGCTCGGTGACGAACTTCTAGAAGTCGCCGGTTTCACGGCGGACCCCGTCGACGACGACGCGGCTCAGCTTGTGCCAGGGCTTTTGCAAAAGTATCAATCGCGCGTGCTGCTCATCACGACGGGGGCCTGTGCGATCCATTGCCGCTATTGTTTCCGGCGGCACTTCTCGTACTCGGAAGCTCCGCATAGCTTGGTCCAGTGGCAACCGGCGCTAGACGCCATCGCGGCCGATCCAACGATCGACGAAGTGATCCTCAGCGGCGGCGATCCGTTAACGCTTGTCGACGGCGTGTTGGAGCCGCTGATCCGCCGGCTTGAAGCCATACCGCATTTGCGAAGGCTGCGCGTTCACACAAGGTTGCCGATCGTCATTCCCGAACGCGTCTGCGAATCGCTGCTCGCTTGGTTCTCGCTCACCGGCACTCGGTTAACGCCAGTCTGCGTGCTGCACGCCAATCACGCCGCCGAGCTCGACGAAGCCGTGGCCGCGGCATGCGTGCGATTAAGACACGCAGGAGTCTTGCTGCTGAACCAAGCCGTGCTGTTGCGAGGGGTCAACGATTCGGTCGACGCCCTCGATGCATTGTCGCGGCGACTACTAGACCTCGGCGTGACGCCGTATTATTTACATCAGCTCGACCGTGTAGCCGCCGCGGCCCACTTCGAAGTGCCAGAAGACGAAGGGCTCCGGCTCGTCGAAGCTTTGCAGACCGGGCTACCCGGATATGGGATGCCGCGATACGTTCGCGAAATCGCAGGCAAGCGATCGAAAACGCCGCTACACTTTTAGATAGACAACTTCGCAAACTCACGGCCGCTTACCCGCGGCAGGAACGCTCCGATGAAAGTATTCTTTGCCGTCGATGGTTCTCCTGGTTCGATGACCGCCGTGCGTCAGGTCGGGCAGTTGCTCTCGGCCGATCGCGACGTGCCGGCCCTGTACTTCGCACCGCCGGAGATGATCGTCCGCCACGCCGCTAGCGGGGAAGACATGCACGCGCGAGCCCGGCAGGCGCTAACGGACGTGGTGTTTCAAGAGGCTAGGAGTCAACTACCGCCGCCGCTGCAACACAAGGCGGTACCGCTCGTCGCCGAGCACACCGCGGCCGAAGGCATCCGCCTGGAAGCCGAGAAATGGGGAGCGGAACTCATCGTTCTCGGCGCTCGCGGGCTTACCACGTTCGAGAGCATGTTCCTGGGGAGCGTTTCCAGCGCCGTCGCGCAAACATCGACGGTACCGGTGCTCGTCGTTCGCCCCGATGCGCCGAGCGCCGCCGGTCGGCCGTATCGCGTGCTCTATGCCTTCGACGGCTCGGCCGGCAGCACCGCCGCACTCTCGACGGCCGAGCAATTCACGCTGCCCGCCGGTTCGGAAGTGATCGCCGTCACGGTGATTGAAGCCCTCACGGCCGGCGACGTACCGGAGTGGCTCATGAAGAAGGCCCGCGACGCCGACACGGAAGCGATGTCGCAGCATTGGGTCCGCGAGCATGAATCCGAGAAACGCCAAGCCTGCGACCAACTCACGGAGTTCATGGGGAAACGCTCCGGCCCGTTCCAAAAGGCCGAAGTCATTTGTGCCGAAGGTCACGCGGCCGAGCAAATCCTGAAGATCGCAGCCCAGCGGCAAGTTGATCTCATCGTGCTGGGCTCACACGGCAAAGGAATGCTCCACCGACTTCTGATTGGCAGCACAAGCTCCAAAGTGCTCAACCAAGCCCACTGCTCGGTGCTGATCGCCCGCGGCAACTAGCCTTCTTTGTTCCCCTCTCCCCTTGCGGGAGAGGGGGCAGGGGTGAGGGGGCTGAACTTCCAGCGACGCAGCCCCAAAGCATCACTCCCCTCGCTTCTTCCCAAGCCGAATCGCCTGCTCGAAAATATGCCGCACGCCGCGGCCGCTCACGCTGCCGTACCGTAGCAATTCCGCTGCGATTCGCTCGATCGCCGACCACATGCCCGGCGCGTCGAGCAGGTGCTCGGCTTTGTCGAGCAACCGGCTTTCGGTTCGCTTCATCGCCCGATCGTTGGCCGCTCGCATTTCGAGCAAGCGTCGAACGTTGCGCATGTCCTCCGAAGCGGCGTCCCAATCGTAAGCGCCGGTGTGCCGGGCTTCGGCCCCCAGCCCGCCAAGTAGAATCAGAATCTCCGTTTCTACGGCATCTTTCAACGGGCCATGCACGCTCTTGCGAAGCTTGCACTGCCCGAGGCGAACCTGATTCGGCTCGATGCTCACCCGTTCGATCGGTCGGCGCAGCATCAGCGACATCGCCGCATGGCCGGCTTCGTGATAGGCCGTGGCGACGTCTTGCGGAGTCGGTTCGCCTTGTCTCCAAGAGCTCGGATTCTGCGTTTCACTAGGTTCCCGGGCTTCCAACTCTTCGGCGGCTTCGTGCGGTTCAGTCATTCGGCGGCATTCTTCCGAGGATTCTTAGCGTTGTTTTTTTTCTTCTTCTTGGCCTTCGGCTTCGCAGGCGCGGCGTCATCGCCGGCCGTGGAAGTTCGCTTGGTCGGCATCGGTGCATTGATCGCCGTCCGCCAAGCGACGAGCTTATCGTGCAGTTCCTTGGTCTTCTCGGGGTTGCCGGTTGCCAAGTTATTCTTCTGCCCGATGTCGTCTCGCAGATTATACAGTTCCAACTTGCCGTCTTCGAAGAACTCCAGCAGCTTCCAGTCGCCGGATCGAATTGCGCCTGCCGGAGTCGTGCGCCAAGTGTTCTCGCCGGCCCCCAAATAGCCGGGGAAATGCCAATAGATCGCCTCGCGCGTGAGCTTGCCCTTTCCGTCGCCGTGCAAAAGCGAAAGGTAGCTCACGCCGTCAAGCGGTTGGTCTTTCGGCGCTGCCGCCCCGGTCAGTTCCAGCAAAGTCGGGTACAAATCGACGCTGCAGATCGGCTCAGCACACAGGGACCCGGCGGCAATCTTGCCCGGCCGACGGAAGAGATACACGCACCGCGTCCCTCCTTCGTAAAGCATTCCCTTACCGCCGCGCAGCGGAGCGTTGTCGGTGATGTCGCCCCCTTTCTTGATTCCCTCACGCTGATACCCGCCGACGCCGCCGTTGTCGGCCGAAAAGATCAACAGCGTGTTTTCGGAGAGCTTTAGTTCGTCGAGCTTGGCGACGATGCGTCCCACGCTCTCGTCGACGCTCGCAATCATCGCGGCATACGTCGGATCGTGATGGCCGCCGACCGCCGGTTGGTCGCGAAACGTGGCGATGAGTTCCTCTTTGGCTTGGTGCGGCGAATGCACGCCGAAATGCGGCACGTACAGGAAAAAGGGTTCGCTCTTGTGCCGCTCGATGAAGTCGACCGCTTTGTCGGTGAGGAAATCAGCGAGGTACGCCCCTTCCGGCACGTCGACCTTCGGGTTCGTGTTAAACTGAAAATGCTTGCCCGAGGAAACGATCGCTTCGTCGAAGCCTTGGTCGCTCGGATGATGGCCCGGCCGTTCGCCGAGGTGCCACTTGCCGAACATGCCGGTCTTGTAACCGGCGGCTCGCAGCGATTCGGCGACGGTCGTCTTCTCGGTCGCCAAGCTCTCGGCGTTCTCCACCGGCACCAGCGGCCGCATCGACGAATCGAACCTGCTCGTATGCCCGACGGTGTAGATCCCCGTCCGCGGTCCGTACTGCCCGCTCATCAGCGCGGCCCGCGTCGGCTGACAGTTCGGGCCGCAGGTGTAGCCGTCGGTGAACTTCATCCCGTCGGCGGAGAGCTTGTCCAAATTCGGCGTCTTGTAATAGCCGGACCCGTAGCAAGCCAAGTCCGTCCAGCCGAGGTCGTCGGCAAGTATGAGTACGATATTTGGTCTACACGGAGAATCGGCTAAATTACCGGCGAAAACGCGGCATATTACTAGGAAATGGTTAGCCGCTACAATGATGAGTGTAGCAAATATGTGTAGTAAACTGCGCTTCAAAAATTGGCTGTTCAAAAGTCGGCTCATTGGAAAAATTTCGCGTAAATAGCATCGCTGGCTCAAAAGAGCCGGCTTCCGAAACTCGACGCTCTTCGAGGCTCGAATATCGGCCTCCCGCGAGCGACGGTCAACTTAGATCCCGAGGGGCTTATGGGCAGAACTCGCAAAAAACGCCGTGCGTCACACGGTTCGGCCTGGCATTGGAAGCAGACCGATTCCTGGTATTACACCCTGCCGGGCACGAAGCGGCGCATGCCGCTCTTTGACGAGCAGGGGGAGCGAATCCGCGGCCTCGAAAACCGTGAGGCCGCGGCACAGGCGCTGGCACGGGTTCAGCTCTCCGGCGAGGGCTCCGGGCCGGCCGCTGACCCGGACTGGATCGTAGCCCGAGTTTGTTCGGAGTATTTACAGCACTGTGAGCGGAGCGTGATATCCGGCTCGATGAGCCGCGGGCATCGCGACCAATCCATCGCTTTCTTGAACGACCTGTGCGGATACTGCGGCGCGTTGCCGGTCGCGGAACTAAAGAAGAGCCACCTTCAGACGTGGATCGACCAGCACCAGGGATGGAAGTCGCCGGCGACGCATCGCAGCGTCATCGCCATCGTCCTGGCGGCCTTCAATCGGGCGGAGCAACTGCACGACGTCCCGAGCCCTTTGAAGGGGCTCAAGAAGCCGCAGTCGCAACCGAGACTGCAATCGTTCTCACCGGAAGAAGAGCGGCAGTTGCTGGAGGCGACGGAGGTGCAGTTCCGCAACTTCCTGTTTGCGGCGATTCACACCGGCCTAAGACCGTTCTGCGAACTCGCCAAAATCACCGCCGACGACGTCGAAGTGACCGAACGCGGCATGATGTGGCGCGTCTATTCCTCGAAGACCAAGAAGACTCGCAAGATTCCGGTGCAAAAACCGGTGGCCGAATTGGTCAAGAAGCTCTTGCCGACGGCGCCGCGCGGCAGCGGCAAGCCGCTCTTTCGCAACACCAAAGGGGAGCCTTGGAAACGGATGACCGGCGTCGTTCGCTTTTTGGCGCTCAAGAAGAAGCTGGGGTGGGATCTCGATCCGCGGCGGGCGAAGTATTCGAGTTACACGAGTCGGCACACATTCGCCCATCGGATGTTGTCGGGCTATTGGAACAAAGGCGTCGGCTGCTCGATCGAAACCTTGGCGGAACTGATCGGCGACACGCCCGCCGTGGCGTACCAACATTACGGTCGTGAGTGGGCGCTCAGCTATCAAGAACCGCTGTGGGCCGCAATCGGTGCGGGCTCGGCGAAGAATGCGACGACTCAATCCAAGCGACCGCTATCCAAGGCGCGCTAAAGCGAGAGGACTAAATGGCCAAGAATTCAAAACCGGCGCCCCGTCGACAGCGACGCGGTTCCGCTTGGTACTGGCGACAAACCGACACGTGGTATCGCACGCCGCCGGGAACCAAGCGACGTGTTGCGCTGCTCGACGAACAAGGCCGTCCGATCCGGGGACGCGACAATAAGCAGGCCGCTCGTTTGGCGCTGGCCCGGCTCCGTTTGCGCGAGGGTCTTGACGCACCGCTTGAAAGGGAACCGACGCCCGCGAAGGCGGTTTCGGTCGCGGAAGTCTGCTCGCGCTACATCTTGCATTGCGAGCAAGCCGCTGGGGTGGGGCGCATGCATCCCGAGTATGCCGGGGGCGTCCGCCGCATGTTGAATCAGTTGTGTCGTTACTGCGGTGGTTTGGCGGTGGGCGAGCTAAAGCGGGCCGACGTGAGCCAGTGGGTGGACAGCGTGCCGAGTTGGCGCTCGCCGGCGACGCGCCGCAACGTGCTGACGGCGGTCATCTCCGCGTTCCGGCATGCCGAAACGGAACTTGGCGTTCGTAATCCGCTCAAGGGCCTGCGCAAGCCGCCGCATCGGCCACGTCTGCATTCGCTGTCGCCGCAAGATGAGCGACTGATCTACGCGAACGTCGATCGAGCCTTTCGAGATTTCTTATTCGCGGCGCTTCACACCGGACTGAGGCCGTTCTGCGAGTTGGCAAAGCTGAAGGCCGAGGACATCGAAACTTCGCCACGCGGTATGCTCTGGCGGATACGTTCGTCCAAGACTAAAAAACTCCGCAAGATTCCCGTGCGACCGGAGGTCGCAGCCCTCGTACGGCGGTTGCTGAAATCCGCGCCGCCGGGCAGCGAACTGCCGCTGTTCCGTAATCCTCAGGGCCGTCCTTGGAAAAAGCCGACCGCCGTCGGCTACTTCTTGGCGCTGAAACGCAAGCTCGGCTGGGACCACGACGAAGTTCGCAAGCACTTCAGTACTTATTCATGCAGGCATACGTTCGCCTATCGGATGCTGAGCGGCTTTTGGAACGGCGGCGCGGGCTGTTCGATAGAGGTTCTGGCGGAACTCATGGGGAACACGCCGAGCGTGGCGTTTGCGCATTACGGACGGGCTTGGTCTCGCGATTATCAGGATCCGCTCTGGGCGGCCGTCGGCGACGGCTAGAACGACGGTCGCCGAAGTGTCCTGCGGCCGCTCATGCGCTCCGCAAACCGTTAATGGTTAGAGCGTTGCGCTCGGATTCTCATTTACTTACTTTCTTGAATGCTTAGACTTGCATCTAGGCGAGGCGACTAGCACCATCACAATCGGAGAGATGTGTCATGACCAGGGTCAAGACGATCCCCATCACCAAGCGAGCGCTGCTCCAGCGCATCAACCGGGCGTTGAACAAGGAAGACCGGCAACTGAAGAAGGCGGTCGGCGCCAGGTTGCAGCAAAACGTCGGCGAGTACTACGTCGTTGATCTGCGGCTCAACGCGGTCGCGATGCTCGACGTCGATCCGGTCGAGTTGGCCCGCAAGCTCGACGTCTTGCAGCCGTGGGAACGCGTGGCGAGTTAAAGTGCCGTTCATAGGGTGGACGGCGGCGCCGTGTGCCGCAGAAGCAACGATAAGACGAGCGGATTTCGGCTTCAGAGCTAAATATCGGCGTTTTTCGTGGTATATTAAATAGGATTGTATGCGGCGTGCTATCAGCGGATCGGAGCTGATTGGATCGTTCTCGCACGCCGCATACGATTCAATTGGACTGAACCGCCGTCGGGCCGCGGCTATGGCGATTGAATCGTC
>JAFLCO010000077.1 GCA_017303535.1 Planctomycetota bacterium
TTTCGCCTACGCTTCCGACCTCATCGTTACCAACGACGCCGGGTAAGCTGGGAACAACGGCCGAGCACTGGCCGGTCCGTCGTCATGACGGCTCTCAGACATATGCGACCTCACGTCACACCGTATGAATCCAGACCCGAGAAAAACGCTCCGGTGCAAGGCCCAGATCGACTTGCTCGTCGAAGAAGTCGGCGACCGCAATATCGTCGAACTTCACGGTCACGGCCGAGCAGGTTTGCCGGACAAGCCGCACATCTTCGATCAGCAGCGGATCAGCGGCGACCGAGATTCCGAAGCCGCCGATTTCGGTGGTGCCGAGGTCGCGCCAGTACAGCAACTTCGCCCAGGCCGTCGGCGTGAACCGCAACTGCGGCTTCGTCATCGCATTCCGCGTTTGCATCAGCCTCTTGTTCCGCAGCTTCCCGTTCCGCTTCCGCCTCTCCGCAAGCATGGCAAAGTCCTTGATCGAGACACGAGTTGCAAAACTCTTCGAGACAGCCGGAGCAAGTCGCCAAACAGCGCGAGCAGGTCGTTTCCTCGCAGGCCTGACACGATGAAGCACAGTCGTGGCAGGCGGCCGCGCCGCAGCCGCACAGTCGGACGCAGTTATCGCAGAGCGAACGGTCGCAGCTGCGACAGCTATAGAGATCATCGTCGTCGACGGTGTCGTCGCACTCGCGGCAGGGCGTACCATGCCAGCGTTCCAGTTCGACGTAGGCCGAGCCTTCGTTGTATGTGTGCAACACGCGATTGATGATCTGAAACAGATCGGCGAGCCGCCCTTCAGCTAGTGCGGCCGCGACGCCTGCCGCCCCCTCGCCGAGACACGCCCGCTCGTCATGCACGTGCGGATGCACGGTGCCGATCGAGCCCTGGGCCGGGTTCGCCTCCGTTGCGACAACCCGATAGGGATCCGGGTCAGCGAGCCGGGAAAGATTCAGGCGAATCTCAAACGGCCCTAAATCAATTCCTTCCAGGCGGATCGGCTCGGTCGTTACGTAGAGTTCGAAGTCTTCGACGGCAACGCCGCCGAATTCTTCCTCCGCGGCGACGAGCTCGGCGTAGAATTCGCCCGCGGTGGGGAGCTTGTCATGCTTACGTTGTTCGAGCGAATTGCGGAGTGCGCGGAGTTCACCTAGCAGATAGTCGAGATCACGGCCGAGTTGCTGGTGCTGTCTCCGGCGGGCATGCCGCCAGCCGCGGCGGTCGGCTTGTGCCGCCAAGCGGCAGGTTTCGGTGAGTTTTTGCCAAGCGTACCAGGGGGCATCGAGCGACGGCGGCTTCCCGCGGTCCCGCCCGTAGGCGGCTTCGATGCGCCGGGCCGTACGCCAGAGTTGAGGGTTAAAGGTCATTAGCTCTGTTCATTTCAGTAAAGAGAAGGGCCGGCACGGCGAACGTCGTCGTGCCGGCCAAAGAATGTTGTTACGCCGCCGCGCCTTCGATCTTGAGCGGGGTGATCGTGACGCGGTCCCCTTCTTGAAGGAGTTGATTAATCGTGGCGCTTTGGCGATTGACGCGGATCAAGTACGACTTGGGATCGCCGCCGACGCGTTCCAAGAACAACGTGCCGACGGAGGTCCCTTCGGCCACGTCGATCGGGGAAGCGAAGCCGGCGCCGGTGGCGTCAATGAACAGAACCTTCATGGGATACTCCTGATTTTGGTAACGATGAGAAAGACGACCGCACGGTCAAGCCGTGCGGCGAAAGCGTGTATGGAACAGATCAAACGTCATGTGCCCGGCGGTACCGCAAAGCAGCCTGCGCACGTCGGCGCCTGCCAAGACTTGCCGCTTCGGTAAGCCCATTACGTCGGCGTAGACTTGGCAAACCGACAGACCGCAAGCGGTTGCCGCTTCGAGCGGGATCAACGTGCGGTTGCCGACCAGACGCGTCGGACAGTCGGTAGGCGCGTGGCCGACTTCGCACCACCACGCGGGCCAGCGCAAGACGTTTCGTCGGGGATAGTGCGGGTGACGATTGACCCTTTCGACGTGTTGTTCCCAGCCGAGCGCCAACTCGCAGAGCTCAGCATCGCGCGGATCAAGCCGCCGACCGTTGGCCGAACAGGGCGCCGCGCGGAGATCTTTGTCGAAGAGCGTATTGTCCGGGCCGCCGACGACGAGCGTGTTGTCGCCAAGCCGGGCTCGCGCTCCGACCAGTCGTGTCACGAGCCGGTCTTGATCGTCTCGCTCGTCGAAGAGTGCCACGAACGACAGCCGCTCGAGCGGAATAAACTGATCGGTCGGTGCTGCCCGGACTCGATAACCCACGAGCGCGAACGGCCGTACGCCGCGGAGTTCGGCCAGATCATTGCGGGCGGCGACCTGCCGTCGCCAGCGTTGAAGAACTTGCGAAACGCCGATATCGCTCGACGTGCGACAGGAGGGCGGACTGAGAGACGCTAAGGACATAGGGATCTCCGAAGCAAGAATGCCGCAAGAGTTGGCGGCGAGGGTTGTGAACGAGAAGTCGCTGCGAAGGCCCGACCAGAGAAGGCCTGCGAGAACGAGTTCAGCGAAAGCAGCGGCCGCAGGAGCCGCAGGTCACGCCGAGCGTCCGTCCGGAAGGTGTTTCGTGATCGCAGACGACCGGCAGTTCCGGCAGCGAGCGCAACCGCGGCGGGCGAAACACCAAGTCGGCCGCAGACGGCGGTGCGGCGGACGAGGTTTGGAGATAGGCGAGGCGGACGGTCGACGGGACGTTTGCCGGGATGCCGCTTTCGTCGTCGACCGACCACCACAGCCGCACGGCTTTAAGCGCCGCCAGTTCTTCTAGCGCAGCAGCGATGGAAGCGACGCGCCAGCTGCGGCTATAGCCATAGAAGCGGACACGTGGCGAACGTTTGACGATTGCCGTCCACTTGCCCGCGTACTCGGCGTCATAAAAATCGCCCGCCACGTGCAGGCGGAGCACCAAGACGCCGCTCGAGCGGATTTCGGCGACCATCCGCTCGACGAAGTCCGGGCGGTCGCATTGGCGGCGGTTCCAGGCCAAGCGGCGCCGTACGGAATCAAACCGGAACCGATGTCGCGTGGCATAGCACAACTGGCGACAGACGGCCGTACTGCCGGGACAGGTATCCAGCGCAGGAATCGACCAGACGTGAATCGCGCGGCCTAGCTTGGAATTACCGTGCTGCAGCAGCGGCGTCGAGGAGTCGAACATGGCGACCTCCTCATAACCGTGGATTGTACAAAAGAATCAAACGAGCGGCTTAACGCGAGAGCGCGCCGGGGCTGAAGAATGCACGGGGCGAGATACGGTGCTCGTCCGACTGACACCAGCGAAGATGGGTCGGCTTAAGCAGCCTCAGAAATCGCCGGAAAAATGATGTGACGGCAGGCGGCAGGGACGCCGCGTCAACGGCTACACGTGACCCGACATCTAATGGGTCTATTCAAGTATTATGTCACGTTTTCCGTAGGTATTTAGGCTGCCGCATCGCCAGCCGTTTAATGACTTTGATTGCCGTTGAAAATGCGAGCATACAATAACCGTCGGTATATCTCTCTCTTTGTCTCAGAAATCCACCAGCGGCCTTGCGTAACGCTTTATCGTGCGTAGAGCGGCAATTGGTTTCGTTTGAGGATCAGCCAAACTAAGCAGACGACGTCACAGGCGAAGGCGGCTGTATTCAAAAAACTGCCGATGACATCCCAAGCTGTCATGTCGGTCACTATTGGGTCGTACGCATCCGCAACACCGGCCGTAAAGAACAGCATCAGGTAGACGATGAACTGAAGGACGCCCCAAGTTAGCCAGGCCGAAAACAGCAGCCGCAGTAGACGCTCGCCGGAGGCCTGCAAGTCGCGGAACTGGATTCCCGAAATGAACAGCAGCACTGTTAGAGCCAACGTGACGAGTCGATGGAGCGCTAGATTGACGCCGTAGGCCCAGTAGTAACCGCTACCGTCAAGGAACGGGTTGTCGTCCAAAAAATCGGTCACAAAGGCGAGCATCCAGTACAGGGGCACGACGAGGATGGTGTAGATGCAGACCAGGTTCGCCATCGGCGGCAGCGCCGGATTCATCAGCAGCCGATCAAAACCGCTGCCGCCTTGCGCCGCAAAGGCGTGAGGAGCGGCCGGCAAGCCCGGAACCGGTGGCGGCGGAGGCGCAGCTGCCCGCGAACGATCTGGAACCTGCGTCGCTGCAGATGAAAATGCCGGCCAGGTTCCCAGCGGTCGCCATTCATGTCCTCCCTCGGGACAAATCGGAATCAAGGGAGTCAGGCGTCCGGCCTGAAGTGCGGCCGTGATGTATGTCGTCGAACGGGGACCATCGGGACGACCGTCGATGGCCAACCACCAGCGGTCGGTCGTCGCAGCGGAATTCTGTTCGGCGGACGTCGTATCATCCGGAAGTTGAGCGTTCATGATGCTGAGCTCGTTTGTTGAGAAGTTGTTTTTGCCCTGAAGTCCTGCCGGTCACGAGGCGAGGGATCGCAGCGGAACCCACTGCGTACTTCCGACAGCACAGACGAGGCTTTCCGGCGGAAAGTCCCCGCGCGTCATGGCCGCGACGAGATCGCCGGTCGCATGCGGCCCCGTCGTACGGCCCTCGAAGGCCAGCCAATAGCGGTCCGCAATGCCGGGCGGTGGCGGCGGAACGGGTGCGTTCCCGACCGAAGGGACGGCTTGAGATAAGCCTTGCTTGAAGTGCCTGTAGCCTGTGAGGGCAAGGCACCCTAAAAACGCCAGCGCCGCGGCCAAGAGGCCGGCACCGATGAGGAAACCAATGATGTAACTGAGCGGAACCGGGGGCTTTGATTTGCTGTTGGCCACCGTTGTGGTGCCGGCAAAGAAAATTAGCCCGAAGACGGGCGCCGCCTTCGCCAGCAAGGTGCTAAAGAGTTGCGTTGCGTCGCGAAGCGGATTCGAGTCACTCTTGGCCGAGTTTGTCGGCCCCGGACGATTCGGGTGCGGCAAACCTGTTTCGGACGAAGTAGAGGAGTGGTCGGACATGGGAAGCCTCGAAGCGGGTTGCGAAGAGCAAACCGGTTCCGTCGGCTCCAACAAAAAAGGAGCGCCGGAACCTTGGCCGCTCCCAGAACCCCTACCACGGGGCGCAAAGAACGGACCCCGGCCCGACGCTCCCTTGCGGGAGCGTGGGTCGAAGTACCGCTTCTTTGCTGCAAGAACCCGAAGGTTCAGGGTGGTAGTTTTCTGGGAAGCGAAACTTGACTGGCACGCATCACGTATTGTGTTCGCGGCGCAACGGCCGCGCATCGTTCGTAAAAATCCTCGTGAGAAACAGGAACGGAAGACGGCAAGTCTAACTCGACGCCGGCGCAATTCCAAGTTCGGCGCCGGATGCCTGAGCGACCGCGTTACCGGCGCCGGCTCGTTTGCGCCAACGAGAGGCCACGACAGGGGCCTCCTGGAGAATCCGGTAGGGTTTCGTCATACCGGCTTCGGCCATAAGCCGCCCGTAGTCGACGCTCCGCTTGACGCCCATCGTGTTGACTCCCAGCGCTGCGGCGATCCGGTGCAGGCTCCACCGGGGATGATCACGTTGGAGCGCGGCACAGGCCTCTAACAGCCGAATGGGTTGAGGTTCTGTGAAGAGCGGGATCTCGAATTCTTCCAGCGGTTCCGCCGAGACTGTCCGCATATCGTCCACGAACCGATTCAGGTCAACACGTAGAACTCCCATTGGTCGAATCTGCGGCGTATCCAGCGCCTGCGCCGGATAGACGACGAACTCGGAGATTGTTTTCCGCAACCAATCCGCGAACGGGTAGGACTCTCTTAACAGCTGATAGATCAGTTGCGGCACGGCGAGCTTCGAAGCACATTTTTTTCGATGAGGCTGTGGCCGCGTGGCTTGATCCGCGACGTCCAGGGCCTTCATTTCGCCTTCAACGGCCTGAAGCCGTTGAACGAGCGAAGCCAACTCGCCTCCTGCGAGAATCGCGTCGGTCAGCGTCTGGGCCTGACGCTTTAGCGCCGCACGCTGCTTCTGCCTCGCGACATGAGCGTTGTCGGTTCGGGCCGTCAGGAGTTCCTCGAACTTAATAAGCCGATCCGTCACAAGCCGGCTGCGGTCACCAGGGCCGTCCAGAATCATCAATATCCAAGTCAGAAGCCGCTCGCGAACAACCGCCGTACGTGGCTGAACGTGATTCCAACAGCGGTCGCCCGAACGCGCCGTCGATTGGCTGCAACGTAGCGTCGCACCGAACAGATGAAACCAGCTTCCGCAGATGCCGCATCGCAAGGCCTGTCCCGGCCAGAGTGTTCGGCTGCGTGTGACGCCGCGTCGGCTTGCTCTCGGCGTGGATTTCTGAAGCCGCAACTGCCGACGCGCTCCAATGGCGCGCTGAAGACTCTCAAACTCCGTTTCAGAAAGATGAGCCAACTCCGGGACACAGGCCGTTTCCGGCGCGGCGTTCCGCTCTGCGCGATGCCGGCCGGTGCGAAAAACCGGTCGACAGATGGTGTCGCGGAACGTCCGCAGCCCGGCGAGAATCGGATCGGACAAGAGTTCGATCAGGACCCTAGGCGACCAGCGACCGGACGTGACGTACGGCCCCGGCGCAATCCCGCGATGATTGAGCTCCTCGGCTAAAGCAATGTAGCTGTCGCCGGCAATGACGCGTCGCGCGAGTTCCTGGATCATCTCGGTATGGTCCGGCACTTTGGCGATGCGTAGGCCTTTCGGGCCGAACGCTCCTAGCGCCGCCTCCTCACGACTGAGCTTGCGATAGCCGAAGCGAATCTTTTGGACCATACCTCCTTGATGAAACGCATGAGTGGCCGTGCGGCGAACGCGGCGACGTGTATCGGGAATATGAAGCCCGTGTCGCAATGCGGCGGCCCCCATCGTCACTTCCCAGGTTTCATCAGCGGTATCAATGTTGTCGCCGATCAGGATTACGCGGGTTCCGACATCGACAGCGTCTTGCACGAACGCAAATTGGTGGCGGGGATTGCGATAGATTCGCGACAAGTCTTCGGCGATGACGAGATCGACCTGCCCTCCGGCGATCATGTCTTCGGCTTGTCGGATCGTCGCCCGATCCGTCCGCATGCCGCTGGCTTGCTCGCCCAAGAAGGTGATATCGAGCGGGCCTTGATAGATCTTGCCGAGATAACTCTCGATGTAGCGATAAGAGGCCGCGATGTTTTCGACGTCTTGATGAACGGTCGAGATGCGGCCCAAGGCGATCACGCGTAACGTGTCGCCCGATTTCGGAGAAAGGGGACGGACTTCTCCAGGCATGGCTTGTTGAGACTATTGGATGTGCTTCGTTCTCCTGGGCGCGGCCCGAACCAATATGGGGCTTGCCTAACTATCTATTGTGACGCGAAAACCGCCGGAATTTAGCGCGGCGGATTATTGGCGAGCCGTTTTGCTCCTAGCGCGGCATTGGGCGCTGTCCGCGTTGCGAACCGATCACACCTCGTACTCGTCGGCCAACGTCGCGATCTCGTCCATGAGCGTCTTCGGCGAAGGCGAAAAGATGCCCCATGCGTCCAGTAGTAGGGTGTGAGGCCGGCCGGCAATCATAACGGCCAACTCGCCCGATCCTTGACGACGTTCTTCCCGTTGCTGAGCGCTGCCGCCGACCAGCTGATGAATCGTTGGAGCAATGAGCGCGGCGTCCAGTCGCGAAAAACCCTAGTCGCAAAGGTAATTAGCGAGACCGGCGGCGCGAAAGTCATGCAGTCCGTCGACGCGGTAGGTGCCGCGTTCCCATTCCCAAAGGCGGCTGGTACAGCGTCGCTTGAGCGTACGGCGGCCGCGCATCACCGTCACCGCCGTCCAGAAGCATGCCAAATGCGGACAGGCCGCGCCGTGGCAACGGTCGGGGTCGAAGAGTAGGTCCTGCGAGAAGTCCTCTAACGCGACAACGGCCGCGCAGTACGGACAACGAAGTATTTCGCGAATCATTGATAGCTCCTGAGAACTCGGACTTTTCGCAGCGCCGTGGGCTGCAGATCGGTGCCTAGCCGGCTTGCCGCGGGTCTTGCGGTGGCTCCTTTTTCGAGCGACGTTTACCGGTTCCTGGTGCCCGCCAGCGACTGGCTTGGGGCGGCGGGGCGGTCAGCTCAATGAATGGGTCGGTTAATCCCGCTTCACGGAGCAGCCTGCCGTACTGCACGGCGATGTTCGCCTGCCGTTTGGAGATCCCGAGTCGTACTCCGATCTCCGTCAGTCCGATTTTCTGGTCGTAGAGCGCTAGAGCTTCGAGACCATACTTCGGTCCCGTCGACGGTTCGAACAGATCGACCATCACGGCGATGCGTTCAAACCCCAAGTCGTCTAGTTTCCCGTGTAGCCCGACCAGCGCCGCGCGTGTTCGTGCCGGTAATAAAGCCGCCAGACGAATCTCGAAGCGCGCTCGCAAGACGACTTTGTCGCCGCCGAATTGCCGATGCGGAATCGCATCGATTGCGTCGACCAGAGACGACAACGCTTCGCGCGAATGACGATCCGCGGTGGCTAACAGCTTCAACAGCTCCGCGATGCGGCTCTCGATCTCGCGACGTGTCGGCGGCCGCTTATTCAAGTCATCTTGCAGCAGGCCTTCCAGTTCGCCGGTCGCTTCGGCAAGATCCAGCTCACGCTCGCCGAGTCGCTGCCGCGTACTTTCCAGATCAGGAGCCTTTTCCAGCGCATCGTTGAGCGCCACGATCTTCGCTTGCAATTCAGCGATAAGCTCACGGAGCTCGGCCTTTCGCGTGTCGCGGCTTGCCGCGTCGCCGATGAGCGTCGCGACCAGCGCCAACAGGCGATCGATCTCGGGATCGAGGGATCGTAGAGAACGAACAACTGCGGCGTAGATCGGTTTGTCCGTCAACGCGGCAAGGCAAGAAGCTTTATTCCAACAGCCGTCCGTCGCCCGGCCGCACCGATAGCCGTTTTGACGGGCCGACTTGTGCATGACTGCGCCGCATTCGCGGGCGCCGCACCGAAAAAGTACGGACAGGGCCCCACGCGCATTCCGAGGGACGCCGAATAGGACGTGATCAACGCCGCTTGCCGATTCTTGAGCGGGGCGCCGATCATCGATCGCTTTGTTGGCCGCATACCACAGCCAATCGGGCACGATGCGCAGATGCGGCATCTTCCGCATCATTTTTCGATCTTCCGGGCTCTTCTCGCCGCGATAACCGCCTGTGCGGTAGTTCTTGACGGAAATGGTGTCCCGAAAGCGCTGGATACCGCGATAGTCGGGCCGGCGAATGAGTTCCACCACGTTCCGGTCCGTCCAGTCGGGCCGCTGCGCGTTGGCCGCTTTGTCAAAGCCAATTGCCGTCAGCCACTTTGCGACCAGCAGCGGAGACTCGCCGGCCGCGATGTATTCGTAGGCTTGGACGATGATGTCCCGTTTTGATTCGTCGACAAAATCAAAATATGGTCCCTCTTGCGGCTCTCCCGGCTTCGCCGGATTCTGCGGCCGTCGAAGATAACCCGGCTTCAGCTGGTGCATCGCGGCGCCCAGCGCGAATAGCCCCTCCTGCGAGCGTTTGATCCGGCGCGACGTGTACTTGTTCGACTTTTGGTGATGGCGGGCTGCCTCGTAGAGTCGCTCCTCCCAGTTCTCTTCGTCCGCCGTATCGACTTCATCGTTGATGCAAATCACGCGCATTTTCTTGTCGACCGCCGCTCGAACAAGGTCGATACATACGGCGGCATCGCGGTAGAGCCGCGCCGCATCCTCAGGGAGAATCAAGTCCCAGGAGCGTTGCCTGATTCCGTCCCAGACTTCATCAATTCCCGGACGACGGATCTTTTCTCCGGAGATCCCTTCGTCGGATAAGACCGTCAGTTCATAGTCACCGGTTTTCACACCGAGTGACTCCAAAAACTGTCGGCAGTACAGAACTTGATCTTCGATAGAACGTGGGTTCTGTTCATCGGTCGAATAGCGGGCGTAGATCAATACCCGGAACTTACGACCCTTAACGCGCGTCAGTTTGTGCCGCACCCAAAGATTGCGGAAAGACGAGAACTTGACGCTGTTTGAAATCGGTCTCTTCATGAGATCCTCCGTGTGTCTGTTTCCGGGAAGCCAGAAACTTACGGGAGAATCCGATTCACCTCAGACGGAGTTGACTAGGAGTTCACTAGGAATTGGAGCCATCGCCGCACGGCTATCTCACGCAATCAGCGCCGCAGGCGGCGGGGCTCAGAACGTACCATTGCGCGAAGACCGACAACTGCGCCGCCACGCTCTGAACGCAAACGACATAACTCCGCACGAGCGTGACCAAGTGTTTCGCTTTCAGGCGAACTAAAGTTTCGCTAGCCCCGACTCGATGGCCATGGCAAACAGCTGCAGCGGCCGCCGTGTCCCGAGCTTCTTAGCAATTTTCGCTCGATGATTTTCGACCGTGCTTGGGGAGATGCCGCTTTGGGATGCCGATTCTTGCGAAGTCAGCCCGCTGACCATATCGGCGAAGATCTCCGTTTCTCGTTGCGTTAGCAGATGCACGCCGCGGGTATCAGACTCCGGGCGCAACTGCCAGGAGAAACTCTGCCAGGCAAGATGTTGTTGCGCCGTTACGCTGAACGATTGCCGCCCCACGGCCGCTTCCTGAATTGTTCTTGCGATGTCTTGCAGCGCATCCGAACTTGCTAAATATCCTCCGAATCTTCGCTGCAGCACTTGCCGCAAGCGATAGATTCTGACTTCGTCGTCGAAAGCCAAAATGGACGCGGGCGACTCCAAAGTTGAAATCCTTTGCTCCAGTTCATCCCAGTCCGCAGGCGCAAAACGACGTACGTCTACAATGACGACTGCAAAGGGATTGGGCTCGCCGGCCATTTCCTCCCAGGTTTGGAATCTCGCAAACATCCGCTCTGACTCGTCGCATATTCTCCGGACCGCGAACGCCGTCAAGTCATCGGACGTAAGCATCGCTACGCGTGTGCCGGCATCGGCTGACGCGACATCCGAAGCCGACAGAAAACTGTTCAGGGGTCGGAGCTCCTTCGGCTCCCCGTCCGGGAATGTTATACGAAGTGCTGCGACAAGAACCGCTTCGCTGCGTGCACAGCGCATGGGCGGAAACAGTATCTCCAGCCGACGATCGCAGGCTTCCTGCAGGACAAAGTCGACACGCAGGGTCTCGGCATCCAAGAAAGCGGCCGCTCGCAGGGCAGCGGGCGTGGATGGTAGCGGAACAGCCAACAGCTCGCGACGGCGCGACATGGTTTTGACCGCTTGAGCGTACGTCCAATCCCCCGCGACCGTAGCGAGCCGCCGACATAAAGTCGCCTGTCGGAGAGCGTTTGCGAACCTCGTATCGATCGCGTAGTTCGCTATCGCTTTTCGTGCTACCGCAGCCGAACGTCTTTTCGCTACTGCACGGCGGCGCTTGTCAGATTTGCGTTCACTTGAGGGACCTTCGCAAGCGAGTGCGTCGCGCGGGACGACGGCTGCTCGAACTTCGCGACTCGTTTCCCGACGCGTTTCGCTCGATGAGCGGGCGGCTGCGGTTGCAACGTCATCAGCTTCGGTCAGACGCCCGCGCACCGCCGAAGGTGTGACATCCACGAGATGTGCAATCTCTCGAACCGTCAGACCTTCGGCCTGGAGGCGACGTAGCTGTGACTGCGAAACGTGAGACATAGGGATGGCGTGCGCTCTTGTGGTCCACGAGAAGGCATGGAAACGTACGCCACGACAAAATTCGCTCCCCCTCATTTCACATGAATTTTTGTCGCACATGTTTTCGGCCGGCCGCAATGCTGTCCTGAAACAACACGGTGCCGCGTCGTTGTTGACGGAAGACAACATGAAGGGGCGATGAAAGGGCGATCGACTCGCCCATTTCCTGCGATCTGAAGAATCGATTCTGCAGTCGCTACGACGTGAAGCGGTTATCCCGGATGCCGACGACGTTGTGGGCGGTAACCGGTCAAAATCCGCGTGAAGTAGGCTTCACCAACGCGGGAGGGGTACACCCCTTGCTTGGGTTGGCCAATCTCGTCGCGTTTGACCTCTCTATTACGGCATTTGCCGAAACGGGGGGCATTGCAATCACATCGTCGAATCTTAAACGCCGCCGCACAAGGGTGACGCTATGCGCTTGTTTCGCGCCTGGGAATCGTTCTGGGGAGCCTTGGGGTATTTGCGTCGCAATCGACGACAACGAAAGGCGGTGATGGCGAAACGTCGCAACTTACGCCGGCGGCACCGCATGGAAGCGCTTGAACAACGCGTGGTTCTCAACGCCGACGCGATGGACGATTCACTTTCCACCGGTTACGAGTCCCCAATCGTCATCGCCGGTTCACAACTAACGGACAACGACACCTTCTCCGGGACGCCTCAACTGTCGCTGCCGATGACGACGACGGAAGGGGGCACTCTAACCGATAATTACGACGGCACGTACACCTACGCGCCCCCGCCTGGATTCTCAGGGACAGATTCCTTCGTTTATTCGCTATCCGACGATGAACAATCATCTGACGACGCTGCGGTATACCTGAACGTCGCTCCGAACCAAGCCCCAAGTTCGCCCAGTCGCGACTATTCCACGGACGAGAACGCTCCGCTTTACATTGGCGCCGGCGACGGCCTTCTGAGCTTGGCAGAAGACTCGGAAGGGCAGGCGATTTCGATCGCCGCGGGGAGTTTCACGTCGTCCCAAGGCGGCATCGTAACGATCTACGGCGACGGTTCGTTTGACTATTCGCCGCCGACGGACTTCGACGGCGACGATTCCTTCACATTCGAGCTTTCCGACGGAATCGGTTCCGCGAGTTACACGGCGGTGATCGCCGTCGTTAATGCGGGAACCGGCGAAGAAGACCCTCCGTCGTCCAATTCAGCTCCCGAACTAAGCCCTTCGGTTGCCGACCTGCAATTGCCGACGCTGCCGCGTAATGCACTGGAGGAGTCGATCGTCGGAATGTCGGTGTGGGATTTATTCGGACAGTCTACGAACGGCTACGCCTACGACGCTGAAAATGCATCGCTCGGATTCGCCATCACCGGCGTTGATGAGTCGTTCGGGTCTTGGCAATACGATGCAGGTTACGGCAACGGCTGGCAATCGCTCTCCGCCGTCAGCGATACGTCGGCCGTACTCCTGTCCGCCGACGGTACGACCAGACTCCGCTTTGTCCCTCTAGAAAATTACGTCGGCACGTCGACCCTCTCATTCCGACTATGGGACGGATCAAGCGGCGGCAACGGCGATACCAGCGTCGACGCGTCGGCCGGCGGCGGTTCATCAGCATTCAGCTCCAGTAGCGATACGCTGAGCGTCACGGTGAGCGAAGCCGGTGCGCATGATGATGTGTATGTGATCAGCGTGCCGTACGGCGACACGACTACGACGATTAATTGGGAGCAGTACCCGTTCGACCTCGGCAACGATGCGGACGCTTTCGGCAACGTGCCGACGCTTTTCGAATCGAACAATCCCGGCAATTGGGCGAGCGTGGAGAGCGGAGCCGGCTATGCCTATATCGTCGAATACCCTATCGGTGTTCGCGCTCGCGCCTACGTCGTCATTCAGCTTCAACAGGAAGAACCTGCTCCGACGACGCCTCCTGTCGCCGGAAGCGATTCTTACACGGTTTATGTACCGTACGACTCGACGGGTACGAACATCTACTGGCCGGATTTCGCTCCGGACCACGGCAACGACTACGACGCGGAAGGAGAAGGCTACGAAGTTATCGCCAACAACAATCCGGGCGGTTACCAATGGATCGACGCCGACAGCTCGGCAAGTTACAGCTACACCATTCGTGACGGCAGCGGTGGCGAAACGTCCACCGATGTGACCGTTTATGTGGTACGCGAGGCCGAGCCGCCGCCGCCGAGCAATTACGCGCCGGTCATCTACCCCGGCAACGCCGATCCCCAACTGGCGGCGATCGACGAAGACATCTCGTCATCGTTGAATTCGGGCAGCTTGGTCAGTGAGCTGCTGAACTACGGCAATTACACCTATGATGCGGATGGGAACTCGATCGGCATGGCGGTCACGGCCGTCGACGACATGAACGGATCGTGGGAGTGTTCTACAGACGGCTCGAATTGGATATCCCTTTCGGGAGCCGGCGATTACTCGGCAGTGCTATTGGTGGCCGACGGCGTGACGCGTATTCGCTTCCAGCCAAATAGCGACTTCTACGGCATCGCGGCGATCACTTACCGTTTGTGGGACGGCACCGACGGATATAGCAACGGCACCACCGGCGTCGACGTTTCAAGTAGCGGTGGCCAATCGGCATACAGCGCCGACCACGATACGGCGACGATTAGCGTCAACGGGACGTGGGACAACACCGCGCCGACTTTGTCGCCGCAGGTGTCCGCCCCGCAATTGTCGACAATCGACGAAGACATTTCGGTCTGGTCGAACGACGGCACTTTGGTCTCAGACCTGCTCACAGCTTCCGGCTATGCGGTCGACGTCGACGGAAACTCGTTGGGGATCGCCGTCGTCGGCGTCGATTCGGCAAATGGTTATTGGGAATATTCGACCGGATCATATTGGTCGTCATTGGCTCAGGCGGGCGAATCTAGCGCGACACTGCTGTCGGCGGACTCGTCGACACGCATCCGCTTTCAGCCGAACGGCGATTTTTACGGCACCGCGACGATCACGTTCCGCCTTTGGGACGGCACCGACGGCCAGACTAACGGCGCGGCCGGCGTCGACGTGACCAGTAACGGCGGCACGTCGGCGTACAGTGCTGAACAAGATACCGCAACGATTACCGTCAACGACACCTGGGATGAACCACCGGTTAACTACGCGCCGACGGCCAATACGGACTACCTCACCTACGTCATTCCGTATGGCGGCAACGGCGGGTGGTACGACCTCTCGGGCTATATCCCGTCGTCCGGAAACGACACCGATCCCGAAGGGGATTGGTTGGAGATAGTCTCCAGCAGTAACCCGGGGAACGTGCAATTGTGGGCCGGGCAAACAATCAGCTACGGCTACACGATCACCGATCATCACGGCAATACGGCCGACGGTACCGTCCTCATCGAAATCGTCGAAGATACTCCGCCGCCGTCGATTCCAGGCGGTGGATCGTACACGATGGATGAAGACGGAGCGCTGGATTTCACAGTGACGAATCCGCGCAACGAGTCGCTCGCGCTCTATGTCACGAGCGGTCCGTCGTACGGTTCCTTGTGGCTCGACGGTAACACCGTTCGATACCAGCCGACGTCGAACTACTACGGCCCCGACTCGTTCTCGTTCTACGTCAGCGATAGCCAAAACAACAGTTCGACGGAAAGCTATCAGATCACGATCGTCGGCTCGGACGATCCGCCGAGCATCGGCGGCGACTCTTTGACCACGACTGAAGACACGCCCGTCTGGTTTAGCATCAGCGACCTCCTCGGCAACGATTCGGACGTCGATTCGACGATCACGTTCGTGAGCTTTACGGGCGGTCCGTCGAACGGCTCGCTCGACGGCAGCGGAGGCACCTATGTCTACACGCCCGACGCCAACTTCTCAGGCTCGGACTCTTTCTCCTACGAGATTATCGCCGACGGCGTCACGGCGTCAGGCACGGTAGAAGTCTCAGTGTCACCGGTGAGCGATAGCCCGATCGCAGTGGATGACGACGGCGGCAGCGTCACCGAAGATTCTTCGATCGTCGTTCACCCGCTGGCGAACGATTGGGATCCCGACGGCGATCAACTCGCCGTGCAGAGCGCGTCGGCCGGCATCGGCTCGATCGAAGTCAACGGCGACAATTCGCTCACGTACACGCCGCCGGACGATTTCAACGGACCGGTCACCATCACGTACACGATCATCGATTCGTCGGGCTACACGGCGAGCGCCACCATGTCGGTTACCGTGACGCCGGTCAATGACGCGCCAAGCTTTGTGATTGGCGGTGAATCTGTGCTCACCGTCACCGAAGACTCCGGCAACTATCTCGGCGCTTTGGTGACGAATTTCTCCGCAGGACCGGAAAACGAGAGCAATCAGACCCTTAGTTGGATCGTCACGACGGATCGACCCGAGCTATTTGCCCTACAACCTAAGGTCGACGAACAAGGCCGCTTGGCGTTCCGTCCGGCCGACAATGCGAACGGCGTTGCTCAATTGAGCATCACGCTCGTCGATGAAGCCGGCCAACTGTATTCCGCAAGTTCCGCGACCGCTCAAGTCATGCTGACGATCACGTCGGTGGAAGATGCTCCGGTCGTCGGAAGCGACAACTACTTAACGACACCGGGCGGCATCGTCACGATTTCGCGAGACTCCCTGCTCGCCAATGATTCCGACGCCGATCCAGGCCAAAACGCGTCATTCGTTTCCGCCGCGGCCTACACGCAGCAGGGCGTCGCCGTGCTGTTCGATCAAAACGGCGCCTTCCAATATCGAGCGCCGAATGGCTTCGTCGGCACCGATCGCTTCAGCTACACCGTGACGGACGGGCACGGCAACCAAACCACGGGCGAAGTGACGATTCGCGTCGCGGCCACAACGAACGCGGCGCCGGTTGTCGTGAGCAACCCGTTCCGTCAGCTGCATTTTAATTCCATCACACAGGGTATCTCGACGGCAAGTAATCAAGGGACGGCAATCGCCGACTTTGTGGCCGAGTACGCCGACATCTTTAGCGACGCCAACGGCACGACCCCAGGCGTTCAAATCGTGACGGCAGTCAACACCAGCACCGGCACTTGGCAGTACTCCCTCAACGACGGTGCCACATGGTCAACCCTCGCCGGTGGCCGCTTATTAGGCCCGGAAGCAGGAACGCGAATACGCTTCCAGCCCAGCGCCACATTCTATGGAAATGCGTCCCTCACGCTTCGGCTTTGGGACGGGTCCAACGGCTTAGCCTCGGGAGCCACCACTTCGGCGTTCACGGCCAGCGGCGGCACCACCGCCTACAGTGCGACAGGTACGGTATCGCTGAAGGTTGCGATGACGAACGGGGCAATCCATCTGAACGACCAGTATGAAGACGTCGCAGATGCGGAGAACCTCGGAACATTAGTCAGTTCTTTAACGTCGGCCGCGCCCGGCGGCGGCGCTTACGGCATCGCCGTGACGTCCGTCGCGAGTCTCGGCACGTGGCAGTATCGGCTTTCGGATTCGTCTCCTTGGGAGTCGTTGGGGACCTTCAACTGGTCCTATGGCGCGACCGAGCAGATTCAGGTCTCGGCCCCGGGCGGGCAGTTTAACCTCAACATCGACGGTTACGGGACCGCGTACATCAACGTCGGCGACATGGCCGGCTCGCTCGCCCGGCTCGAAGCCATTGCAGGGCCGAACGCCGCGAGTATCTGGGAAGATCCCGAGACATCCGGCGTCTGGATCATCAACTTTGACGGCGCTCTCGCTAATCGAGCTCTGAATTGGACCGTCACTCCCGTCGCAGGCGGAGGCAGCGTCTCCGGTTGGACGATTCAAGAAGGGGCCGACATCATTTTTCCCGCGAGGCTTCTCAAAGCCGATGCGGAAACCAGAATTCGTTTGGTAGCTCCCAACAATTCTGCGGCGGAGGCAAAACAGGCACTGCTGATCAAATGGTGGGAAGGGACCGACGGCCTAGCCAACGGAACATTTACACAAAACTTCACGATCGACGCTGCGCTCGGCTCAACATATCACGACGCGTCGTTGCGAATTTTGCCGACCAATGATGCCCCACTGCCCAATCCGACGGCTTCCTACACCCTTCTGGAAGATACTTCGGCCGTCATCTACGGCTATGACCTCGACTATGACTTACTGTCGTTTGAAGTCACGGCGCAAGCGACCAACGGCGTTGCTTCCGCAGAATATGGGCGCCTAATTTATCGACCTTCACCGAACTACTTCGGCACCGACAGCTTCCAGTATAGAGTTTTCGACGGCTCTGCTTGGTCGGCGGTCAAGTCGGTGACGGTAACTATTGTTTCCCAGAACGACGCACCGACATTCCAGAGCGGGGAAAGTCTCGTTTCCGTTTATCGAAACTCCGGCGCCTATTCAGCCCCTTGGGCCTTGGGAATGTCGCGAGGTCCCGCGAACGAGCAATCACAAACCTCGAGCTGGACGGTTTCGAACAACAACACTTCGCTCTTCTCGCTACAACCGACGCTGGCGGCCGACGGCCGCCTGACCTTCACGCCCGCGGCGAATGTGACGGGAACAGCCACCGTCACGATCGCGCTCGTCGACAACGGCGGCAATGCCGTGGGAGGTACGAATACCACCGGCACGCGCACGTTCACAATTGAAGTCAAGCCGAACGTCGCGCCGGTCTTAAATCCTGAAGCGGTTGCTGATTTGTCGTCGATCGTCGAAGACTTCGCCCCCAGTTCCAACGTCGGCACCTTGGTCGCCGCTCTTGTTGCCGGTGCGATTTCCGATCCGAACAGCGTCCAAGTGGGCATTGCCGTGGTTGCCGCAAGCTCCCTCGGCGGTGCTTGGCAGTATGACCTCGGCGCAGGCGCCGGTTGGCAATCGCTTCCGACTGTCTCGGCAAGCAGCGCCTTGTTGCTTTATGCCGACGCCATGACCAAAGTCCGATTCGTACCCGAGGCGAACGTCAACACGTCCGACGGTTCCGCGCCGTCGATCACGTTTCGCGCCTGGGACCGTTCTAATGAAAACGGGAGTTCGCTCAACGGCACGTTGGCGAATGTCACGGCGACCGGCGGATCCACCGCCTACAGCGATCTTGGCGGAACCGCCCACGTCGAAATCTCGTCCGTCAACGATGCGCCCGTCGCCGGCGACGACGTCCTCACGACTTCGATCGATCTCCCCTTAACCATCGACGGCGCCGTTTTGGCGAACGACGTTGATGTCGACGGCGAACAGCTTTTCATTTCGCAGATCTGCTCCCAGCCTACTCATGGTACTTTGACGCCGGGCTCAGGCGGCAGTTTCACGTACGCGCCCGAAGCCGGTTTCATCGGCATCGATAGCTTCGTGTACGAAGTCAGCGACGGTTCACAGCGGTCCACGGCCACGGTATGGATTGAAGTTGGCCCGCTGGTCGTCGCCGCGGACGGCGAACCGACGCTCGTCATGAATGAAGACGACGAGTTGGGTCTGCGCATCACACGTGACCGCATCGACGGCGGCGCTGTAACGCATTTTCGGTTTGCTTCCGATGACGGATCGATTGTCCTCGGCTCTCAGCCGGTCGATGCCCTAACGCCGGTAACGTTGAGTAATGCCCAGAGCAATCTCAGTTTCCGTTCTAACGCAAACTTCTCCGGAACTGCAACGCTGACCGTCATTGGGGGCGTCGTCGACGCCTCGGGACAGTTTATCGCCGTGGGGACTCCACGAAACTTCAGTATTTTGGTCAACGATATGCCCGAGTGGCCTGTCGTTCGTGCCGGAAGCGTCACGGTCAACGAACAAGACGGGTCAGTAACCGTCGTTATATCTCTGTCGTCACCGCCGACCGAGCCGGTTTCCGTCAATTGGTCGCTTGAGAGTCTCAGTGCCGAGCAGCCTGCCGACTACGGCTGGGCTTGGTCAAATGCCCCCTGGACGGAATACGTCACCGAGTACGGATTCAACCTGACGACGACTAGCGATGTGACGGTTTACTACAACATCGCGTATCAGGTCTTCGGGACGCCATATGCGGATGGCTTCGACGTCACGAGCCGCTACGACGCGAACGGAGATGTCGAATACGGGTCATGGTATGTGTCCGCCTCCGAGCCGGATCCTTTGTGGCTCGACTTTCAACAACATTGGACGACGCCGATCGAGGACGTAGCTGCCGGAACACGCAGCTCTGAGATCGGGCCGCAGTCGGAATGGATCAACGGAAGCTATACGGCGGTCGAGCCTCGTACCAGTTCCGCGTTTTTCTCAGGAACAGAGCCTGACCCGCAGTGGCAGAATCCTCCCGCGGGAATCAGCTACAGCTGGGAACCGGCGACGAGACAGGTTCCGGTCGAGCATAACGGGCGCTGGGTCGCCGATGGTGATCTAGCGGGCACAATCACGTTTAGCCCGGACGACCAGATCTTCGAGAAGACGATTTCGGTAGCTATCAACGACGACCAATTGGATGAAGATTCCGAGCAGTTTCGCGTAGTGCTCTCCGAAGCGGTCGGCGCATTAATCCGAGGCACGTCCCACGGCATCGTGACGATCGTCGATAACGACCGCACCCCGACCAATGATGCTTATGCCGTGAGCGAAGACGAAACGTTAGTTGTTACCGCGCCAGCGGGCGTCCTTGCTAATGATTCCGAAATTGTCACCGGCGTGTTCGCAACATTGGCGTCGGGACCGCAGCATGGCACGGTCGTGCTCCATGGCAACGGCTCCTTTACCTACACGCCGCATACGAACTTCACCGGCAGTGATTCGTTCACATATGCCGTGACGGGCGGCGTCGCTACCGCGTCGGTCACGATCTTGGTCGCACCGGTCAACGACGCCCCGGGGCTCAGCAACGCCGACGTCCTTGACTTGTCGTCGCACGTCGATGCCGTTGCTTCTACAGAGGGCGCTTTGCTCGCACAACTTCTCGACGCCGATTTCGCCACGGATGTTGACGGAGCGCTCTGCGGAATCGCCGTCATCGGCGCCGATCAAGCAGAAGGATCCTGGCAATATAGACTTGATGAATCGTCGTCGTGGCTCAGTCTTGGGAGCGTCGGTGATTCGTCGGCCCTGTTGTTGAAAGCGGATAACGCGACAAGGATTAGATTTTTCGCGCCTGCGGGCTTTAGGACCACCGGTCTGTCCTATGTCGCTTGGGACGGTTCAATCGGAACGGCGGGAACGTTCGCTGATGCGTCACAGCGGGGCGGGACAACGGCATTCAGCTCAGCAATAGGCGTGGCGGAGATTGCGCCGCTGACGGCGACGGACGACCTGTCGTTTTCTCTTACGAACTCGACGACGGCGTCCGTCTTCAGCGTCCTAGCGAATGATGGAGCGCCGACCAGTGCCACGGCGCTGCTTGTCGCGCCGCCCCAGCACGGGCAAGTCGTTCTCCACGCCGACGGAAGGTATGACTTCACTCCGCCGGAGCAATTCGTCGGGAATGACGAATTCCAGTATGT
>JAFLCO010000078.1 GCA_017303535.1 Planctomycetota bacterium
CGCCAAGAACATTTTTCAAGAGGGGGAATTGAGCGCGGATTCAGTTGTCAAGGATTCCTTGACAACTGCCGCCGACGGAAAGCACTACCGCACAAAGCTTTACAGCCTTGACCTCATCCTGGCCATCGGCTTTCGAGTACGGTCGCCGCGCGGCACGCAGTTCCGCCAATGGGCGACGACCCATCTGCGCGAGTTTATCGTTAAAGGCTTCGTGATCGATGACGAGCGGCTCAAGAATCCCGGCGGCTGGGATCACTTCGACGAGTTGCTCGCGCGGATTCGCGAGATTCGCGCCTCCGAAAAGCGGTTCTATCAGAAGGTGCGCGATCTGTTCGCGCTAAGTTCCGACTACAAAGTCCGTGAGCAAGACACGCACATCTTCTTCGCCGAGGTACAGAATAAGCTGCTCTACGCCGCCGCCGGCAATACGGCCGCTGAGCTGATCGTGAAGCGGGCCGATCCGACTCGACCCAACATGGCGCTGACCAACTGGAGCGGCTCGCGCGTCCGTAAGCACGACGTCGTCGTCGCCAAAAACTACCTCACGCAAGACGAGATCGACACGCTCAATCGCTTGGTGGCGATCTTTCTCGAACAGGCGGAGCTTCGGGTCAAACAACGGAAAGACCTGACGCTCGACTTCTGGCGCGATAACGTGGACCGAATGCTGGAGTTTAATGACCGACCGGTGCTCTCAGGCCCTGGCGCGATCAGCCACGACGACATGAAGAAGGTCGTCCACGAGCGCTATGATGCGTTCGACGCCGAACGGCGTGCCGCCGATGCCCGCGCCGCCGATGCTGAAGATCTTCAGCGGATCGAAGACTTAGAAAAGAAGCTCAAGAAAAAGAAACCTTGACCGCAAATCGCCCATGAGCCATCCCTCGATTCCCTCCGTCACCGTAACGTACGCCCGCGACGGCCGTTCGACGAAATCCAACGCGCTCGGCATGCGGCCGATGCAAGAGCGGGCCTATCAGAAGCGCGGCGAGAAGTACTTGCTCATCAAGTCGCCGCCCGCCTCCGGGAAAAGTCGGGCGTTGATGTTCATTGCGCTCGACAAGCTTGCCCATCATGGGATCAAGCAGGCGATCATCGTCGTGCCCGAGAAATCCATTGGCGCAAGTTTTCACGACGAGCCGTTGCGTCAGTCCGGTTTTTTTGCCGATTGGAAGGTCGAGCCGAGGTGGAATCTATGCGACGCACCCGGCGGCGACAACGGCGGTAAGGTCGATGCGCTCAAACGATTCCTCGACGGCGGCGACAAAACGTTGGTCTGCACCCACGCCACGTTTCGCTTCGCGGTCGACAGGTTCGGCGTCGAAGCGTTCGATGATCGACTGATCGCGATCGACGAATTTCATCACGTGTCGGCAAATCCTGACAGCAAGCTCGGTGACCACGTGCGCCAACTTATGGTCCGTGACAAGACGCATCTTGTGGCGATGACTGGTTCGTATTTTCGCGGTGACGCGGCGGCCGTACTGCACCCGGAGGACGAGGCACGTTTCGAAACGGTCACCTACACCTACTACGAACAACTCAACGGTTACGAGTATCTGAAGCAACTCGACATCGGCTACTACTTCTACTCCGGCAGCTACACCGACGAAATATTGAAGGTGTTGAACCCGGGCGAGAAGACGATCCTGCATATTCCCAACGTCAACTCGCGTGAGAGCACCAAAGACAAGATCCGCGAAGTCGAACATATCATTGAGGAACTTGGAGAATGGCAAGGTGTCGATCCAAGCACTGGTTTCCAACTAGTGAAGACGGCCGAAGGCAAGATATTGAAGATCGCCGATTTGGTGGACGATGACGCGGCGAAACGCGATTTGGTATCGGCCGCTCTGAAGGATCCGACGCAGAAAAACAATCGTGACCATGTCGACATCATCATCGCGCTGGGAATGGCTAAGGAAGGATTCGACTGGATTTGGTGCGAACACGCTCTGACGATCGGTTATCGATCGAGCCTCACAGAGATCGTGCAGATCATCGGCCGAGCGACGCGCGACGCTCCGGGTAAGACGCGAGCCCGCTTTACGAACCTGATCGCCGAACCGGACGCGACGGAAGCGGCCGTCACCGAAGCGGTGAACGATACGCTGAAGGCGATCGCCGCAAGCCTGTTGATGGAGCAGGTGCTCGCGCCCCGCTTCGAGTTCCGACCGAAGAATCCGACGAACGCGCCGACGCCGGGGCTCGACTACGGCGCTGAAGGTTACGACCCCGGAAAATGCAACGTCGGCATAAACCGTGAGACCGGGCTCATTCAACTGGAGATTAAGGGACTGGCGGAACCCAAAAGCCCCGAGGCGACGCGTATCTGTAAGGAAGACCTCACAGAACTCATAACCGCGTTTGTACAGGACCGGCCTGCGATCGAGCGAGGGTTATTCGATGAGGAAGTTGCGCCTGAGGAGCTGACGCAGGTGCGGATGGGGAAGATCGTCAAAGAAAAGTTTCCGACTCTGGCGGATGAAGATCAGGAGGCCGTTCGCCAGCATGCCATTGCAGCTTTGAACTTGGTTCAACAGGCTAAGAAAGCACTGCTGGAAGCCGGCGATCAGGGGACGGCAAACTTGGCGTTTATCGACGGCGTGCGGCGCTTTGCGCTTCAGGTGACGGAACTCGACATCGACCTGATTGATCGGATCAACCCGTTCGGTGAAGCCTACGCAATCCTGTCGAAATCCATGACTGAAGAGCGCCTTAAGGCTGTCGCGGCCGTCATCGCGGCCAAGCGAACATCGCTGACGCCGGCGGAAGCGAAGGACTTTGCGATTCGCGCCGTCAAGTTTAAGAAAGAGCGGGGGCGGATTCCGTCATTGACGTCGCAGGATGCTTGGGAGCGACGTTTAGCGGAGGGTGCTGCCGCCTTCGTTCGATTCAAAGACGAGGGGCGATATGAGTGACGACGTCGATCTCGACGAATTGCGTTCGGAGTTGGATGACTTTGCCCAACCGGAAAGAGCGGGCGGTCGAACTCCGCGCGAGCAACGTATTATTGCGGGTTTCGAAGAGATTCACCGCTTTGTTCAGGAACATGGGCGCTTGCCGACGCACGACCCAGACGCCGACATTTTCGAGCGGCTCTACGCGGTACGACTCAATCGGCTGCGAAGCTTGGCGGAGTGTCGCGCCGTGCTCAAGGATATCGATCCGACGGGGCTCTTGGGCGACGCAGTGCCCGAAAGCAGTGAGACCGCTGAGGAACTAAGCGACGACGAATTACTCGCTTCGTTACAGGACGACGCCGCTGCCGAGAACGATATTACGACGCTGGTTCACGTTCGCAAACGCGAAGAGATCAGAGCCGCGGAAGAGGTGGCGCAGAGAACTCCATGTCAGGATTTTGCGAAGTTCAAGCCAATTTTCGAGCAAGTTCAGCGCGACTTAGAATTGGGGAACCGCCATACCGTTGCCTACAAGGACAGCACGCAAGTGGCGAAAGGCGATCTCTATATTCTCGACGGCCAGAAGGTACTTGTCGCGGAATTGGGAGAGCGCTTCCTTAGCGATTATGGTAGACCGAATCTGCGGTTGCGCGTGATCTTCGACAACGGAACTGAAAGCGACTTGCTTTTTCGATCGCTGCAAACCTCACTGAGCAAGGACAAGACGGCGCGGAGAATCTCAAACGCGGAATCCCGTCCATTGTTCGCGGATGTTCCGGAAGATGAGGACTTGGCCACGGGATACATCTATGTTCTTAGGAGTCAATCGCAGCATCCGTTCGTCACCGCAAATCGCGAAGTTCTACACAAGATTGGCGTGACCGGCGGCGACGTAAAAAGCCGAATCGCGGGCGCTAAAAAGGATCCGACCTATCTACTGGCCGATGTCGAAATCGTCGCGACGTACAAACTGGCAAACGTCAATCGGAAAGTACTGGAAGGACTGCTTCACAAGTTCTTTGGTAGCGCTCGATTGGACCTGGAATTGAAGGACCGATTCGGTCTGCAAGTCGAACCTCGCGAGTGGTTTCTCGTGCCGCTGCCGCAGATCGATGAAGCCATTGAGAAGCTGAAGGCCGGCACGATCGGGGACTTCCGGTTTGATGTCGAGACCGCATCTATTGTTCCGACATGATGCTAATGCGCATTGTTGGCGAGAAGCATGATGCATTGACGCACCGGCGCGGACAGTTCGGGCCATTTCTGGATGATTCGGATGAGTTCTAGATCGATTGAAGCAGCCCTTTCGAGGCGTGCACCGGATTCCGCACCGCCTGATGCCAGAGCTTGGCTGGTTGACGGCCATTCGTCGCTATGTTGCAATCCCCGTAGGGTACTGGACAATTGTGCACCGTGTCGCAAGGTGCCGCAAACCCTGGAAATACCGGGGTTTTGTCGTTTTGGAACTCGTCGCCTTGCGACGCGGTTCCACTCGATTCCGTCTCATGCCGCAGCGCTTTTCGCAGCGCGATTTCTGGCGTCTCGATGGCCCTGGCAAAGTGATCGTCGGTCTGCTGAAGGTAATGCTTCCGTGCGACGGCTTCACTGTTGCCTATTCACGCACAAACGACGCGTTGAGCGTACCCTGGGGACACAAACGTCCTACGGATAGAGCGTTCGCCCATGCTCGATAGTTCCGAGAGCTGCCATTAGAACTGGACAGCTAAAAGCGCCGACCGTTTGACCCGCGCTTTTGACGCGACGGTTTTCCAAGCCAGCAATCAGAACGCGCATTTCACCGGTATAGTATTCGGTGTATCTCATCTGCTTTCGCCCTGCTCGCACTTAGGAAACCGGCTATGAGATTTCGTTGTCGGGGGCTGGTTGGTTGTTTGTTGTCGCTTCGCTCTTTTGTTCTGTTGGGGTTCCTCTTCGCCATGTCCATTGCCGCTTCGTCCGCTTTTGGCAATCCGCTTGTCGCTCCTTGGGCCGGGCCTTATGGCGGGGTGCCGCCGTTTGATGTCGTGAAGACGGCCGATCTCGGGCCGGCTTTGGAGATCGGCATGGCGGAGCAGCTCGCTGCGATTGAGAAGATCATCGCCGAGCCTGCGGCACCGACGTTTGACAACACGATCGCCGCGCTCGAGCGCTCGGGTCGCACGTTCGTGCGCGTGCAGTCGGTCTACTACACGCTCACCGGTTGCATGAGCGACGACGCGCTGCGGGCCGTCGAGCAGGAAATGTCGCCGAAGTTGGCGGCATTCGAAGATCGGATCTATCAAAACGAAAAACTCTTCGCGCGGATCGCCGAGGTTTACGAATCACGCGAGTCGAAAGATTTGAAACCGCCGCTGACGCCCGAGCAGCGGCGGCTCACTTGGCTCGTGTACACGAACTTCGTGCGGGCCGGCGCCAAGCTCGATGCGGCCGCGAAGCGCGAACTTTCCGAGATCAACCAAAAACTCGCCGAACTCACGACCACCTTCAGCCAAAATCTGCTGAAGTGCGAAACCGACGAAGTGGTGTACCTCACGGACGAAGCTGACACGGACGGCCTGCCCGACGACGTGAAAGCCGCGGCGGCCGAAGCGGTGAAGGAAAAAGGGAAGCCGGGACAGTGGGCGATTCAAAACACGCGGTCGAGCGTCGATCCGTTTTTGGCGTTCTCGCCGAAGCGCGAGCTGCGCGAAAAGGTATGGCGAATGTTCGTCGGCCGCGGCGACAACGGCGGCGCGACCGACAACAACAAGATCATCACCGAAGTGCTCGCGCTGCGGGCCAAGCGAGCCAAGCTGCTCGGCTACGCGACGCACGCCCACTGGCGCATCGAGCACTCCATGGCCAAAACGCCGGAGCGGGCCATGCAACTGATGGAAGCCGTCTGGAAGCCCGCAGTCGCTCGCGTACGTGAAGAAGTGGCCGACATGCAGGCCGTCGCCGATCGCGAACAGGCCGGCATCACCATCGAGCCGTGGGACTATCGCTACTACGCCGAAAAAGTGCGGGCCAAAAAGTACGACCTCGACAAGAGCGAGGTCGTCCCCTACTTGCAGTTGGAGAAGCTGCGTGAGGGAATGTTTTACATGGCCCGCGAATTGTTCGGGCTGGAATTTCGCGCGCTCGAGAAAGGGGCGGTGCCGGTCTACCATCCCGACGTGCGCGTGTGGGAAGTGGTCGACACCTCCGGCAAGCACGTCGGGCTGTGGTACTTCGACCCGTTCGCACGCACGGGCAAGCGCTCGGGGGCGTGGATGAGCGACTACCGTGGCCAGGAAAAGTTCGACGGCCCGGTGTCGCCGATCGTGTCGAACAACTGCAACTACATGCCCGGCCGACCGGGCGAGCCGGTACTCATCAGTTGGGACGACGCCACGACGCTATTTCATGAATTCGGTCACGCGCTGCACGGGCTCGTGTCGAACGTGAACTACCCGTCGCTGGCCGGCACCAACGTGGCCCGCGACTACGTGGAGTTCCCATCCCAGTTGCTGGAACACTGGCTGGCAACGCCTGAGATCCTCGAGAAGTTCGCCCTGCACTTCGAGACGGGCAAGCCGATACCGAAGGAACTTGTCGCGAAGATCGAGCGCGCGAAGACCTTTAACGAAGGTTTCCGCACCGTCGAATTTTTGGCCAGCGCGTTGGTCGACATGAAGTTGCATCTGGCCGGCGACAAGCCGATCGATCCGGCGAAGTTCGAACGTGAGACGCTGGCCGAGCTTGGGATGCCGCGCGAGATCGTGATGCGGCACCGCACGCCGCACTTCTTGCACGTGTTCGGCGGCGACGGTTACTCGGCGGCCTACTACAGCTACCTCTGGGCCGACACGCTCACGGCCGACGCTTGGGAAGCGTTCACCGAAGCCGGCGGCCCGTGGGATCAAGCGGTTGTTGAGCGGCTGCGCAAGCACGTGTTCACCGTCGGCAATACGATCGACCCTGCGGATAGCTATCGAGCCTTCCGCGGCCGCGACGCCGGCATCGAGGCCTTGATGCGCAAACGCGGCTTGGCACAATAGTCGGCTTGCGTCACGAAACTTCAGTGAGCCCAGCCATGCGTTTGCGGAATAAGTCGGCCGTCGTGACCGGAGCGGGCAGCGGCATCGGTCGGGCCATTGCGGAATTGTTCGCACGTGAAGGGGCGGCCGTCGTCGTCGCCGATCTGAACGAAGCCGGCGGGCAAGCCACGGTCGACGCCGTTCGCCAAGCCGGCGGTCGGGCCGTGTTTGTGCGGACCGACGTGTCCAAAGAGCCGGAATGCCGGGCCGCGGTGGAAGCGGCGGCGCGGGAATTCGGCGGGCTCAACATCGTCGTCAACAACGCGGCGGCGTTCATCTACGGCAACGTCGAACAAACCACCTACGAGCAGTGGCACAAGGTCTGGGACGTCAACGTCGTCGGCCAAGCGCAAATGGTGAAAGTCGCGCTGCCCGAGCTTCGCAAAGCCGGCGGCGGCGCGGTCGTCAACATCGCGTCGCAAAGCAGCTTCATCGCGCAGCCGAATTACGTGCCATACAACTCGTCGAAGGCCGGCGTGCTGCAACTCACACGCTGCCTCGCGATGGACTTGGCGAAAGAAAACATCCGCGTCAATGCTGTCGCGCCCGGCACGATTCGCACGCCGGCCGTCGACGATTGCATTCACAAAATCGGCATGACTCTCGAAGAGGGCTACAAACGCTTCGGCGAAGATGCCGTGCTGAAGCGTCTCGGCGAGCCGATGGAAATCGCTTACGCCGTGTTGTTCTTGGCGAGCGATGAAGCGTCGTATGTAACCGGCGCAAATCTCGTGGTCGACGGCGGGGCGACGATCGACTGAAAGCAGGTGGCAGTGGGCAGGTGGCAGATAAAAACTTGGAACCGTACAAGAATTCCTGCCTCCTGCCACCTGCCTCCCGCCGCCTCATAATCCTCACAATCGCGCATTTTTCGCGAGCCCTACCATCTTCTCTCAGTAGAGCCGATGTAAACCCTGCCGCTCACGGTCTGTGGGTGGTTTGCATAAAGCGTAGCGTCGGCGAGCCGGGCGATCATCCTGATTGTGCCGTCGCTCATCGTGCGTCGTCTTGCAAGGTTCCGTCGACGGACGACGGCGCCGAACCATTTCGAGGATGCGTCCGCCGGCACATCGCATACATATCGTGACGAAGACCAATTCCGGACATCTGCGTTTGTTCAGCGACGGCGAAACGGCCGTGGCGCCCGCTCCCGTTAATGCGATCGATCGCATCGATCGGCTCTGTCGGGCCTTCGCCGGAGTCGCCGGTCGGCCGCTGGAAGTTGCCGTCGACGGTGGTCGTCGCGAACTGCGGCTCGGCGGCCCGTACGTGGATGCCGGCCCCTCGGAACCCGCGCCGCCGGAAACCGTCGAACTCGCCGCCGCGCTGGAAGACATCGTCGCCGAACTGCATCGCACGCAGCGAGCCTTGCGCGAACGCGAAGCGGAACTGGCTGCCGGCATTCCCGTCGCCGCCAAAGTGCAACCGCAGCGGCACCTTGTCGAACGATTGGAGTCGGTCTTGCGGGCCGCCGCCGAAGCCCTCGGCTGCAAAGCGGCCGCCGCCTATCTGCTCGACGACGCCACGACCGAACTCAAGCTTCGGGCCGCCTGGGGTCTGCCCGAAGATCGGCTGATGGAGCCTGCGCGAGCGCTGCGCGGGGCCAAGGCCGATCTTGAAGCGCTGGCGGGCCATGCCGTGGCCCTGGAAGACGCCACGCTCTTCCCGCACTGGAACCTGCCCGAACCGACGCGGCCGGCGGCCGTCTGCGTGCCGATCGCCACGCCGACCGAACTGCTCGGCACGCTCTGGGTATTCGCCGACGAGAAGCGACCGTTCTCCGATCATGAAGTGAATCTCGTCGAACTAAGCGCCGGCCGCATCGCCGCCGATCTTGAACGCGAGGTCCTGCTCGGTGAGACACGGCAACGCGACGACCTGCGCCGTGATTGGGACGAAGCCGTGCAACATCGCCGCGTACGCGAACCGCAAGTCGCGCCGCTGGTCGAAGGTTGGGAAATGACCGGCACGCTGCAAGCTCCGGACGACGCGCTCGGCGAGTTCTACGATTGGCTCGTGCCCGACGACGGCGTGCCGACCGTGGCCGTCGGGCGTGTGGAAGAAAAAGGGTTCGCGGCGGCGCTGGGCGTTGAATCGCTTCGCTCCGCATGGCGGGCTCACGTGCATCATGAGCGCGACTTGCCGCGGCTACTCGAGCGCGTGAACGACGACCTCTGGGGCTCGGCCGTCGAACCGTCGCCCGCGCATTTGTTGGGCGTGCGGATGGAAACCGACGGCACATTGCGCTGGGCCGGCGGCGGACGCAGCTCGGCGCTCTGGCTACCGAGCGACGAAGCGACGGCCGTGCAACTGCGCGAAGGGCTCGTGGGCCCGATGCACGAACTCTGGCGCGGGGCGGAACTGGCGCTGGGAGTCGATTCGGAATTCGCGGCGGCGTGCGGCTCGCGCCGGTTGCTCCTCGGCGAGCGGCTGCTCTTGGCCAACGATCCGCGGCTCTTGGAGCAGATCGCCGCCTGGCTCCATGCCGGCAACGGCGAACTGCCGTACTTCGACACCGGCCGGAAGTGGCTGTCGTACGTCGTGGCCCAAATGCAGCGGCGTCATGCGGAAGCGATGGTCGGGCCGCTGGTGATGCTGCGGCGAACCCGCTAGGTCATTGGCTTTAGCCTGGGTTTTCCGGCGAACCGGGCGGCTTGACGACGCGTCTGGTTCTTTTAGACTTACTAGTTCCTCATTTCCGCACCGTGTCCAGGCGGTGCGAATGTGCCGCGGGAGTGGCGAAATTGGCAGACGCACCAGCTTGAGGGGCTGGCGGTAGCAATACCGTGCAGGTTCAAATCCTGTCTCCCGCACTTGAACGCCGCTCGACGGCGGTAATCAACAAAAAGGCCCGGCGATTTTCGAATCGCCGGGCCTTTTTTTGGTTACGCGTCGCAAAATGCTGACAGATTACATGTCGCGGTTGATGTACGTCGTCAAGTCGTCGAGCAAGTCGCCGTCGGCGGCAACGACGCCCTTAAAGACGCCCTTCGAGCCGCCAACCTCAAACAAGACAATGTTTCGATTGTAGACAAGCGTCGCATCGACGTTCGCGTACGACGGAGCTTCCATTGCCAATTTACCGATCAGCTCGTTCTGCGGGCCAAGTCCCAGGGCGACGAGTTTGCGATTCGCCTGAGCCACCCCTGCGGCGTCATAAAACTGTCCGTTGGTTCCATTCTTCCCGTTCTCGCGATAAACGCGATTGATGATGTTGATACCTTCTGGCGTGGACGGGTTCACAATAACCGCGACCGCAGTCGTCGCACCGGTATCGACGTTGATCGAGCGCGTTGTCGTGAATACATCGCCAGGACGCTTTGAGGTTAGAAGGCTAGATGTCACATCGTAGAGCGTATAAACGCCGAGGCCGTTAAGAGCCTTAAGCTCGGATTGGGTGAGTGTTGTTTGGGTAAACTTGCCGCCGGAATGAAAGGCCGTATGCAGCCCTTTTGTCTTGGTGGCCGGATTGTTGGCTTGCCAGATCGAAGTACCGTCCGTCAGCGAATCCCAGCCGTCTGGAAATCGTCGCTTGCTCGCTTGAAACGTTTGCAAGTATCGACCAGTGTCGTTGACCGAGGCCGACGCCGCCGCGTGGTTGGCTACGTTCGTGAGGCCGTCGAGCTTCGGGATGATAATCATCGCCAACACGGCAAGGATCGCCACGACGACAATGAGTTCGATCAGGGTCAGACCACGGGAGCGCATTTTCTTCATCGGGAACGGTCCTCTATTTATCTGGCAACCGTAGGCCGTCGGACCGACAGGGTTTCCGACGCCTCCAGCAGAAGCGGTGCTTGATCGCGGAAGGGGGCGCGTTAAGCCGTCCATTCCGAGTGAGTCATGCTAATGAGAATGATTCTCAGTTGCAAGTGCCAATTCTAAGGTTGGTGGAGATGTTGCTTTTTGCGGCAAAACAATGGGATGGCGCAACAAAAAGCCCCGAGCATTCTGCTCGGGGCTTATGACGAACGAGTTCGTGTGTGGTGCGACCGGAGGCTATTCCACCTTCACATGGAATCCGGCTTCGTTCAGCGCCTTCGCGAGCGCCTTCGCGTCGAAGTTGTTTCCTTCGACGACGAACGACGTCTGCTTAGGCTTGCAGGTGTCGGCCTGCACGCCGTCGACGCCCTTGATCGCTTCCTTAATGCTCACCGTGCAGGCGCCGCAGCAGTTGTGGGCGCCGCTGACCGTCACGCGGTTCGTCTTACCGACGCCGACGTCGCTCGGCGAGATCGTGACGTCTCCCTCGGCGACCTTCGCGTGGTAGCCGGCCGCGAGAATGGCGTCGACCGCTTTTTGGGCCGCGGCGGGCGAATCGGCCGTGATCGAGACTTCTTCGTTGTCTTGATCGACCGTGGTTTTCGAGTCGGTCAGATCCTTTGTGGCGTTGACGATCGCTTTCGTGCAACCGCCGCAGCAGATATGCATCTGCGTCAGCTTCACCTTCGTTTCGGCCTGAGCTTCCGCGGCCACCAACCCCAGGCAAGCCGCCAATAGCGCGGCGAAAAATCGTTTCATCGTTCCGTCTCCGTAAGGGGGCGATCAGAGTTCTTTAGGCGAGGGAAAACCGCAGGTCTGGGCCGTTTCCTCCCGCCGAGCGCGCACTTTGACGGAGAAGCCGGCACGAGTCAACGTTTTTCCCGCCGTATTTCCTCGTGAATTTCGCGTGAATCGGCCGCCGCAGGGCTATTTGACGTTGTCCGGCAGGTGGGGGGCTGCGGTAGAATAACGAATCTTTCGCTTTTGGGCCGAGCCTCGCTAGAGAGGCTCGCATCGGACGGCGAGTCCGAATCGGCCCGTCCCGTTGGTTCCCTTGCCTGTAGAACATTATGAGCTCCGCCGAACTTTCCCCGCCCGCCAAAGCCGCCACCGGACGCCGTCGCGACGATGTTCGCAACCTGGCGATCATTGCGCACGTCGACCATGGCAAGACGACGCTCGTTGACGTGCTGCTCAAGGAAAGCGGCGAGTTCCGCGCCAGCGAACTCACCGAAACGTGCATCCTCGACTCGAACGACCTCGAAAAAGAGCGCGGCATTACGATTCTCGCCAAGAACGTGGCGATGCACTACAAGGGCGTGAAGATCAACCTGATCGATACCCCGGGACACGCGGACTTCGGCGGCGAAGTGGAACGCGTGCTCCGCATGGCCGATGGCTGCTTGATGCTCGTCGACGCCGCCGAAGGCCCGATGCCGCAAACGCGGTTCGTCCTCTCGAAGGCGATTGAATTCGGCCTGAAGCCGATCGTCGTCATCAACAAGATCGACCGCGCCGACGCCCGCTGCAATGAAGTGCTCAACGAAGTCTTCGAACTGTTCTTGGAACTCGGCGCCGACGACGACTTGGCCGACTTCCCCTACATCTACGCGGCCGGTCGCCAAGGCTACGCCACGACCGACCCTAACGTGCCGACCGATTCGATCCGCCCGCTCTTGGACTTGGTGCTCGAGCACATTCCGGGCCCGATCGTCGATGAAGAAGCTCCGCTGCAGATGCTCGTCACGACGCTGGACTGGTCGCAGTTCGTCGGCCGTATCGCCATCGGTCGTATTGCGAGCGGCACGGTGAAACAAGGCCAGCGCATCATGCTGATGCAAAAAGATGACAAGCAAAAGCCCGGCAAGATCATCGCCATTCAAGCGTTCGAGAAGTTGGCTCGCGTCGAAGTGCCGGAAGCCGGCGCGGGCGACGTCGTCGCGATCGTCGGCCTGGAAGATGTGGAAATCGGCGACACGATCTCCGACTTCGACAATCCGCAACGCCTCGAACGCGTGCAAGTCGATCAACCGACGCTCGAGATGACTTTCAGCGTCAATTCCTCGCCGTTCGCCGGTAAGTCGGGCAAGTTCCTGACGACCCGCCATATTCGCGACCGCTTGATGCGCGAACTCGAACGCAACGTCGCTTTGAAGGTGCGGCAGTTGGAGAATTCCGATTCCTATGCCGTCGCCGGGCGCGGTTTGCTGCATCTCTCGGTGCTCATCGAGACGATGCGTCGCGAAGGGTACGAGCTTTCGATCGGCAAGCCGAAGGTGATCAATAAAGAGCTCAACGGCGTACTGCACGAGCCGTTTGAAACGCTCGTCGTCGAAGTGCCGCCGGAAAAGCTCGGCAAGGTGATGGAACTCGTCGGGGCGCGCCGCGGTCAGATGGTTGAAATGGCGCATCGCGGAAATTACGCCTACGTTTCGTTCTCGATTCCCGCTCGCGGTCTGATCGGCCTGCGCACGCGCATTCTCAACGCCACGCAAGGCGAAGGGATCATGCACCACCGCTTCGAAGGTTATAAGCCGCTCGAAGGGGAAGTGCCGAGCCGCGCCAACGGCGTGCTCGTTTCGATGGTCAGCGGCAAGGCGTTCGCCTTCGGACTCGACGGCTTGCAAGACCGAGCCGACTTGTTCATCGCCCCGGGCGCGGAGATCTACGAAGGGATGATCGTCGGCGAAAATTCGCGCGACAACGACATGACCGTGAACCCGTGCCGTGAAAAGAAACTCACGAACATGCGGGCCAGCGGAACCGACGACAACGTGATCTTGAAGCCGCCGCGCCAAATCACGCTGGAAACGGCGTTGGAATACATCGAAGACGACGAACTCGTCGAAGTGACGCCCGACGCCATCCGCCTGCGAAAGATTCTCCTCACGGAAAACGACCGCAAGCGAGCCGGACGCGCGGCGGCGAAGTGACGACAATTGGATGTCGTGGGCTAAAACACGAAATTTCGCTTCAATTTTTGAAGATGACAGCCGTCTTTCTGAGTCGTGTTCCATACGACAGAGTGTCCGGCTCGCGAAGCCGTGCGTTGACGGCGGTTTGTCAATGTTGATGACCTGCGACGCATCTCCAAACAAGTGATCGTGCCGGCAGTTTAGAACCCACTTGTGGCTGCGGAAAACATCACGCTGTCTTGATCGAACACCTATCAAGTTGGCGTTACTGATTTCGTTTTTCCGACTCGCTCTGCGCTTTGGTGGATAACCATCGTTTGATTTTTACGACGTCGCGCGAAGACTGACCGGTGAGGGCAGAAGGCGCGCGGCTGGGAGTCGTTATAAAGCAGCTATGAGTGAAAATCGAACAGGATAGTGAGGAGCTGCAGGGACGTTCGCTCTTCGAGTGGATCAGCAGGAAAACAAGAGCTAAGTGTTTATCCCGCCTGAACAAGTCGATAGGGAGCATCGTCCATGGCAATCGCCAATCGAACCTCGCAAACGGTCCGAATTTCTCGGAAGAAGGCCCGGATCATTAGCTTAGCAGAGCAAGTTTTTAACGGCTGTCGGCTGGTGCCCGACGGCAATGACGCCTTTTTGCCGATGAGTTCGACGGAAACCATTGAGGAGAATGTCAGCATCCTCCTCAATGACCTTTTACCGCTGCCCTATTTTGGCCGCGAAACCTTCTTTTGTGGCTCGGAAATCCACTGTCGTCCGACCCGGGCTCCGACGCCGTTTTTTGTTCGCGGCCCCTGGATGACTTGGAAAAATAACCTAACATGGGCGGCCGACCACGAGCGAGCCAAGGTTAAAGTTGCCGAAGCCTGGGCAGGCGGATATTTCGATTACTTGCGCGGCCTTAAACCCGCGTTGATCCGCAGCTTCGAGCATTCCGTGCCGGAAGGTGTCGCCCCTCGCGAAGAATTTTCGAGGTTATTCGCTCGCCTATTCCTTGGCAACGCACTCCTCGTGCGCTGCCGCGAAACGTTACTTCGCCAGCGCGTCGATTTGGTGGACGCGCTGGTCGACGAGGTCAAGCGATTCTAGTGAAGCTCAGTGAGCTTACCGTGTTCGCCGGCGACCGGCATAGCGACCATTTCGCCTCCGGCACTATCGGCTAAGACCGCTTCGACGGCGGAAACCAAACGGTGAAGGGCGGCGTCCTTATTTTTCTTTGCCCCTTTCACCGGTACCCCTTCGACGAACCCCGTCGACAACTCTTCGTTGAGCCACGCCGCAACGACGTTCCAATCTTTTTGCTGGCGTTCGTCGTGTTTCCTGACGGCGATGAAGCGGCGCCCGTCGGCCGATTCGCGCAGTTCTAGCAAAGGCATGCAGTAGAGTGCCAGCAACCGCGAGAGTGGTTCTTTCTTGGCGGTGACCATAGCGTGGTCCTCCTGGCGATTTAGATCGGCAAAAGCTCGGTGCGCCCCGTACTCTGCGGCGTTGACCGTCACAAGCGTTGCAACCGTTTCGTGTTCCTCTCGCGAGATACGCGCCATGTCCGTTTCTCCTTCGGACCCCGGCCTGCCTTTCGACAAGCGAACTTAAGTATTCTTCGCAACTCACCCTGCAAAGCCATCCCCACCGGCTAAAGGGGAGATCGTGCGGACTGTGCGAATTGGGTCAAGTTCTACTCCTTGCGAACAAGTCCTGCAAATCTCGCGAATTAGGCGACGGCGCGATAAGGTATCGTCGACTGTTCAGTTTTCGGGGAATTCGATGCCGGTCGACGCCGTTCCGTAACGACGACAATCGGCGTTTGCGTCCGGGTGTGCGCAAACCGACGACAGGCTGGCTAAATCTTTTCCTTGCCGATCACCTTGTCGTTGACGAGCGTGATGTGCATCAGCGATTGGTGTCCGAGGTAGCGAAGCACCACGGCCGGCTGCTTGGAGCCTTCGAGCTGCACGCCGCTGCGCGACTTGGGTTCGCCCATGATCTTCCGCACTTGGGCCTCGCTCATGCCGGCTTCGACGGCCGTATAGCCGCTCGGTTTGCCGGCCGCCCGATGTCCCCAAGCTTCGGCGCTGCAGCCCACGGCCAGTGGCGCAATGGCGCAAAGAGCCAAACCGAAGAACAACCGCAAGTTGACGGACCGCAGATTCATGGGAGTTTCTCGAAGAAGCGGGCACGGAAACGCTTGGCGGGACAACGCGGCTCAAGCGATTAGGTTCCAGAGTAATTCGCAAGTGCAAGCACGCCAGAGTTGCCGGCAACGGTTTAATCGTTGCGATCGTTACGACCTGAACTGCGAACTCATCTTCGGCGAACTGAGACCGTCTGGTATCTTTCGCGCCTGCTTCGCCGGCACGACTTGCTGACGCGCCGGTTGGTTTCGCTCGCGCACGTTTCGCCAGGGAAGGCGAGGTCGCTCGTGTCGTTGTTGTTTCGTGTTTTGTTCGCCGCCGCGACGAAGAACACGCACCATCGCTTGGCGCTGGATGCCGTGAACTTGTTGCGCCACGAACAAGGCCCGCGAATGCGCGACGCGCTGCTGTTCCATTACGAGGCGTATCTCAAAGGCGCCAAAGCGCCGGACGAAGAGTTCAAGGACTTTCAGAACCATGTCTTGCATGTGCAAGACAACTACTGGGGCGGCGCGATCAAAGCCGCGCAGCTCTGGTACAAGCTCACCGTCGATGCCCTGCGGCTCGGCGATTGGAAAGAGGCCGCGTATTCGGCCGGCGTCCTGTCGCACTACGTCTCCGATCCCTTCATGCCGTTTCACACCGGCCAGACCGAGGCGGAAGGGAAGGTACACCGGGCCTGCGAATGGAGCATCTCGCAATCGTACGTGGAACTGCGAAATATCCTCGAGCAAGATCTCGGCGGATTTCCGAACTTGGAAACGCCCGCGACCACGACCTGGCTCGCCGATCTGATTCGCTACGGCGCCGAAGAGGCGAACAAGCACTACTTCGTCTGCATCGAACACTACAACCTGGCGCAGGGCGTGAAGAATCCGCCGCTGGGGCTTGATCAAGAGATCAAAGATCGCATCGCCGGCCAGATCGGCTTGGCGGCCGTGGCGATCGCCCGCACCATTGATAAGGCGCTCGCCGATGCGGCCGTCGACGTGCCGCAAATGAACCTCACGACAGAGACGCTGATTTCGACGTCGCTCGTGCCGATCTTCTGGATCACGAAGAAGCTCGCCGACGTCAAAGATCGGGCCGCCGTAATGGCCATCTACGACGAAGTGCAGCGCACCGGCAAGGCCGTGGCGACGCTGCCGGAAGATGAAAAGGTCGTCCGTAAGTTGCACGCCGAGCAAGTGCTCAAAACGCCGCTGCGGCAGCTCGACCTTGAGAAGCCGCAGCCGACCGGGACGCAATACGGCCAAGGCGCCGCGCCGCGGAAGCGTTCTAACCGCGATCATATTCTGACGCCGCCGAACCTGTGGACGGTGCCGTCGCTGCCGAAGCTCGGCAGTATTCATGTGCCGTCATTCAACTCGGTGAAGCAGGCCCTGCATACGGCCGAGATCGCCGGCAAGTTGAAGTCGATCAAAGTGCCGAAGGCCCTTGTTCCCAAGACGCTGGTACCGAAGCTCAGCAAGACGCAGCTCCAAGCGGCGAAGCAGCGGCTCTCGCAAGTGAAGTTCCCGCGCGTGCCGCTCTCGAAGCTATGGACGCGGAAGACGAAGAAGTCGAGCGCTGTCGCCGAGATTGCGGCTGACGAAGAATTGCGGACCGCGGGAGCGGCGGGCGTCGAACCGCTGAAGACCGTGCGCAAACCGCTCGTCAGCGACCTCGACGCGCCGGTCCGCAAATCGTCGAGTTCCATTCTGCGCAGTGAGCCGACGATCCAGCGCACCGACGACGCCGAACAAACACCGCCGCCGCCGGCCGGCGAATCGCGCCGCGATGCGGGGGGCGGCAAGCTCAAATTTCATTTGAACTTGGCGAGCCCGATCGCCGACGCGCCGTCGATTGGTCCGAAAACGGCTCGGCGTTTTGAAGCGATCGGCATCCGCACGGTCGGCGAACTTTTAGATTGTGATCCTGATAAAACGGCGCCGCGCATGAAGGCATCGTTCATCGACGCCGAAGTTTTGCAGCGTTGGCAACAGCAAGCGACGCTCGTCTGCCGCGTGCCCCGCCTGCGCGGTCACGATGCGCAGATTCTCGTCGGTTGCGGGATCACCGACCCGAGCGCTCTCGCGAAAGCCCAGGGGACGCGACTCTTGGACGACGTCGAAGAATTTCTCGCGACGCCGGAAGGCGAGAAAGCGTTGCGCGGTGGTCAGCGTCCGGACCTTGCCGAGGTCGAAGATTGGATCGCCGCAGCCCGGCAAGCTCGCCCAATTTCGGCGGCGGTTTCTTAAGTCGCTCGTTGCGATGCCTGCTTGCGGAAGCGGATTCGGCGGCTTACGATAAGTGGATTCACTTCCGGTGAAATCCCTCCTCGCTCGCCCCGCCTCGATATTCGCTTCTGTTCTTGGAGCTTCGCCGATGGCGAACCGTCTCTCGATCGGGCTCTTCGCGCTGATCGCATTTGTAACTCTCGCTGCATCGCGGGCCGCCGAACCCTCTACACTGTCGGCAACTGCTGCTGCCGCTGCGCCGGACGACCTGCTCAAGCAAGATTTCAAATCGCAATTGCCGCGTGTCGCGCCGACGGAACCCGGCGATGTTTGGAAAGATTTCACGGTCGCTCCCGGCTTCAAGCTCGAGCAAGTCGCGTGCGAGCCGCTCGTGAATAGCCCGGTGGCGATGGAGTGGGACGAAAACGGTCGGCTGTTCGTTTGCGAGATGCGCGGCTACAGCGAAAACCGCGACGACTCGCTGAGCCGTGTCTCTATGCTCGAAGACTTGGACAACGACGGCAAGTACGACAAGAGCACGGTCTTCGTCGACAAGCTCCTGTGGCCGACCGCCGTCTTCTGCTACGACGGCGGCGTCTTCATCGGCGACGCCCCGGACGTGCGCTACTACAAAGACACCGACGGCGACGGCCGGGCGGACGTCGTGAAGAATGTCTTCACCGGCTTCGGCACCTCGAACGTGCAAGGCCTGCTCAATTGCTTCCGCTGGGGGCTCGACAACCGGATTCATCTCGCGACGAGCAGCATCGGCGGGATGATCCAGCGTGCCGATCCGACCCGGGCCAAGTTCTGGCCGGTCGACGACAAGGACCGCGCCGCGCATCACGCGGCCGACTTTAAAGACTCCAAACCGGTGAACGTTCGCGGCCGGGATATCGCTTTCAATCCCCGCACGTTTGAGTTCGTCCTCACCAGCGGCGCCTCGCAGCACGGGATGTGTTTCGACGACTGGGGGCACAAGTTCGTCTCGTCCAACTCGAACCACATCCAGCAGGTGATGTACGAAGATCGGTACATTGCCCGCAACCCGTACCTCTCGGCTCCTGATGCCCGGGCCATGATCGCCGCCGACGGTCCACAAGCCGAGGTGTTTCGCACGAGCCCCGTCGAACCGTGGCGGGTCATTCGCACGCAGCTTCGGGTTTCCGGCGCGGTGAAAGGTTCCGTCGAAGGGGGCGGTCGCGCGGCCGGCTACTTCACCGGAGCCGGCGGGGTGACGATCTACCGCGGCGACGCTTGGCCGAAGGAGTGGCACGGCATCGCCATCGTCGGCGACGTCGGCAGCAATCTGGTGCATCGCAAGCGGCTAGAACGCAACCCGGCGAGCCCGCTGGAATTCATCGCCCGCCGCATCGATGAGAAGAGCGAGTTCGTGTCGTCGAAGGATCTCTGGTTCCGTCCCTGCCAATACGCCAACGGCCCCGACGGAACGCTGCACATTCTCGATATGTACCGCGAAGTGATCGAGCACCCGGCGAGCATCCCGCCGATGATCAAAGAGCATCTCGACCTCACGGCCGGCAAAGACCGCGGCCGGCTCTACCGCATCCTCCCCGACGGCTATAAACACCGCCCGTGCCCCAAGCTTGCTAGCGCCACCACGGCCGAACTCGTGCAACTCCTCGAACACCCGAACTCCTGGCACCGCGAAACGGCGGCGCGGCTGCTTTATCAACGGCAGGACGGCAACTCTCATGCCCTATTGGAAGTACTCGCAGCGAATTCAAAGTCGCCGCTAGGTCGGATGCACGCGATTTACGCTCTCGACGGCATGCCCGCCTCAATAGCGTTTACGACTATGCTCCGCGAGGAGACCTTGCTTCATGCAGTCGACGATCAACATCCACAAGTACGGAAGCACGCGATAGCTCTCAGCGCACATCGATTGTCTGACAAATTCATTGCGCGCCTGGCGGCTCACGCAGACGATTCTGATATGGAAGTTCGCTATACCTTGGCATTTCAACTAGGCGGCGTGTTTGAAATCGGGCGTTACACCCACGTCCGTGCGGAACATCGAGCGGAGTTCAATGAACAAACCGCTCGTAACGACTCACAAGCCGCCGTTGCCTTGGAAGAGATCATTACACGCGACCCCGGCGATCGGTGGATTCAACTTGCCGTGCAGAGTTCGCTCGGTCTAGGTGCCGGTCGCGTCCTCAAAGATCTTTTGGTTAACGCAAACTTTACGAAACAGGCCGCGGCACGGCAGTTCTTGGAAAAGCTAGCATCGCAGGTCGCTTTACAGTCGGAATTGCACTCCTCGGTCGTCGAAAATACCCTTGCCACGCTCGACGCGCTTCCCCAATCGGAAGCTGCCGTTGCGCTTTACGTAACGCGCGGACTCACACAAGGCCTCAAGAAGCCCAATGGAGAAATGTCGCGACTCGCCAAAGAGGGAAAGCTCGCCAAGATGCAGTCGATCGTCGATTCGATGCTCGCCAAGAGTACGGCGACGGCCGTCGATGAAAAGGCCGCGACGAAGGCTCGGCTGGCGGCGATCGACACGTTGGGCATGGGCAAGTTTGCCGACTTGCGGCCGACGCTTACCAAGCTGATCGACAATCGCCAGCCGACGGAGGTGCAGCTTGCGGCGCTCGCGACGCTAGGCAAGTTCACCGACGCCGCGACGGTCGACGTCGTCCTCAAGGCTTGGCCCGGCCTGAGCCCGCAGGTTCGTGAACCGGCGCTGGAAGTGCTGTTCGCCCGGCCGGAGCGGGTCGCCAAGTTGCTCGACGCCGTCGAGGCGGGCACGTTCCGCGCCGGTGATATTCCACCGGCGCGCGTGCAGGCGCTCACGCGCGGCAGTCAGAGCGACTCGCAAAAGGCACGCGTCGCGAAGTTGCTCGGCAGCCAAATGCTCGGTCGGCGGGCCGACGTCATCG
>JAFLCO010000079.1 GCA_017303535.1 Planctomycetota bacterium
GTCTTGGAAGAGCGACTCAGAAATTCGCCCGATTCGGCGTCGGCCGAGCGGCAATTCCTCTGGGGGCTCCGCTACGTCGATGACTTGGTCTGTCGCGACCGTTCCCCGACGAACAGCGGTACTCTTAGCGAGCGGTTCTATGCCATTCAAGACGCCAATTGGAACGTCACGGCGATTGCAAATACGAGTGGCGGCGTTCAAGAGCGTTATTGCTATGCGCCGTACGGTACTCCAAATTTCCTTAACGCCGACTTCAGTGTCAAATCAAGTAGCGGATACGGCTCGGAGACTCTCTACGCAGGATATCGTTGGGATGCGACGACGGGCCTATTTGGGGTGCGATGGCGATATCTGCATTCTTCGTTGGGAGTTTGGCTTACACGAGACCCTGCTTTCGCCAAATGGGGAGTGCAACAGTCTAACCTCTACCAGTATGTAGACTCGTCTCCGACGACATCACTTGACACTTTTGGCCTGGAAAAAAAGGTAATTACTTTGCGTGACGTTGTGGGACGACAGGTTGAAGTGGCAGCCGAAAAACATGAAAACCAGCAGTCCACTGGAGACGAATGTCGTGACAAGCTGAATAACTATCTTTGGATTTGCGGAAACAATTATGCCGCATGTGTAAATAAATCCGGATTCTGGAACAATATCTGTTCTGGGTACACGTCGTGGGGGTGGCGTGCAATGTGCGATGACAAATACAGGGAGTGTCAACAAACCGCAGAGAAGCTGTATAACGACTGTGAATTCAGAAAAAAATTACCGGCAACAAATCGCGAAGCGCGCGCTGTAGAGTAGGTGGCCTTGTTTCCTAAACGTATTTGAATTCACGCATGCCGATTTGCGTCATTCGAGCCGGGGTTTTGGAGCGAACTTGAACTTCCGTTTGTTGGTTGGGTAGTGTCCGGTATTTCGGTTCGTCGCCGAAGATGGTTTTCATACTGAACATGGTGGTCTAACCGAGTGAGTGTTGGTGATAGTCGACTTCTTTCTTCCAAGCCGATCGATCGACTTGTTGAATGCGACGAATCACCTTGTCGCGTGGCAGCGGTGCGTCCTGCGAGTTGCTGTGCCGCTTGATCGTGGCATCGTGCTGCGGAAGAATGATCGGTTCTATTTTTTACGCCGCCAACATGTCGTAAACCTCCCACCTGTCATAGACCTCGTCGCCGCGGACCTGCGTTCCAGAAGAAGAGGAACCGCTTGGTCGTCGTCGTGGTCGCTGTTCTCTGTCGGCACGACCGCTTCGATCTCCCGCGTTGCCGGATTAATCGCCATATGCGACTTGTGCCACATCCGTCGTTTGCTGACGTCGTGCTTGCAGATCTTCAATTTTCCCTCGCCGAACACTTTCAGCCGGTGCCGTCAACAAACAATTCGACTGGACCGGTGTATCGGACGACACTCAGATCGAGCGACAACTCCCCGGCCCGTTTGGTCAGCGAACTGTAATCGGACACCTCAATCTCGACCGCCACATCAAATCGATAAACCAACGAGCCAAGCCTTGCGTTTGGCGGTACGGCGGCCAAAACACGTCCGTAGCGGCAGCAAGCAGTCCACCGCCGCGTCGCTGTAGACAAACGGTTGGCTGCTGCGTTTCACTTTGTTCGCATTCTTCTAAGCCTCCACCAGCGCCTCGTCCGATCACAGCGTCATCGACCCTCGGTTCACAACGCCTTAAAATACTTTTTCCATTCACCCGGCACTAACCCCGACAAAAACCTGCCATATCTTCACTTTTACGACTCGTCACTCCGTCACGCCGTTGTTCTATGCAAGAAGGGAATTACTCAACAAGACCGAGTAGGACATGAAAAAACTGCTTATTGTTTTGCTCTTGACTGTGTTCACCATAGGAATCAGTTGGTGGTTCTTCGGCCACCCGCATTATCAGGAGGATCGGCCGTTTTTCGTAAAAATGCCGGTAGCCAAAATCGCCCAGTCGTGCGAAGTTCAATTTCAAGGAGTGCGAGTTGGGCATGTCGACTCGATTAGCGAAGACGACTCGGAAATGACGGTAAGGATTCTAGTATCGAAAACATTTCCGCTTAGCAATTACATGGCATGTGCAACAAACAGGCATGAAAATGAGATTAGCAGCCTAGTTTTGATAGTGCTGCCGCGACCTCAGGATAAACTGGTATTTCTTGAGGCCAATCAAGAGATTCCGCTGGCTTCAGTGCAATAATTATCGTCTTTTGCGATAGGTGCCAATTCCTTTGAACGCACCCGGCGTTTCAGTCTGTTTCCTGATGCTCCTTAAGTGGTTATGTCGTATCTTAAGCCATTTCAAATCTCCCTACGGGAGTTGTTGTTTTATCTATTTGTCGCAAGCATTGTTGCCGTTGCGGGGCGTATTGGAGGGGGGAAGTGGTTTCTTTTCGGGTGTTGTACATTGTTAAGCGCAATCGCTCTGCGGTGCGGATTTCGATGGGCAGCTGGAACTATTGGTGCGTGGCCTAAGGGGGTTGCGGGAAAGTTTTTGGCTGTAGGGTTGTCGCTGCTTTTTTCATATGCCTTGTTGAGCTTACTTCAACTGGCGATCGTCGCGATCGGTCGTCAACAAGTTCTAACGCGTCGTATCATCACATGGTGAACCGAGGCGTTTGGTGCAAAAATTCGAGCGTGCCTAAAAGTCGGCGTGAACTGTGGACTGTCCGTCTCGAAAACCTCGTCCGAACGATTTTTGGCAAGATGGGCATGAGTGATCCGGCGACCGCCGGATTTTCGGCGCGACGATCGGGGCGTCCGATCGTCGTCAAGGTTTCCGTGTTGCCCGCAGCTTTCAGAGCGTGACAGATTCCACCCGAGTCCGCTCAAACGGAAAGTGCCGCGAACTACGCGGCGCGGCGGCCGTAACGATGATGCAATCCGCCGACCAGCGGTGTGGAAGCGATCGGTCCGCGCTCGGGCGGTTCGACTTCGCGCGGCACCGGCGCGGCGTCGTCGAGCGATTGATGCGGCCTCGCTACGTGGTAATAGTCGAAGAAGCTCGACCGCAATCTCTGGAGATGACGTTCGTTCAAGACGATGACATGATTCAAAAGTTCGCGGCGAATGGTTCCGACGAGCCGTTCGACATACGGGTTCTGCCACGGGCTGTGCTTGGCGTCGGAATCTCTTCGATTCCCATGCCTTCGACGCGGGCGGAGAATTCGCGACCGAAGATGCGATCGTTGTCGCGGACGAGATACTTGGGCACGGAGTCGAAAGGAAACGCTTCGATGATTTGTCGAGCCGTCCAAGATGCCGACGGATTGCAAGTGACGTTGAAGTGAACGACGCGACGTCGATCGGGTGAGAGAACGAGAAAAACGTAGAACAAACGAAACGTGGCCGTCGGTACGACGAAGAAGTCGATCGCCGCAATCTCGGCGGCATGATTCTTCCAGAAGGCGGTCCAGGTACCGGAATTGATTCGCCTCGGTCCTGTAGATTGCGAAGGCGGGTACTTGGCAATCGTCGCTTCAGCGATACGATGACCGAGCAGTTTCAGTTCGGCCCGAATGCGCGGCACGCCCCAGAGCGGATTCTCGGCGGCAATGCGACGAATCAGATCACGCAACTCCCGATCGATTCGCGGTCGCCCACCGAGCGACTTCCGGTGCCAAAACAATCGAAACCCGGCCCGATGCCAACGGCAAACGGTCGCCGGCTGAACGATAACCAGAGCCGCCTTCCAGCCCGGCCACCACCGCGATATGACGATCCAGAACAGCCGATCACGAAGCCTCAGTCTCGGCGACCGACGAGTTCTTCGTTTATAGACCGCCAATTGCTGCCGCAACGCCGTGTTCTCGGCCGCCAGTACTGCCTTGGGAACACATAAGCCGCGAATCAACAAAACCGACCAACGAAACAAATCCACGAGCCGATTCCTTCACGTGAAGCGAATCCGGCATCGTGTAATCGAGGTCACTGATCCGTCAAACGGATCGTTTTCTCGTCCCAGCTTGCCAATCCTGCCACAAATAGAAACTATGTAAGCCGGTCTCCCGGTGAGGGTGCGATCGTCGGATCGATACGATCCACGATGGCAACCGAGCGCTGAGGCGTGTGACCTCGGCCGAAACACCGCTAATCGTCAGGAGACCTGTCGTGAAGATTCTGTCGATCGACCTGGGCAAGTTTAAGAGCGTCGCGTGCGTCTACGAATGGCCGCTCTCCAGCTCATCGCTCGGGGCGCGAAGAACGCCGGCTCAAACGATTTGTGGAAATTGGAACTGCATTTGGAGCTGGAGGCAATGACTCAGGTGCAAACACTGATCGACCAAGTGGAGCTTCGATTGGACCTCTTGGCTCGGGCCGACGCCCGCATCCAACAGCTACAAAGTATTCCCGGCGTCGGTCCGCGCTTGGCGGAAGTCGTCGTCGCCGTGATCGACGACGCCAAGCGATTCAAAAATGCCAAGCAGGTGGGAGCCTATGCCGGGCTGACGCCGACGCAATTCGAGTCGGGGACGATGAGCAGGCAAGGCGGAATCAGCGGCCGGGGCAACAAGCTGCTGCGGGCGCTGTTGGTTCAAGTCGCTTGGTTGGGACGACGTTACAACGGGAAAATCAGCGAGATCTTTGAGGGAATCTGCCGCGGAAACAAGACGCGTCGGAAAATCGCCGTAATCGCCACGGCCAGGAGGCTGCTGGTGATCTGCTGGGCGATGCTCCGCGACGGTACGACTTGGCACGAGTCTGGGCCGCCGAAAATCGCAATTCAGGCCAATTAGGGCATCACATCCTTTTCAGGAGGCCGGAGGCAGTTGAACGAATAGATCAGGAACGAACGACGGATGCCGATGGAACGACGACAACCCGAGATTGAACATGGGGCTCCGAGCTCGCTGAATCAGAATGGGAGTCGTCTTTCGTAACCAGTTGAATGGGACCGCACTTCAAAGCGTAATCTCGGATAGGAGTCTGGAAACATCGTCATCTCGGCACCCTTGCCAAAACCGGCTACATAGGAGTTCAATAGCCGTCCAGTTGCCCCGAGTCGTTCAATCATCGAGGTGCAATTGGTTAAATACGTTGACCACCACCGCTTGAGGAATTCTTTCCTGCTCCAGACGTAAATTGAACTCGCGGCACATGTCAAACCCCGCCTGTTCCGACGAAGAGAGATCGCGAGGTACGGCAGGCGCGGCGCCTGTTCCGGGAACGGCAAGAGACCGCCAGTGAGTGAGTGTATCGGCGTTCATCAAGATGCTTTGCACGTGCGGCAAGAACGAGCGTAACGAAGAGAGAATTTCAAACCCTTCCACGTCCAGGTCACCCCAATAGTAGATTGGAGAATGCAACAGCCAAGGAACGGAGCGTAAGATCGTGATGTTATCTCCCAGACTACCGAGGCCGATCGCGCGATGCAGGGGAGGCAGCGTCAGCAAGTTCACCTTGTTTTCCACGATGAGCACCGTCGCCTTCGAGACCCGCAGCTTCTCCAATGCCTGCAGCGGCAACGAAAACTCGGACCAGGGAAGTGCAAGCTCGCTCTGCAACGTCGGATCGAGCACCCGCACCATGAGGTGCGGCTCGGCGTATTTGAGGCCGTAGCGTCGCTCAAAATGCTGTTCGTCGGCCCGTACGGCATGCGCAGGCAACACCAGGTCCAGCCATGGGCGCAAGATTGCCGCCTGCCGTTCTACAAACTTCGTATCGACGGGAAGAGGAAGTTCGCGGGCGAACACGTCCGGCCGCGGATGATCGCGCAGGTATCGGAGAACGTGTAATAAGCCGTCGACTTCTTCGACGACGCCGAGAAACGCCCGCGTCTGCGAACGAATCCAAGGGCGTAACACGGGAAACTCGTCGCAGGTTTGGGTGACGGCGCGACGAAAGCGCTCGAATTCCTCCAGGCGGCGAAGATAGCGCAGAAAGTCCGCTGCGGTTTCAAAGCTGATCCGCACCGGAAACAGATTCCTCCCGAAGTCGCGCGAACGACGCTCTTCCCACGTTACGGAGTAGCCGTAGCCTAGGACCTCTTTCGAGGCCTCGCGCAGACGTTGCACCTGTTCCGCGGCCCGAGCCTGTGTGGCGCCGTTCAAGTCCCGATTGGACGGGATGACCCGGGGGAAGAAAGCGTCGTTGCCATCCAGCCATTCCCGAAGAAATTTCGGATAGAGCCGCTCGGCCTTTTGCCGGATATCTTCCGGTTGGATCATCGCGGGTTCCGCCTCACTTCGGCGCGTTACGCGGTCGTTTTGGCGCGACGCGCGCGGGAGACTCGACGCCGTCGGCGGTCGCCATGTTTTCCTGGAACTCGCGCGCGTTCATGCAAAAGACTTCGGAGCGATTGGTTTGCGCGTCTTTGGCGACATGGAGATAACAACCGACGTACGGTTCGGTGACGCGGGCTTTGGCGTCCAGAGGCGCGACGATCAAGAGTTGCAATTCGAATTTAGCGAAGAGATCGAGTGCGTAACGCGAATAGCGGTCGTCGATGCGCGAAAACATCTCGTCGACGACGACGAAATGAAAGCGAGACTGGCCCGCCGTGCCCGGCTGCAAGTCGTATTGATAGGCGATGGCCGCCACCAGGATCGTAAACGCCAGCTTCGCCTTTTCCCCGCCCGACTGCCCGCAACTGTCCTCGTGATAACTCCGCTCGGCGCCGGTCAGATCGTCCGTCTCCACGGCCGCGAAGTCGAACCAATTACGGACGTCCGTCACTTTGCGCCGCCACGCTTCTTCGTCCCGGAGCCGGACGATCAACTTTTCGATCCGCAGATAACGCTGCTCGTTCGCTTCCGGCGTACCGTCGAACGATCCGCTGACGCATTCGTCCAAGGCTTGTCGAAACTCGACGACTTCGCGATCGCGGACCGGTTTGGCCTGGAGACGCATATGCGTACCGGGGCGATATTCAAGTTGCCGCAGCGATTTATTAAGCAACTCGATTCGCTCCTCAATTTCCCCCCGTTCCCGCTGCAAGGCTCCCCGCAGCAGACTTACTTCATCGCCGACTTTTTCATTCAGCCGTTCTTTGAATCGCTGTTCGTGTTTCGGCAATTCTTCCGCACAGATCCTCTGAAACAGCGCCAGGAAGTCCTCGAGATACTTGATGTCGGGATCCAATTCGAGCTTGTCGTCGGCGAAGGCGCGTAAGTATTGCGCCATCGCCTTACGCAGTTGCTCCTCGATCGGCTGTAGACGATCCTTGAGGCCGACCTGTTCGGCGCGGCGGGCTTGTAGGAATGTCTCTTTGCGAGGCAGCAAGTCTTCCCAAGTCAGCGGGGCGTCCGTGAAATATGCTTCCAGCTCCGCAAAGCATTCCGCCAGTCGCGGGAACGTGCCGTCGCCGTTGCCACGCTGGACGTATTGCCGGGCGTGGGCGATCAGCCGTTCACCGTTCTGAATCTCGCGCTCGCAGCGTTCCATCTCGCGAATGAGTTGCTCGCGCCGTAATTCCAGGGCGGCGATTTGTTGCTCACGCTCCGCTTGTCGCTGCTTCAGTAAGCGGACGGCGTGATTGTTCTCCTCAAGAGCCTGCTTCTCTAGACGCAGTGTCGTCGATTCGCGTTCCTCCGACCAATAATCTAGGGCGGCGAATTCCGTCACGCGGGACGCTTCTTCGACGGCCTGTAAGCGCCGGCGCAATTGCGTTTGGTCGTCGTCGAAGCGTTGGATCTGGGCGTCCAGCCGACCAAGTTGCTGCCGCAACTCTTGAATCCCGTCCTGAAGTCGTCGCTGCTTTTCCCGATGGTCCCAACCCAAAACGTAGCGACGCGGATCGACGGCCTCGTCACGATCGTTTTTCTCGTGTCGTCCGCCGGGGAATTTGACGTGCCGCTCACGGGTGAGAGCTTTGCCCGGCGCCGCCTGGAATTCGGCAAGCGTGTCGCAGCAGCGAAAACCGAAGCGCTCCAGTAACTCCCCTTTCACCCACGGCACCAACGGATGGTTCGGGCGAAACTCCAGCTTCTGCGGCAAAGAGCGAACATCCGGCGACAGTTCCGTCGGCTTTGCCGTCGACTTGCCGACGTGCTGATAGACGAGCCGCTGGCCGTGGCCTTGTGCGTCGCGCAGGCGCGTTCGTTCCAGGTAGCCGCTGACCAACGCATAACAGTGATCTGGGACCAATAACGTCAGCGCAAAGTTGCGCAAGATCATTTCGAGGGACGGCTCCCATTCGCGATCGGCGGCTTTGACCGAGACGAGTTCCGCGACAAACGGCAGCTCCTGCTCCTTGAGTCGCAACTCGGCGCAGAGATCGCGGCGCACGTCGCCGAGGCGGGCCGGAATATTCCCCTGGCGCTGCAGAACCGCCTGCAACTCCGTCTCCTCGTCGCGCAGCATGCGTATCGCTTCACCGTGACGATGAATCAACGCACGTCGTTGTTGCTCGGCGGCGGCCAATTCCGCTTGCCATTGGCCGGTCATGCCGGCAAACCGGCTTCGTACCGTTTGAAACGCAGCCTCGTCGGCGACGGAATCGGTCAGCCCCGCCCGTTGCAGGGCGTCGTGAAAGCTTTGCGATTGGTTCCGTTTGCCGGCCGCCGCCGCGTCATGCGCGGCAATCAAGAACGGAATCTGCCGGAGACGCTCACCGCCGGCTTGGTCGATCTCGTTCTGCAACTGACGGCATTGTTCGCGCGCCGCGTCGATTTCGACCACGGTCGCCTGACGCCGCGTGACGGTCCGGACGAGTTCCTGCTTTCGCTCGGCGCAGACCGGCGTGAACAAGTCGATCACTTTTTGATAGAAAAACGCGTCCGTCGCCTGCAGCAGACGCTCGACCCGCTGCAATTCGCCGGCCTGTGCGCGGTAGACGGTTCCTTGTTCGGCGATCGGTTGCAACAGTGTGAACTGTCGTTGGACGCGCAGTAGATCACGGTGCGCGTCGCTCAGATCCTGGAAATGCCGTAACAACTCATCGACCTTTTCTCCCCAAGGCTTGGCCTCCAGCATGTGTTTGCGGAGGAAGTCGTTCAGGCGCTGGATATCCTTCACGGCGACGGTCTGATTGAACATATCCAGCGCTTGCGGCTGGATCCCCGTCGCCTTGCGAAACCACTCGAAGTACTCGGCGTAAGATTTAGTGGTTTTAGGAAAACCGCGTTCCTGCATCTGCTTAGCGAGCTTGTCCATGCTGCGCAAACCGGAGCAATGAGCGGCAATCGAGCGCTCCTCCGGCGCGAAACAGTAAAGTTTTTCCACGGAATTATCCGCCGCAAGATGCAAGACCATCGCCAGCGTAAAGACCCCGCCGGTCGCCTCGTTGCGAAAGCAGGCCAAGAGTACGGAATAATGTCCCGGGCCCTTTCGTAAGTATTGTACTTCGCTCCGACTGTCTTCGTCGCTACGGCGATCGTAGGCTCCTCGGATATAGGAGCGTTCGTTGCGTTCCCCTTTGCCGGCGCCCGCGGCGACGTTGTAGTTGCGGGAGTTGCCCGGCCGCACCAGCAGCGTGAGTAAGGCGTCGACAAGAGTCGACTTGCCGGAACCGTTATGTCCGACCAGCAGCGTCGTTTGCCCCTGGACCGGGATTACGTGAACGTTGCCGCTCGTACTATCGAAAGTTCCCCAATTAAATACTTCCAACCGCTGCAAGCGAAAGCCGCGCGGAATTCCGAGGGATGCCGTGTGCGTCGTTTCCAACTGCTCGCTGAATTCATGCATGACGGGGCCCTTCCTCGAGTTTTCCGCTTCTTTCCGGCCGTGCTTCGCGCAGCTGTTGTAGCAGCGACTCTAACTTCGCTACGGGAATGCGGGCTTTCAGGATCCGGCGCAGCTCCCACTCTTCCGGTTCCTTGGTAAACAATCGCACAAACTTCAATTCCTCGAGATCGGCGAGCGCCGCTTTGAGGCTGCGTTGCAGTTTTACGTCATCTAGTCCGGCGGGAAAAAACGGCTTCCAACTCTCCAACAACTCCGACGTCTTGATGACGCACCGCTGATCTTCGACTTGCTCTTCCTCAAACCGCCGCAGTTCGTCGCGCAGCAGGACGCACAGCAGGGTGGCGTCGTAGCTCAGCCGAGATTTACGAAACAGTTTCGGTAGATTCTCGTAGCCCTTCTCCAGTTCGTCGTCTTCCAACTGTCGCAGAAAAGCAAAGCCTTCCGCCTCGTCGACGACCAGCGCCAGGCCGAGGCGGGCGAAATACTCTTCCAAGCGGGTCTTGTTGGAGCAGAGGATTCCCCAGACTGGACCGTCATCGAGGTACACGACTCCTTGCAGGAGCCGCACGGCGGCGACGGACCAATCGCGAAAGTCGGGTAGCGCTCCGTTTAAGACCATGCCTCAGCCCCTCTGCGCACGAAGGTCACGAGCGGCACCGTCACCAGCAAACTGCGCTCGTCTTCTTCTCGGGGCAGAAGCAAAACTTCTTCCGTCGCCGCACGATCGATTAGATGCTCTTGTTCGCGGGCGGTCTCCAAATACCCGACCACGTCGACGACACGGGCGGTCGGATGCCGTTCGGCGACAAGTTTTCCCAGCGTCAGGCGTTCGTGCTGCACCAAGGCGTCGTCAATCCGCCGACGAATGCCGATCCAGTCGATCGGTCGCAGCGCCGCGTACATGCGAAAGGCATCCAGCTTGGCGTCCTCGTCCGGGGTGTGGTCCGTGAGGTCCAACTGCTCGAACTCCGTCGGCGGGGACCAGTCAGTGCGCGAAAACGGTCCGCTCAACCCGACTTCAGCATCGACTTCTAGCGCTACCGTGTCACGAGGCGGAGCTTCGTTTAGGGTCGCGGCCAGTCCGCGAATCTGTCGCAACAGTTCGGCCGTACGGCGGCGTTCGCTCTGGATGCGAGAGTCCAAAAGTCGCCGGAGCGTGCCTGAGAGTCGACGCGTCGTCTGAGCGACCTTCTCCGCTTCGGCCAGCAGCACGGACACCATTCGCCGCACCGTCTCCATCCCCGCCGTTTGAGAAGCGAGCTCTTCGATTTGCAACAGCTCCTGAATGATGACGTGCAGGCGATCCTGCTGGATCGGTGACTGAATGAATCGCAGGAACTCGAAAAAGCTGATGCCTTGGTCTTCGCGCTTCAGCGCATCCTCGGCATCCAGCGCATCGCCGAGGATGCCGCCCCGCGATCCGACCCCTTCGGCATGGCGTTGCTGGACCCGTAGGGTAATCGCCTTGAATTGATCCTCGACGGCCCGGAAGTCTCCTTGCAGCTGCTTGAGGAGATCGACGGCGGTCCCGAATTGCTCGCGGATGCGCGTCGGTCCGTAAGGTTTCACGATCCCTTCGCGTTCGATGCGTTCGATCTCCTGTGCGATTACGGCCTGATCGCGGTGCAATCGCTCCAGATGCACGGCCGGATCGCTCGAAGCGCCGATCACCAATTCGTCCAACAAGCGGATGACTGTGCGGAGCCGGGACTCGGTCCCGACGAAACCGAGGTCTTGGCTCAGTGCCCGATCCAAGAACGAGATGACTTCTTCCGAGTGCGGCGTGAGTTGGTAAACGGGCTCATTTCGTCCCGCTTCGAGAACGCGCCGCAACCAACACTGTTCGCACCAATCCGCGAGGTACGCTTCGGGTTTATCGCGCAAAGCCTCACGATCGAGTTCTTGCATCTCTTCGCGAAACGTCGCCAGCGCGGGCAATAGTTCCGAGTGCGGAATCGAAATCGAGCGTGCCTTCTTGAATTGCCGCTGGAGAAAGCAGACGACATAGGCGACGTTCCGCGCCTGAAACAAGCGCATCGACGGTGCGGTATCGAGATAAGATTTCAGCCGCTGAAAATTCATAAAGCCGATAGCGCGACGTTAGTGAATCACGATCCCGTATATTCCGCTCTGCCGCACGTCCGCAAAAAGCACGCGTACGCCGTCGGGTGATTTGCCGTCCGGCGACGCTCCTACGGCGTTTCCCCGGCACTCGTCTGCAATTCAACCTTACCAAGCCTTTTAGGACAAAAACAGTTTTTTACGAACAGTTAGGAAACGCGGCCGGCGACGGCGTCATACAGATCCCCTGTCCCTAATTCCTTAACAAAGCGCCCAAGAGCCTCGGGTGACAATCTCTTCGACCTTCGCATTAATGCAGACCGACGTGGGTTCGATATCTAAAGCCCTTACAAAGTTCTCCTCGGACCGCGTGCTAGCTAAACAAAAGTGTCCTCCCGGGCCGCCTTCCGTCGGCCCGGGAACCACTTCCATTCAAGACGCGGCTCTAGCGCAAGAAGCGTCGATTCGACCGAGATCGAATGCGGTCTCGACGCTGACCGACGCGGAAGCCGAGGCGGCTCCCAAATCGTTTTCCTTCCTGACACATGCGATAGGCGATACGAGTAATCTCGTTTCAATTCTTGCGGTGAACTCACGCAAATCGCGTCGCATCAATCACTTAGAATGCTGACGCGGATTGCTGGGCGGCGCATTAAGTTAGATTTGAGCCGCAGGCTGGGACTTAGAGTGGCCAACATTGCGAACGGCACGCAAGAATTAGCCGTGGAATGACAAGGCTGGCTCCGCTTTGTGCCACACTTCCATCGCTCCGGCAATCTCGTACGTCGATGCATTGTCGACGTTAGATTCACAGTCAACCTCCATGAGGACGGGCGCTAGCTGGCGCCAGACTCATTGTCGCAAGTACAACTACATTAGAAACCGAAACTGGTAAGGCCGATTGTCGAGTTGCGGCATTCGCTTGACGGTACGCGCCAGGACACTCGCATAGCTCATCGTGACGGGGAGTCGATCGTACAGCCCGTCGTTATTCCAATTCATTTTGCTCAATCCCAAGACGTCTCGACATGTCTGATCAAACGCCCCATGGCCCGCAAACCGTGAAAGTAATAGCGGGGAAGGTATACCTTTGCCTTCTTTGTAGTAATCTTGCTCGTGAGCCATTGGTACGTTGCCTTGCGTCCAGATGAGGACGTCGCGCCCACCGAGTTGCAGGAAACTACCGCGTCGGCACGGATACCGTCCGGGCATTCCCTTGCCGTCGCGTGTTCGGGGAGGATTGATTTGAACGGCCCGCCATGGGACATCCTGTTGAATTTGAAGCAACTCTAATCCGCCCGTCGTCGGCCATGCATCGAAACACCCGTCCACTTCGTCGGAGGTGAATGGGGTCGACTTATGCACGACGACGCGTTTGGGACTTCGGCCGGCATGACGGCGCTGATAAAGAGCGAGGCTTCGAGCCATGAGCCGCCGCATTTCGATGCGACTTAGATAAGGGTTCTCGCGCTCCACATGCACATCGTCGACGTCATAGGCGATGAATTCAAACCCCGTACCATCCGCGTCGAAGACCTGACTACAACAAGTAACAAATCGCGGTTTGGTGACGTCGATGTGCCGCAGTGCATAACTCAGCCCAACAAATGCCGTATCGGGATCCGTCCCGGCAAGCTTCCAAGGAATCCCTCCAGCTTTGCAGTAAAGTGCGATACTCAAACGCCACATCACGCTGCATCGACACTGATAAGCGAATGCACGGCCCTCGCGGAGGAGTTGCATGGGTATTCCGCGCGATGCTGTAACTGCCTTTAGATAATCATGAAGATCGAAGTCCTCGTTTTCTCCGCCGTAGAAACCGCGTTCCCAATGATCAGGCAGGATGATTGCGATAACATCGAACTCGTTTCGGAAGGCTTCCAATCGCGACAATGCCTTTGTCAGGGATTCGGCCAGGACCAAGTGGGGATCCGATGCATCGGCAATCCTTTTGTCCACGTCCTCGTCCAATTCGATGTGGCAGCCTCTACATCCCGCCGCCACCCGAATTTTGAATACCCGCGAGAATCCGGGGAATTCCGTGAGGTAAGAAAGCCGCTCTCTGGGAGCAACTCGCCGTTCCAATTCCGATAACAACTGCCTAGCCAAGGGGCCTTGTCCGTGGGCGACGATAAAGCCGACGCGAACGGGATCAAGCACTTGGGAAACTATGGACTGACTGTAGGGGCCGAACTGCGTCAGTCCCGCCAGCGGATGCACATGGCAATGACTTTGATCCTCGGGATGAAAGAGCAGTTCGGACTCGGTAAGCCAGTTGTGAGCAGGCATCGCATATGGCTGTGACGTCATCGAACTCCTCCGCGCCAACTGAACCCAGGGGCCTTGGCGACTTGGAATACGGCGTCCATTCCGTTGCCGATGCCGAACGCTCGGAGTTCGCCGACAGCCGAGTCTCCAATCAAGAGTTCCGCCCAACCGTCCAAAACCTTATTCCATTCCGCGTTATACCGACGCGCTAGTCGCTCTCGGACGAATCCCTTACAGGTTTCACGCTCCGCGCGATCGTCGGTGTCTTCAACCCAGATGGTCGGCTCGACAAGCATCCACAACCGGTCCAATCGAAAGTCCAAACGGAGCCGTAGGGCTTCGGTCCAATTCCGTTGTGTCGCTGGGATCTTGCCACTCAGCACGGAAACGGCCGAACGGAGCTTAGCGTATAATGCCGTCGACGCTTTTGTGGGATCAACTCCGATAATTGCTCTACGACCTCGGTGATGCACGATCGTCGGCGTACTGCGTGCAATCGCTTGGCAGAGCGCATCGTAAAGCAGTCCCAACTCCACTGATTCATATCGCAAGCGTCGCTGTTCGATCGAATGGACTGAGAATTCTGAAATTCGAAATGGATCGAACGCCTTCCGAACTTCGGAATCTTCGCCGAACGCGATCACTCCAACATTGCGCCTGCCTGCAATCACATGTGCACCGGTATCGGCAATGGCTTGACGCACTTCTTTCTGCCCACGAATGTCACAGACAATACGTCGGCAAACACTCGGCGCCGATACTATCGGAAACGCATTTAGTCTCAAAATCGGCCAAGCGCCGACCGCGCTCGGCAACGGCGCATTCGAAATGCGACGAGGCCTCTCTTCCAGTAAACTGGCGACCTCAGTTGGGACACTCGGCATCAGCGAGACAATATCGGACATCAATTCATCGAACGTTTCTACCTCAATCAGATGCGCATCAATCCCGACAGCGACCGCTTTATCGATTAAGTCTTGCACCCGCGGAAGACAGAGAGAATCAGGCCGGTGAAACCAGAAAAACCCAGACGGAAATCCGCGTCCGCCTGAGACGGCCTCCTCAAGAGTGTCCATGATCGACGCGTCGCGTCCGCTGTAACCCACCATGGCGAGCCCTTGAATTCGACATGCGGTGAGCAAGCAGGTTCTTAATTCGGCATCTTGCGTGCGAAGTTCTTGAGCCGTGTTTTTAAGTCGGCGGGACTGAAAATCACCATGTAGTTTGATATGAACAGGCCACCGTGACTCATTAAATGCTTGGGTGGCGAGATACGGCGCATCAATCCCAGCAACAACCAGTCGGCTGCTATTGCCAAACACCCGAATCGATGAATCTTCAACCATCCGATCAAAATTCGTCGTCCAGATTGCCCGCGCTTTCTCCATTTTCAGCAGCGAAGCCAAAGCAAGATGGCCGAACGATGGCACGGCGCTGGAGACCATTTGGTCGATATACTTGCGCCGATCAGCCTCATTGGGATAGGCCTGCTCAAAATAGTATCCGTATTCGTCTGGGTCATTCTCTTTAGGTGCACCCGGTAACGAATCGAAATGCAACTGGATCCGAGAACGAACAACGGGATTGGAAAGATCAGCGCAAGCTGTCAAGGGCACTCGCTGTGTCGAACAATAAAGAGACCGCTTGAATTCCCAGATCATGTGGTACGCCGTCGGAATACCTGCCGCGGCGGAAGCGCCTGCCCCGAGCAACCACATGAGATTGGGCGCTCGCATCGGAAACAATCTAAGAAACTCGCTGACAATCATTTCCCTACCAGGCTTTGGTTCGGTTTCCCTGCTGCCGCTTCATTTCTACCGTCGGTCAACCAACCGATGACCCAATAGTGCCGGGCCGGGCCAAGCTTCGTCGTCATCGACTTGACGAGTCCCTCGCAGGGAATGCTAAAAGTCGTGCCTCCAGCCTTAACACCGACGATGTGTCGCGTACTTTTGCGTGCGTCGCGCCAAAGCCGCTCCATCTCAAACTCCACCCCATTTACTAATCGAATTGCGCTATTCTCTGAACGATCAAAAGGAAATTGCGGCGCATGTCCATCGATACTAATTCTCATTGAGATGGCACGCAGCGAAGGCAGCTCAAGCATTCTAAACGCCATTGCGGAAGCCGAGACTTGATACGTTTGGCGCAGTGCGTTGATAATTTTCCAGTTCGGCAGCTCTCCACGTCGTTCGCGCTCCCCAAGCTCATTCAAAATGAACTTGGCGGGCATGAGCAATTCCGCAGCGATCCGATTGACCGCCGTCTCTTCTTGTGGATCGCTCAATCGTCCGATGCGCGGTTGATCTAATTCCTGCCCTTGGACTTGGGCAAAAATTAGATGGGCGATTTCGTGGGCAATCGTAAACCGATTTCGGCTTCGATTATTGGTCGCTCGATAACGGATAACCAAAGCGCCGTCACGCGTGCGGGCCAAATATCCGTCGGCACTCATCTCGGCTGGCTCAACAGCACTAACGCCCTGCTTACGGGCCAATGCAATGACGTCGACCGGCCCGGGTGCCAGCTGAAATGACGAAATCAGGTCACGAGCGCAGTCGATCGCAGCGAGAATCTGTGAACTTTGCATCACTTGATCCCTCCCTGGTTAGAACAAACGCGGCTCCTGATCACGTTGCCGCCAAGCGTCGACCGAGATGACCTTGTTATCGCCCTCGCGATACTGAAGCGCCTCATCCCACTCGGTTCGATACTCGACGCGGTAGTTATTCCAAAGTCGAAAAACCCGTTCATCCGGCACCCATCCATCCTTGGAAGAAACATAAGAGACAAGGTTTTCAAGTGATTGCCGCTGATCTTCGACCAAAGAATTATCAGTCGGGACCAAGGTGGTCATGTTCCGTGCATCGACCGTCTTGAGATAGCAGTGAGTCGCGGCGGCGATGCGATCCAATTGAATCGCCGTACAGCACGCCGCAAGAACCGGCTTTCGTTCAAGGCGCCGTAGCCAAGATTCCTTGATGTCGGTCTGACGAGCCAATTCGTTGATAGTCACGTTATGCAAGATGCGCTGTTTGAAAATGATGCTCCCGAGTTGCAAATCGGAAAATGCCGTCAGTCTCGGGCGGCGCTGTAAAGCAGACTGGGTCGCTCGCGCGGAGATCAAGGGAAGCTGTCGAAACAGCTGTAGCTCGAGATCGGCATGATTTTCGTATTGAATCGAGGCGATCGTCGTCGAAAAAATTCCGTCAAACATTCGGCTTAGCGCAACGTCTTTCCTTACCAAGGTCACACGAGGAACGGTGGCATCTGCCGCAATCTGCGCTTCGCAACCAACGCCGAGCGAGGGAGTGGTTACGTGAAAGACTACAAGATCCGCCAGTACACTTTGCTCATGATTCAACTCATAGACTTCTTCGGGAGTGTGGCTTGATCCAGGCTGCGTTACATCTCCCGGGTCGTAGACCTGAAAGCGAATGCCTTGATAGTCATACGATCCCAAGACGCGTTTTAGGATGCTTCGCACTTCGGCGCAATCCCGACTCATTGCGTCGCTGTTATTGGTCAACGGACCGGCGGCATACACTCGCAGTGATGCCGGATTCAATAGTGCCGCAGAGCGGCTAAAACTGAGGTAACGTGCTCCATCAAAATCCATGCTAAATGCGTCGCCGTCGTTCATTGCTTGGCTCCTCGCGAAGCGGCGGAATCATCCGTCGCGATCCGCGGCGAAAGAACGACCGGCAATTCAATCCTCGTTCGAATCGCATGATTGTCGTCAGGGTCAACGATGCACATCTCTTCGCCGCGTTCGCGAGCCTGCACGTAAATGCGGAACAAGCTGAAAGCGTTGCGAAAGAGATCCGCTGTTGTCAGACCCGTTAGCTCTCGCAAGCGATCCACTTCGAGGGCGGCAGCGGCGGTTAGGTCGATCGTCACTCGGCGCCCTTTGATTTCTGCGTCCGAACTCATTTTTTGCCTCCAATAACAAGCTGGGTGCGTAGATGCGTCGTATTTATTACGGAAATTGTACGTAATTTATCCGCAGTATGCAACTGCCCCTTAGAGGCTGTTTGCATGGGTACCGTTTCCCGATCGTTCAGAGGCTGCAAATAGCTACCTCTGAATGTCGTCAAGAATTGCGTTGAAGTTTTCCGTACCGGAATGACAACGCCCGCCGAAACCGCCCCCGCCACGATCGCTGAATAGCCGCACGGCGACGGCGAGCAAGTGTCGGTACCAAACAGACTCCTTGCGGCTGGTACGAAACAATTTAGCTGCCGAAAGCATTTCGATACGAATCGCTGCCTTGCGAAGGATCACCCGGTCGTTGCGGGAACAAAAGCGGCCGATCTATACCTCGTATTCCAACGACAGCTCATTGATTTCCCGCATCAGTTTTTGCGGAGTTTGCGAATAGAGCCCCCAGCCGTCGAGGATCGCGGAACGCGACTTGCCGCGAATCAAGACGCGAAACTCGCCGGAGCCGCGTTGCCGATTTTCGCGTTCGGCGGCGCTCCCTCCGACGACGGTATACATCGCAACTGTGGGGAAGAGGTCGTCTGCAATCATGTCACTGCCGCAGTCCATGATGTAGCGCGTCAGGGCGATGTCTTGAAGATCGGCTGCGGCGTCGATCTTCCTAATTCCTCGTCCGATCGTCCCCAGCCAACTCCGCGTATGTTTTTCAGCGAACTTCCGCCCGCCGACGAAGGAGAGACAAATCCAAAAACAGCTTAAATGCGGACAAGGCAAGGCGGAGAGACCGTCCGGATCGAACACGACTTCTCCGGAGACGCAGTCGATGGCGACCGGCTGCTCACAAGAGGGACAACGAAATACTTCTCTGATCATGGGGTCGGCTCGCAAGAATCCCGTGGGAAAGCGCCGTACCGTGTTGTCTAGCGTCCGGCGGCATCCGCGGGCAATAGCACGCGAACAAAATCACGAGAATTGCGCCGAAAGTTTATTTACAGGCAAGAAGCGACGATTCGCGTCACGCAGGACTTTGTTGACCGCAAATCCCTAGTCTTCCGGCGCGCCGCAGAATTACCTGCACGATGCGCGGAACGTTCGGTCCACGTCGTCACCTTAGGAAAGACCGTCGACGAGCGCATTCAGCGTGACGCGCAACCTGCGCGACAGAAGTCGCAGGTTCAAGATGGAGACGTTGCGCTCGCCCCGTTCGACGCTGCCGATGAACGTTCGGTGAAGTCCCGTTTTTGCGGCTAATTGTACCTGCGTCAGCCCTGCCGCCGTCCGCGCAATGCGGAGCCGCTCGCCGAGTGCCGCCAGGAACTTTTGATCGTCAAGGTTCATAAACTTGACGACCATCGTGCCCGATTAGATGATGTGTTTAAGTAGCATTTAACGACCGCCGATCGGGCGACCGGCAACGCGGCCCTTTTCGGCCGAGGGAGATCGAGCTATGGCCGCGACCGCCGACGCCGCGAAACAATGCCCAAAATGCGGCGCCGATCTCGATCTCGCGGCCTATGCGTCAGGGCAGCCCTTTTCCTGCGCACGTTGCGGCGCGCGGGTGCAACGGAATCCCCGAGGCGGCCATGCTGCCGTCGTGTCGCCGACTGTCTCCGCCGACTGCGATGGGGAAACCGGCTGGTTGGGGCTCTTGGAAGACCTGTTGGTCAAAATGATCGTCGGCGTCTTCCGGTTCATCTTCGTCAAGGTGCCCGGCGAAGTGTGTCGGGCGCTTGTGCGTTGGTTCCCGACGTTGGTGCGTTTCGCCAAGGTCATCGGGTTGTTGGGCGTCTGGCTGTCGGTCACGTTCGGTCTCTGTGCGGTCAGTCTGCAGTTCTCGGGATGGGAAACGAGCTGGTTTCCGTGGAGGACTCCGGTGCCGCAGATTTATCAGGACCATGCGCAGATTTGGCACTGGTGCGCGGGCTGCTATACGGTCCTCGCCGTCTGCGGGTCGATTTGGGGCGCGCTCTACGTCCGCCGTCGTCGAAAACTGGCCCGCGTTTCCCGCAATGCCCGTTAGGCCCGGGATAACGTCTCACAGGGGCAATTGATGAACCACGACTATTACGCCATCCTCGGAGTTGCGGAGACCGCCGATCTAGCAGCCCTACGAGTCGCTTTTGTTCGTCGAGCCCGAGAGTGCCACCCCGATCACGGCGGCTCCCATGCTCAGATGGTGTTGCTGAACGAAGCCTGGGAAGTGCTTTCCCATCCCGAATCGCGACGGCACTACGATGCGGCGCGTAGCGGTGCGGCGGACGCGACAGCGGCAGCCGCCTTTGAGCAAGAGGTGGCTGCGGCCCGACGGAAGGCTGCCGACTATCCGGCGGAATGGGCCTCTTTCGAACTGTGGCTGGAATCAGTTGCGCGGGAGTTCACCGAGACACGGTACGGGACTTCCTGGATCGACTTCGATAACGTCCAAGGCCGGTCTGTCGTACTCTTCATTTGCACGGGGGGTGCTCTCGGGTTTATCGTCGGGGTACTGACGGCCATGAACGTCGAGTACCCAAAAAACGGTCGCCAAGCCTTGCTGTTGTTGGGAGCCGCCGTCGCAATTCCGACGTTTCTGGGGATGCTGCTCGGCAAGCTTCTGCATTATCTGATTGCCTTTGGGCTCCAACTCGGAGGTATCGGCAACTCGGATCCGACGTGCCGGATCTCGGAAGCGGAGCGGTGGCGGATGGGAGCCTGCGCGGGAGGCGCTGCGCTGGGACTGTTGCTCATTGCCGATCGGAGCGAGTTTCAGTTCTCGTACAACGTACCCAAGGCACAAGACATCGCAGCTTGGACGGACGCTTGTTTAGCAAAGTTGTGGTACGGGGCGATTCGGGGCGGCGTAGTCGGTGCCGTCTTCAGCTATTTCTTGGCGAAGCTGGAAGCCCAACGCGCCAGAGCGACGCTTCCGTCGGGAAAACTCCCCGAAAACTTCGTCATGCAAGCGGCGCTGTAC
>JAFLCO010000008.1:0-39447 GCA_017303535.1 Planctomycetota bacterium
GGAACGCCGAAGGACAGCAAAGAAACCACCACGGCCACGGCGTCCGCGGTCGCCGCTCTGCGTACGTCGCTCGGCGGCTTGTCGAACCCGCCGCTCGATTTGGCCGAGTTGCTGCCGATCTCCGTCGGCGCGCCGGCCCCCGACTTTCTGAAGTTCGCCACCTCGACGAAGACGGTCATCCTGCCGCAACTGGTCGGCAAAGCCTCGCTCACCGTGAAGGTGACGAAGCTCAATAAGTTTGATGCTCCGATCAAGTTCGCGATCGAAGGCTTGCCCTCGGGCGTAACGGCGAAGATCACGGACATCGAAAAGGGAAAGACCGAGACGACGATCGAGTTCAGCACCTCGCGCACCGCGGCCCCACTCGATCAAACGTTCCGGCTCACGGCGTCGGCCGTGCTCGTCGATCAACCGAAGACGTTCGTCGTCGAAGATCTCACGCTGCGGATTGCGCCGCCGATCGAAGCCGCGTACACCGCGCCCGCCGCGCTCGTGCCCGGCTCTAAGCAGCCGCTGAAGATCGCGCTGACCCGGCATGCCAAAGCCGCGCCGATCACGCTCCGCTGGAAGTCGCTCCCGCCGGGCGTTACGGGCGCGAAAGAGTGGAAAGTCGAGGCCGATAAAACGGCCGGCGACACCGAACTCACCGTCGATTCCAAGGCTCCGCTCGGTCCGTCAGTCGGTCGCCTCACCGCAATCACTGAAGTCGACGGCCGCACCGCCGTCGTCGACCTCGACCCGATCGAACTGGTCGTCGGCCCGTCGCAAGCCAAGCCGATCGCCAAGCCGGAACCGGTGAAGCCCGAGGCGGAAAAGAAGACCGCGCCGAAGCAGACCGCCGCCAAGTAAGTCGTTGACACAGCATCGAACAATCGTCGTCGGAATTGTGCCGCAGGAGTACCGCACGATGCAGGGAATTATGAACAACTTAGTTCGTGCTACCGTCCTCTTGGCGATCGTCGCGAGCCTTTCGACCGTGGCCCGCGCCGAAAGTTCGGCAGCCACGAAGGCCATGAGCATGAAATCGGCCGACGCCGCCGGCATGGGCATGGACTCCATGTCGATGCGGGCCACGGAAACCAAGTCGATCGCGCCGATCGTCGTCGGCAAGCCCACGCGCATTGAAGTGAAGCCGGAGATGATTCTCTTCGCCACTCCGATGCAATACATGAACATCGTCGTCAGCGGATTCTACGCCGACGGCCGCGTGCAAGACCTCACGCGCGTCGCCACGCTCGCAACCGCCGATGCCCGCGTAGCCCGCATCCAAGAAGGAATCGTGCTTCCCGTCGGCGACGGCAAGACCTCGGTCACCGTGAGCGTCGGCGATTTCAAAGCCTCGATCCCGGTCGAAACCGTCGGCCACGGCAAGCCGGAGCAGGTGTCGTTCTTAAACTCCGTGCAAGCCGCGCTCACCAAGCAAGGCTGCAACCAAGGAGCTTGCCACGGTTCGCCGAGCGGCAAAGGAGGGTTCCGCCTCTCGCTGCGTGCCTACGATCCGGTGCTCGATATTGAAACCCTCGTTCGCGAAGCCTACACGCGACGGATCGACCTGATGGATCCGGCCGGCAGTTTGCTGTTGCTCAAGCCGCTGATGGAAGTGGCTCACGGCGGCGGTCGCCGCATCAAGAAAGACGACTACAGCTACGGGATGCTTCGCGACTGGATCGCGCAAGGCGCGAAGGTCGACGCCGACGGCGCCGCGACCTGCGTGAAGATCGAAGTCTATCCGAAGAACCGCGAATACCTCCGGCCGGCTCACGTGCAGCAATTGCTCGTGCTCGGCCATTACAGCGACGGCTCGGTTCGCGACATCACCAAACTCGCCGACTACCTCAGCAGCGACGAAGCCGTGGCCACGGTCGATCCCGACGGGTTCGTCGTCAGCCGCGAACGGGGCGAGACCACGGTGCTCGTCCGCTACCTCGACAAGATGGAGACCACGGCGCTGACGTTCCTCGAAAACGTGCCGGGCTTCCAATGGTCGAATCCGCCGGAGAGCAACTTCATTGACAAGTTCGTCTTCGAAAAACTCAAGCGCCTGCAGATCGCCCCCTCCGAAGTTTGCAATGATGAAGAGTTCGTCCGCCGCGTCTACCTCGACGTCATCGGCCGGCTGCCGACGATCGCCGAGACCGAAGCCTTCCTAACGAACAAAGCTTCGGAGAAGCGCTCGCTGCTGATCGAGCAGCTTCTGGCGAGCGACGAATTTCCCTCGTTTTGGGCTCTGAAATGGGCCGACCTGTTGCGGGTGCGCAAGACCAAAATCTCCGAGCCCGGCGTGCATAAGTTCCATCATTGGATCGAGCAGGCCGTTCGCGAGAATATGCCGTACGACGAGTTTGCTCGTCGCTTGGTCACCGCTTCGGGCAGCACGCTCTCAAACCCGGCTGCGAATTTCTATCGCACCTCGGCTGACGTGAACGATTGCACGGAAACGGCATCGCAGCTGTTTCTCGGCGTGCGGATTCAGTGCGCGAAGTGCCACAATCATCCGTTCGAACGTTGGACGCAGGACAACTACTACGGCATCGCGGCCTTCTTCCAACGCGTGCAGCGCAAGAAGACGACCGATGCCGATGACCTGGTCGTCTGGACGGCCCGCACCGGCGAAACCACGCAGCCGCGTACCGGCAAAACGATGAAACCTTGGGCGCCGCTGAAGGGCGAACTCGATCTGCCGGGTGAGGACGATCGGCGCGACGCTTTCGCCGCTTGGCTTACCGATCCGAACAACCCGTTCTTCGCAAAGGTCGAGGTGAACCGCATCTGGGGGCACCTGACGGGCCGCGGCATTATCGAACCGGTCGACGACTTCCGCGAGTCGAACCCGGCCGCACATCCGGCCTTGCTCGAAGCCCTGGCCAAAGACTTCGTCGCTCACGGCTACGATCGCAAGCACGTGATGCGGACGATTCTCAACAGCCGCACCTATCAGCTCAGCTCGCGCCGCAACGAGTTCAACAAAGACGACGTCAAGTATTTCTCGCACAGCAAGACTCGCATGCTTTCCGCCGAACAACTGCTCGACGCCATCTGCCAAGTGACGGGCGTGCCGGAGAAGTACGCCGGTTTGCCGGCCGGGACGCGAGCCGTGGAACTGCCGAGCCCGGACGTCGACAACTACTTCCTCAAAGTGTTCGGACAGCCGGCCCGTGAAACGGCCTGCGCCTGCGAACGGGCCGGCGAATCGAATCTGTCGCAAGCCCTGCAGATGATCAACGGACCGCTGGTGCACGGCAAAATCAAGGACGAGAAGAATCGGGCCCGCGTGCTGGCGGCGTCCGGCAAGTCGCATTCGGACGTTATTAAGGAACTGTATCTGGCCGCGTTCTGCCGCGTGCCGAGTGCGCCTGAATTGAAGGCGGCCCTTGATCACATCGCCAAGAGCGGCGACGCTCAGCGAGGTTTGGAAGACGTCTGCTGGGCGATTTTGAACACGAACGAGTTTTTGTTTCAGCACTAAGTTGTTTCAGCATTAAGTCGAACGCGCCGAGCGTGTCGCTGATTTCGTGAGAACGTGAGCTTTATCATGCAAGTTGCTTGTCGATATTTGTGCCTCGCCGTGGCGAGTGTGATGTTTGTTTCGTCCGCCGGTGCCGCTGATACGCCGGCGAAATCGCAAGCGAAGAGCGAAGCCAAGCCTGCCGCGAAGGCCGAAGCAAAACCTGCCGCGAAGGCGGAAACGAAACCGGCCGCTGCTGCTGCGACTTCGAAGCCTGCGGCGACCACGTCTGCCGCAAAGCCGACCCCCGTTGCCGCTGCGAAGCCCACAGGCACTGCAAAGCCGGTCAGTTTCAAGGCCGACATTGCTCCGCTACTCGTGAAGAATTGCTTGGCCTGCCACGGCGCTTCCGACGCCAAAGGCGACTACCAACTCCACACGTTCACCGCCTTCAGCAAGCCCGGCTCCAGCGGCTTGGCGCCCGTCACCGCCGGCAAGCCGGGCGACAGCGAAGTGCTGCGGCTGCTCACCTCGGAGGACTCCGAAGAGCGAATGCCGAAAGACGGCGACCCGCTCACGAAAGACCAGATCGCGCTCGTCACGCGCTGGATCAACGAAGGTGCGAAGTACGACGCCGCCGACGCCAAGGCGGATCTCGTCTCGATCGTTCCGCGCAAGCCGCATCCGAACCCGCCGGAAGCCTATCGCGCGGCCGTGCCGGTGACGGCGCTGGCCTTCTCGCCCGACGGCAAGGAACTCGCGATCGGCGGCTACTACGAGATCACCATCTGGAACACGGCCGACGGCAAACTGCTCCGCCGCATTAAGGATGTCGAGCAACGCACCTTCGGCCTCGCCTACAGCGCCGACGGAAAGCTCTTGGCGGCAGCCGGCGGCACGCCCGGCGTTTCCGGGGAAGCGGCCCTCTATGATCCGGCCAAAGGCACGGTGGTCCGTCGCCTTGGCACGATGGCCGACGTCGCGCTCGGCTGTAGCTTCTCGCCCGACGGCAAACAGATCGCGTTCTGCTCGGCCGATCGTTCGATCCGCACGTACGACGTCGCCTCCGGCAAGGAGTCGCTCCTGATCGAAGATCACGCCGATTGGGTAATGACCATCGCCTGGAGCGCCGACGGCGCGAAGCTCGTCAGCGGTGCTCGTGATAAAACCTCGAAGGTGTTCGACGCCAAAACGGGCGACTCGCTCACGACCTACCCCGGCCACAGCGAAACGGTTCTCTCGGCCGTGTTCGCTCCCGACGGCAAGACCGTGCTCAGCGGCGGCGCCGACAAGAAGATCCACGTTTGGAATCCGGCCGACGGTAAGCAGTCGGCCACGATTGCCGGTTTCGGCGGCGAAGTCTACCGCGTGCAGATCGTCGACAATGAAATCTGGAGCTGCTCGGCCGACAAGACCGCCAAGCGCCACAAGCTCGCCGATCGGGCTCTCATTCAAAGCCTCACCGGCCATGCCGACTACGTCTTCAGCCTGGCCGTACACCCGGGCACCAAGCGGCTCGCCACCGGCGGGTTCGACGGCGAAGTCAAGCTCTGGGACACAGCCACGAACAAACCGATCCTCAGCTTCCGCGCGGCCCCCGGCCTGACGATCGCCGCCGCGAAGTAGTCGTCATGTTCGTTTCAAGTCATCTCGCGTAGGGTGGCTGGGGCATAGCGCAGCGGTGCCCCAGTTACATGAGACGGTGGCCAAGAAAGGCTTCTAGCGCGACGGCGGCCCCAGCGGAGCAAACCACTTCGGCGGCGGCACGAACCTCATTTGCGCGACGAGCAACAGCACGCCAATCAAAATCACGAGCACCGGCAGCTCCGTATCGAGGGCCAGCTTGCCCGACTGCCGCAAGATCGACAGCACGCTGCACGCAATAAAAAACGGGCCGAACACGACGCTGAATTTGTCGAGCCCGCCGCTTAAGACGAAGGTCAACACGCCGACGGTCCCGAGCCCCAGCGTCCAGATCCAATTCACGCCGAGTCCGACGCCGCGCGCGCTCAACAGCCACGCAACGCCGAGCACAATGATGAGCACCGCCAACACAAACGGGCCTTTGCCGGCGGCCGGAGCTTCCTTCTCAACCATGAATCACCTCATGCGATGGGAAAACGGGTTCGATGTTGCTGCAATAGATAAACGATAACTCGGTGCTATTCGCCGGCCGCCGATCGCGGCGACTCGCGAAGGTATTTTTCGATCGCCAAGCCGAGTTGCCGACCGACCGTCGTATAGCCGGCGGTCGTGCCGTGCTCGGTGTTCCAAGACGTTTCGAGCGTCACGGCCACCACGTGCGGACGGCAGTTCATCGTCACCCAGTTCTTGCTGATCGCCTGCCACTGCGGCGAGTAGGCGGCTCCGCTCGGCTTGGTGTTCGGGCTCAGCACCAGCGGACCGACGATCTCACCTTTCGCGGCCGCGACGAATGTCGCCAGGTTACGCCGCCCCGTCGGGTTGAGTTCCTCGTCGGGCGACACGAAGAAAAACGGCCGAAGATCGCTCGGGGCGGGATTATGCAAATCGACGAACAAGTCGAACCGGCCGGCTTTATCGAGTTCGGCGATTCGCTTTTGCGCCGCGGCGACTTCCGGAAAATGCGGCGCGGCCGACCAATCGCGATTGTGGTCCTGCGGCACTTGGTTCTTCCCGCCGTTGCCGGTGGCCACGCTGTCGACGTCCATCACCGGCACGAACGTGACGATCGCTTGCCGGCGAAGTGCCGCGGCCCGCGGGTCGTCGCTGGTGAGCCAGTCGATGAAACCGACGCCGACCCAACTCCCGCCCGATTCCCAAGCGTGCTGCCGCGCTTGAATCCACAGTCCGAATCGCGACGCATCGTCGACGTCGGCCGACTTCTCATCGACGACGATCGCCGGCACGCCGCGCCCTGCGCGCGACTTGGCGAGTTCGAACTTCGCGACGTACGGATGCTCGGCGGCCAAACGGTCGACGAGTTCATGGGCGTCGCCGACGTCGAACACCGGCCCCCACGCGAACCAGGCCGACTTCGCGTTAATCCGCGCCGCGTAACTTTTGCGACCCTCTTTGGCGACGCCTTTCTCGGTTTGCAGCCATGTCTTCCCGCCGTCGATGCTGTAGGCCGCAAAGCCGGGCTGGGCCCACGACGCCGAAAGGTTCCCCGGAGCCCGATCGACCTCGATCGTCAACGTGCGCCCCGGTTCGATGCCGTCGACTTGAAACGACCACCAGCACGGCCAACCGCGCTTCGGATCGCCGGCCGGGCGCATTTGAATGAGGCCCGATTCTTGATGGACGGCGATCACCTCGGCCGAAGCGTTCTCAAAATCGGTGCGTACGGAAAGTTCCGCGCGTGCGACACTCGTTCCTATAGCGAGAACGACGAGCGTGTTAAGAATGCCGGCAGGCGTGCGGTTCATGTTTCGTCTCGACAAATTCACGTTCAGGAGTGCGGCGCCCTTCGCTCGCGGCGACATGTTGCACTACTATACCAGAAGCGCCCCGCCGTTTTTGGCCGGCCGCCGCTATCAAGATCAGTCGCTCATGCACACGCTCGCTTGGCCGTCGGCCGCGGAGATTCGCAAGTTCCTCGCCTCGCAGATGGGCGCGCCGTTGACGTACTCGGCCGTGGGTGCGACCGCCACCGGCGACTATCCGTCGGGCTTTGACGTCGATCACCGCCGCGCGGAGATCGGCCTCGGCGACGACTGCTTCCGCCGAGCTTGCGAGGCCCTACGCGGCTGGCGGCAGTTCGATCTCGGCTGGGTTCGCGCGATGCCGACCGATACGCCGCTCGCAACCGAAGCGCTGGTCGCCGTCTCGGCCAAGTTCGGAGGCGTTTGCACCACGAACGCCGCGCGGATCGTCTACGTCGTCGATGAGCCGTACCGTTTCGGCTTCGCCTACGGCACGTTGCCCCGGCATGTCGAACAGGGCGAAGAGCGGTTCCTCGTCGAACTCGTCGACGGCCGAGTTTATTACGACATCCTCGCCTTCTCACGCCCGCGGCACGTTTTGGCGCGGCTCGGTTATCCGCTGATGCGGCGTTTGCAGAAGCGCTTCGGCCGCGACAGCGCCGCGACGATGCGACGAGCGGTCGGCTCTTGAAAAGCGAGCGGCGGGGTTTATCCCCGCCGTCTGGTTCGCATTGCTCAATTCGCGGACGGCGGGGATGAACCCCGCCGCTCGCTGAAGCGCCCTTAAAACAGCTCCCGAATCACGTCCCCTTGTTCGATCACGCGCGTCGGCCGACCGGTGAAGTCGTTGAAGGCGATTTCCTTGTCGACCCCAAGAATGTCGAAAATCGTCGCATGCAGGTCGCCCGGCGTGAGCGGGTGATCCTTCGGGCGTTCGCCGCGGGCATCGGTGCTGCCGATCACACGGCCGCCCTTTACGCCGCCGCCGGCGATGAGCACGCTCAGCGCGTTGCCCCAGTGGTCGCGGCCCGGCGTCCCCATGCTTCCCGGAGGTCCGCCGTTGCCGCCGTCGTTCATCTTCGGCGTGCGGCCGAATTCGCCGCAGAGCAGCACCAGCGTCGTGTCGAGCAAGCCGCGCTGGTCGAGGTCTTCGATCAGGGCCGAAGTCATTTGGTCGATGATCGGCAGGTTGCGGTGATAGCCCGATTGCAGGTTCCAGTGATGGTCCCAACCGCCGGAATGCACGGAGACGAACGTCGTGCCCGCCTCAACAAGCCGACGGGCAAGTAGTGCGCTCTGGGCCCACGAGTGCCGGCCGTAGCGGTCGCGGGTCTTGTCGCTTTCCTTGGAAATATCGAAGGCTTCCGTGGCCCGCGCGCCGGTCACCAGTTCGTAGGCTTGCGTGTCGAAACGATCGGCGGCCTCGAGGGCACCGCTGTTGTCGATTTCGCGGCGCATGTTGTCCATCGCGCTCAAGAGCGAGCGTCGGTTTTGCAATCGCGGCAGATCGAGCCCGGCCACCTGCGAGAGGTTCTGCACCTTGAACGTCTTGCCGTTCGGGTCGCCGCCGGTGTCGAACGGGTCGTACTGTTTGCCGAGGTAGTGGCCGCCGAAATAGCCGGGCCGCAAACCGATGCTCATCGCGTGCGGCACCGCCACGTGAGCGGGCATCGCCGGATGCCGAGGGCCGGTCATCTTCACGGCCGCCGCGCCGATGAACGGATGCTTTCCGGCGTTGGCCGCGCCGCTCACGCCACCCTTACCGGTCAGCATGTAGTGGCCGCCGGTGAAGTGGTCGCCGTTGTCATGATGGATCGAACGGATCACCGAGAACTTGTCGGCGATCTTGGCCTGCAGCGGAAACAACTCCGTCATTTCCATGCCGGGCACGTTGGACTTGATCGGGCTCCAAATGCCGCGGTACTCGGCCGGGGCCTCGGGCTTCATGTCGTAGGTGTCGATGTGGCTCGGTCCGCCGTCGAGCCACAAGAGAATGACGCTGGTGTTCTTCTTCCCGCCGGCGGCTTTGCCCATAGCGCTCGCCGTCGCGGCGGCCGAAGCTTCCTTGGCCCGCAGGATGTCGGCCAGCCCGAGCGACCCGATGCCGGCCATGCCGATCTGGAGGAAGCTGCGGCGGCTGACACCGTCGCAGTAGGGCGCACGACGGGAGGCGGTTGAATCGCAAGCGATGCGAAACATGGCGGAACCTCAAAACGTTAGGCGGGGCGGGAACTCGGGCGGAGCCGAACGTCGGAAAACCAGCGGTCTCAGGCGGGCGGCACGGACGAGGGCGGCAGGCAGGCGGGATTCATCCAGCAATTCTTATATGACCGAGAATATCCGGCGGTTACGGGAAAAGTCAAAAAATATGGAGTTTGGCCGCCGGCAGGACGGAAAGCGGGCGAAAACTACGCGAATCGCGCGGTGAGCGGCGTCTTAGCCCCCGTCGATAGCGGCGCAGCCGCGTACGCCGGGGGCGGCGTCAAACGATCGACGGCGTTGATAACTCGATCGACGCTGCCCCGGGCGACTCGCCCGGGCTAAGACTCAAACCAATTCGCGGAACAGAAATCACCATCTGTAGGCGTCGCCCTCCGTGGCGTTCCGCCCGTCGAATTGGGAATCGACTTTCGATTGCCTGGAAATTGTAGGTGCGTGCATCCGACCCCCTTGTGCACGCACCCTTAGTTCTAAGTGACGTCGTGCGTGCAAAACGGACCTCGTTGCACGCACCTCCGCCGGTTTGCACGCAGTAACCGTAGCGCGGTTGTAAATGCAATTCGGTTGTCAATAAGTTAGGAAACCGAACAGAAATCGGAGATCGCAGATTGGGCCGCGGGGAAAGACTCCGGTCGCTAACGCTCCCGGCTCGCTGTCGAGGTCGATGGTGATTTAGGAACATGGAAGTATTCGGCCCCATAAATGCCCCCTTGCTTGCGCGGCGGGGCTAGTGTGTGGTGGTTGTGATTTACGGCCATCCGGCCTGGATTGCCCCCGGTTTAAAGAACCGGGGGCTAAAGTCGGCGCTGTGTGCGCGCTGCGGCGCACCCCGTAGTTTCCCAAATTCTCCCGGCCGATTCCAATCAACTTTTGGCCGGCCGGATCAAGTCTGCCGGCCGGCCAAAATTAAGTTGAATTCGACCAGTGTTGCGCACCGGCGACAGCCGGCCGGGCTTTGATCGACGCCTCTTGCCTCCGGCCGCTCTTCGGCCGAACATGAGCCGAAATGCGACCGTTTTTGCAGCTTCCGACATCCGGCATGTGAAATGCTTTGAACGCCCGGCGTCGGGCTGCTCCAATAGGGATGTCGCGTGCGGACCGACCCATCCGCCCAGATTTGACTCCTGGATCTGCCCCTGTGGAGACAATTGCCATGACCCGCTCGTCGCCGCTGTTCGTCACCTTGCTCGTTGTCGCCGGTTCGACTTCTTCCGCCTTTGCCCAAACCGAAAACGGCGCTACCGCCCCGCCTGCCAACGGCAGCCTGCCGCCGGCCGCTCGGCCCGGCTACCACTACGTCGCGCGGCAGATTTCTGAAGTCGTCGAGGAAGAGCAGCGCGTGACCGTGGAAAAGCCGGTCGTCGTCACGGAGTACCAAGAACAAGTTCGCACCGTTCGCAAGCCGGTCTTCGTGCAAGAACTGCGCGAGGAGCGGCGCACAATGCAGAAGCCGATCGTCGAAACGGTGTATAAGGAAGAAGTGACGACCGTAGAGCGCCCGGTGACGGAAACCGTCTATCAAGAGCAGGTCCGCACGGTGCAGAAGCCGGTCTATGAAACGGTCGAGCAAGAGCAAACGTCGACCGTTTACGAACAACAAACCGTTTGGACCAGTCGCTATTCCGGCGGCCTCGTGATTCAAACGCCGACGACCATGAGCGTGCCGCGGACCGTCGTGACGCGCGTCCCGACGCAAACCGTGCGGTACGTCAACGAACAAGTCGTCGAACGCGTGCCGCATACGCAAGAGCGCCTCATCGCCGAGCAAGTCGTTCGTAAGGTGCCGGTCGAACAAACCCGGTATGTCGAAGAGACGGTCGTCGAAAAAATTCCCGTAAGCGTCCAGCAATTCGAGGAAGAGCAAATCGTCGAGCGCATTCCGGTGCAGGTGCAGAAGGTCATCACCGAAGAAGTCGTTCGCAAGGTACCGGTGATGAAGCAGAAGACGGTTTACGAAGAACGGCCGATTGATGCTGCGGCGCCTCAAGCGAGTGCTCCGGCCGTCAACGGCCATTCGGTCTACTCTTCGGCGCCGACGGCCGACCAACGCCCCGCGCTGCCGGCCACGTTCGCCGACCCGAACCAGCCGACGCCGACCACCGCGCAAAAGCCGCTGGTGATTGAAAACGCTCGCGTCGTCATCAACGGTTCGGAAGTGTCGATCACGTCGGAACCGAAGAAGTAGACCGTAGCCGAATTCAATAGTCCCAAGTAGAGTGCTCCGAGCGTGGCTTGCCGCCGCGCTCGGAGCATTTTCGTTTCTACTTGCCGTTGGTCGCCTCATGCCCTTTCGTTTTGCTCTCGTGGTCGGCGTTGCGATACTGTCGGGATTCGGCTTCGGCGTTGCCTTGGCGAACGCCGCGGAAGCGGACGTGATCGACATCGGCGCTCGGCGCGAGTTGTTTCTCGACCTGCGGCTCATCGATTCGTTTACCGGCGTGCGGCATGTTTTACAGCTGCCGCGCGACGAAGGGCCCGTGCTGGCCCGCGACGAAGCGTGGGAAGACGAGCGGCCTTCGTTCGTGTTCGGCACGATCTTGCGCGACGGCGACCGGTACCGCATGTACTACCGCGGTCACCACGGCGGCGCGGAAATCACTTGCCTCGCCGAATCGCCCGACGGCCGCACTTGGACCAAGCCGAAGCTCGGACTCATCGAGCGCGGCGGCACTCGCGACAACAACATCGTGCTCGACGATCAACTCCTCACGCACAACTTCGCCCCGTTTATCGACGAGAACCCCGCCGCGCCGCCCGAAGAGCGCTATAAGGCGATCGCCGGCGCGCCGCGCAATTCCAAAGCCGATCCGAAAACCACCGGCCCGCGAGCTTTGGTTTCCGCCGACGGTCTGCACTGGCGGCTGAAGCAAGAGATGCCGGTGCTCTCGATGGCGACGGTGCTCGCGTCGCTGGAGGGCTTGCGCGAGGCGATGCTCTTCGATTCGCAGAACGTTGTGTTTTGGTCGACGATGGAACGCCGGTACGTGATGTACTTTCGCGTTTACAAAGACGGCCTACGCCGCGTGGCTCGCGCCGAAAGCGATGACTTCGTGAATTGGACGAACCTGGAACTCGTCGAATACGGCGACGGCGCCGCAGGCCCCGGCCTCGTGCAGGATCTCTACATCACGCAGCTCAGCCCGTACTATCGCGCCCCGCATCAATATGTGGGCATCGGCGCACGACTGCTGAGCAAGGCGGAACGCCGGATCGTCACCGATGAACAAGCCGCGGCGATGCAGCTCGACATGCGTCAGGCCCACGGGCTCTCCGACGCCGTGCTGATGTCTTCGCGCGGCGGTCCGACGATCGATCGGCCGTTTATGGAGGGTTTCCTGCGGCCGAGCGAGCGGCTCGAAGATTGGGTAGCCCGCAGCAACTACCCGATGCGCAACATCGTGCCGACGGGGCCGCTGGAGATGTCGTTCTACGTGCAACATCACAACGGCCAGCCGTCGGCTCACGTGCGCCGGCATAGCCTGCGGATCGACGGTTTCACGTCGCTCCAAGCGCCGTACTCCGGCGGCGAGATCCGGACGAAGCCGCTGAAGTTCGCCGGTCGCCGGCTGCTCTTGAACTTTGCGACGTCGGCGGCCGGCGACATTTCCGTGGAGCTTCAAGACGCCGCCGGACGGCCGATCCCCGGGTTCGCCCTGGCCGACGCCGTGAAAACGGTCGGCAATGAACTCCAGCGCGCCGTGCGCTGGAAATCAGGCGACGACGTTTCTCCACTGGCCGGCCGGTCCGTTAGGCTGCGCATCGTGATGCGCGACGCGGATTTGTACGCCTTTCGCTTCGGCGAGTAGGGCCGGCTTCAGCAGCGGCAAAAGCCGTACGTTCGGGAATATCAAATCCTTCGCTGTTGACCCTGGATTTTTGGGGCGGTAACGTATCAAGATGTTCTTATGTTCGGGTCGATGCTTTAGGTAGCGATCAGCCTGTAAGAACTCCCGCCTGCGATCGACACCCCGCCTGCCCACCCGCCTTTATTCCGTTCGTGGAGGTCTCTCGTGCCCCACGCCGTTTTCTGTTTTCGCGCTGCGCTTTGCGCTCGGGCCGTTCGTTGGTCCGGCGCGGTCGCGTCGTTTGTCTTGCTCGCCGGTCCCGCCTTGCACGCGGCCAATAACTTGCCGAGCCCCAAGCCGGCGGCCAAGGCGGAGAAGATCGTGGCCGCGAAGGCTTCGCTCGCGTCCGAGATTGATCGGCTGATCGCCGCCGAACGACTCGCGCCGCTCGGCGCCTTGGCCGACGACGGCGAGTTTCTTCGCCGCGTGATGCTCGATTTGCACGGCATCATTCCGAGCGTCGAAGAGGCCCGTGAGTTTCTGGCCGATAAATCGCCCGACAAGCGCGAGCGGCTCGTCGACGAACTCTTAGCCGGCCCGCGGTTCGCCCGCCACATGGCGACGGTGCTCGACGTGATGTGGGCCGAGCGCCGCGGCGACAAAGTCGTGAAGGCCGCGGAGGGGTACGAGTGGTTGTACGAATCGCTGGCCAAGGGGCGGCCGTACAACGAGATCGTTCGCGACATTCTCACGGCCGACGACCAAAAGCCGGAACTGCGGCCGGCGTCGAAATTCTTTCACGATCGCGATTGCGAGCCGAACCAGATCACGCGCGACGTGAGCCGGATGTTCTTCGGCATGGATATGCAGTGCAACCAGTGCCACGACCATCCGACCGTCGATGATTACGCCATCGGCGACTACTACGGGCTGTACGCGCTCGTCAGTCGCACGTACTTGCACACTGACAAGAAGACGAAGGCCAAGGTCATCGCCGAAAAGGGAGAAGGGGAGGCGAGTTTCAAATCGGTCTTCACCGGCGAGGCGGCCGATCGGGTCGTGCCGCGATTGCCGCGCGGCGCGGCCTTGAAAGAGCCCGAGGTGAAGAAGGGCGACGAGTATCTCGTCAAACCGGATAAGGGCGAGAAACCGGTTCCGAAACATTCGCGGCGCGCGCTCTTGGCGACCGCCGCGACCGATGGGACCAATCCGATCTTTGCTCGCAACGCGGTGAACCGGCTGTGGGCGCACGTGTTCGGTCGCGGACTCGTGCATCCGGTCGACTTCATGCATCCGGAGAATCCGCCCGGCTATCCGGCGGTGCTCGACCGGCTGACGGCCGAGTTTCAGAGCGGCGGCTACGACATTCGCCCGATCATTCGCACGCTGGTGCTCACGCGGACCTATCAAACGACGTATCTTCTGCCCGATGCCACGGCGCTGCGGCGCGGTGAGGCCGCCAAGCGGCTGAAGACTTGGGAAGCGGAACAGGTGCGCCTTGAAACGTCGCTCAAGGAAGCTGAAGCCGCAGCCGCCAAAGCCGAGGGCGTGAAGCGCGAGGAGGTGTTGGCGCAGGCCCGCGCGTTGCGCACGCTGCTGCGTGCCCGTGAGCGGCGGATCGACGAGGCGCGGCAGGTCGCGGCCTTCGAGAAGATCGCATCAACCGATAAGGCCGGCGCGGCCCGCGCGTGGGAGTTGCTCGTCACGCGCTGGACCGAACAAGGGGACGTGCCGCTCCTGAAACCGCTCGGGCCCGAAGCGTTCGCCTCGAGCATGTTGCAGGCGACCGGTTTCGTGACGATCAGCGAGAGCAAAGCTCTGGCGACGTTGAAGAAGAGCCCGCCGAAGGAACTGGTGAAGCTGTCCGAAGCCGAGCGGCCGCGGATGGAATCAATGTGGGTCGATCGGCAAACGTTCGACCCGCTGAAGAGCAATTATGCCCGCTTCGTGGAACTGTACGGCGAAGCGACCGGCGGCGACTTCTCGGCGACGCTCAATCAAGCCCTCTTCTTCGGCAACGGCGGCGTGGTCGACGGCTGGCTCTCGCCGAAGTACGAGAACCTCGCGGCGCGGCTCGTTGCCGAGAAAGACGCCGCGCGGCTGGCCGACGAAATGTATCTAGCCGTGTTCACGCGGTCGCCGACCGACGAAGAGCGGGCCGACGTCGCCGGTTTTCTCCAAGGTCGCGAGAAGGAAAAGCTCGACGCCGTGAAAGAGATGCTCTGGGCTTTGCTCTCCAGTAACGAATTTCGATTCAATCACTAAACTCTCCGACGAAGGAGATTGCGATGCGCTGCGACTATTCTTGCCAATCGGCCGAGCACGGGCTCACGCGCCGCGGGTTCTTGCGCACGGCCGGCGGTGCGGGACTGGGGGCGTTGGCGATCGGCGGCATCACGGGCACACCCGGCGGCGCGAGCTGGTTGTCCCCCGCCGTGGCCGCGGAGATGAGCAAGTCGCAAAAACGCATCCTCACGATCTTTCTGCACGGCGGCGTAAGCCAGCTGGAAACGTGGGACCCGAAGCCGAACACCGACACCGGCGGGCCGTTTCGCCCGATCAGCACCAGCGTGCCGGGCATTCAAATCTCGGAACTGCTGCCGCACACCGCCAAGCAGATGCACCATCTGAGCTTGGTGCGCAGCATCAACACGAAGAACAGCAGCCACGGGCCCGGCGCCGTGCAAATGCAGACCGGCCACAACGAGATGGGGGCGCCGCATCCGCACCTGGGCGCCGTGGTCGCCAAGGCGCTGACGCCGGAGAAGTTCGCGCTGCCGGGCCACATTCTCATCCGCGGCGGCGGCAGTAGCCGATCGAGCGCCGCATTTCTCGGCCCGCGCTACGGCAGCGTGGTGTTGGAAGACGGCAAAGCGCCGCAATACTCGGAGCGACCGTCGGCCCTCTCGCTCACGAGCGACGAGCGCCGTCAAGAATTCCGCCGCTTGGCGAACGATCGCTTCGCCGACAAACGCCGCACGGCCGACACCGACGCCTACACGTACAGCTACGATCAAGCGATGCAGCTCATGGCGCAGCGCGACGTGTTCGACGTCGCCAAGGAGCCGGCCCGCGATCAGGAGCGTTACGGTTCGCACGAGTTCGGCAAGCACTGCCTGCTCGCACGGCGGTTGCTGGAGAAGGGCGTGCCGTTCGTGCAGGTGAACCACTCCAACTACGACACGCACTTCGAAAACTTCGACTATCACATCGAACAGCTCGGCGAGTTCGATCGGCCGTTTGCGACGCTGATCAGCGACTTGGCGGTAAGCGGCCTGCTGAAGGATACGCTCGTCGTGGTGATGTCGGAGTTCGGACGGACGCCGAAGATCAACAGCCGCTATGGTCGCGATCATTGGGGCACGGCGTGGAGCGTCTGCCTCGGCGGCGCAGGCTTGCAAGCCGGCGCGGTGATCGGCAAGACGAACGACAACGGCACCGCGGTCGTCGATCGCGAGATCGACCACGGGCACTTGTTCCATACGTACTTGCAAGCCGTGGGCATCCCGAGCAGCGACGCGTTCACGATCGCTGGCCGGAAGTTTCCGATCGCCGATCCGGCCAAGGGTCCGATCAAGGAGCTGTTGGCGTAATGGCGGACAAGAAGAAGGACGACAAGGCGAAGCCGGCGGCCAAGACGCCGGAGCCGGTCAAAAAGCCGGTTGCCAAGGTTAGCGACTCTTCGAAAAAGACCGACCCCGCGAAACCGCCAGGGGATGCGGCGGCGAAGGGTGATGTGAAGTCGCCGGATGCCGTCGATCCGACGCTCGTCCACATGGCGGCGGCTTGGAAGTACTCACGACCGCTCACGGCCTGCCGCTACTCGCCCGACGGCAAGTACGTGTTCGTCGGCACGGAAGACTACACCGTGCAGCGCATTCGCCTGAGCGACGGCCGGCTGACGCCGCTGGTCGGGCATGAAAGTTGGGTCCGCGCGATCGGTTTCACGCCCGACGGCCGCACGACGCTCACCGCCGGCTACGACGGCCGGATTCTTTGGTGGGACACGGCCGCCGAGAAGCCCGCGCCGCTGCGAAAGGTGCAAGCGAGCGACGGCTGGATTCGCGCCTTGGCCGTCAGTCCCGACGGCCGCTACGTCGCCACGGCCGCCAACGACGGGCACGTTCGCCTGCACAACATCGCCGATGGTCGGCTGCGGGCCACGGGTCGCCGGCACGATTCGCACGTGTACCACGTGGCGTTTCATCCGGCCGGCGGCGAGCTAGCGTCGTGCGATCTCAAGGCCCAGTGCAAGGTCTGGGACGTTTCGCAACTCGCCAAAGAAAGCGACGCCTACGCCGCCGACTTGAAACTCGTGCGCGAGTTTCCTTTCGCGCCGATTTACAAATACGATACGCAGTTCCGCGCCGATATCGGCGGCGCGCGGAGTATGGCCTTCGGCGACGGCGGCAAACTGCTGGCGGCCGGCGGCGTGACGAACGTCACCAACGCGTTCGCCGGCATCGGCAACGCAGCCTGGGTCGCCGTTAACTTCGCCGACGGCAAGCAGGCCACCGTGCATACGAGCAAAGAAAAGATCAACGGCATGGGCTGGGGGCTCGCCTGGCACCCGGCGGGCTATTGGGTGGCGGCCGGCGGCGGCAATCAGGGCGGTTTCCTCTACTTCTTTAAGCCGGGCGCCGACGCCGAGTTCTTCAAGTTCAAACTCCCTGACACGGCCCGCGATCTCGCTCTTGCCCCCGACGGAAAAAGCGTCGCCGTCGCCCACTTCGACGGCAATCTCCGCGTGTATCGGTTAGGCCCGAAGATTTGATCACCACAGAGGCACAAAGACGTCAGGAGACTGTGGGGACGGCGGCCAGGGACTGAGGAGACGGGAAATGAAAACGTGGAGCGGCTCGCCATCACATACTAGCCCCGAAGCGCAAGCGAGGGGGCATGGTAACGTTGACCGTTGAAGTCGCATGTCCCCTTGCTAGCGCGGCGGGGCTAGTGTGGAGTGGTCGGTCGTAAGGTAATTCAAAACGCCCCCAGCATTCGCAGCGCCGCGATCGCCGCGAAGAGCAGCAGTAAACTGTCGAACAGTTTTTGCGGCACGATCTTCACCAGCCGCCGGCCCACGAGTAGGCCGACGACGACGCACGGCGCGAGCAGTGCGTTAACCGACAACGTCTCGGGGCCGATCAGTCCCAGACCGGTGCTGAACGGAAGTTTGAAAACGTTGATAATCAGGAAGAACCAGGCCGACGTCCCGACGAATTCGTACTTCGGCAGGCTCACGGCCAACAGATAGATGGCGACGATCGGACCGGCGGCGTTGGCCAACATCGTCGCGATGCCCGCCGTCAAGCCGAGTGCGACAGCGAAACCTCGCGCATGCGGTACATGGGCGAAGGCGTCGGGCCGCCACATCCGGCCGAGTTGCAACAGGGCCAGCCCCAGCACGATCAGGCCAAGGATCGGCGTTAAAGTCGCGTCGTTCAAATGCTTCATCATCTGCCAGCCGATCACGACGCCGATCATCGCCGGCGGCAGAATCTTCAGCACGTAGTCCCAACGGGCATGTTGCCGAAACGCGGCGACGGCCGAGACGTCGCCGACCACCAACAGCGGCAAGAGCAGTCCGGTCGACTTCATCGGTCCGAACAGCCAGGCGAAGATTACGATATGAAACAGCCCGACGCCGGCGAAGCCCGACTTGCTGAAGCCGATTCCCATAGCGGCGACCGCGGCCCAGCACCACTGTGATGTCGAAAGATCGGGCATGAAGATGCTTGTGCGAGGTGCGTGGTTCTTGGTGCTTGGTTCGGTCGGTCGGAGCGGCCGAGTTTAAAGCGGCCGACCATATCGCACTAGCCCCGCTGCGCAAGCAAGGGGACATGAGAATGTCGAATGCACTCGGCATTCTGTATCTTTCCGTGCCCCCTTGCTTGCGCGGCGGGGCTAGTGTGTGGTAGTGCGTCGATCATAATAGGCGGCCCGCCCCTGCTTCCGCCTTTTGCCGCGAGTCGATGCCATGCACCTCTTGGTTGCCTTTGCGCTCCTTGCCGTTTGTCCATCGTTTGCATTCGCCGTAGATCCGGCCGTGCCCGAGGTGCGCGGAGAGTCGAACGTCACGCGTGTCTGGCTCTCACAGTCCTCGCCCGACGCACGGCGAGTGACGATTTCTTGGCAATCGACGGCGAACGAAGATTCGCACGTCGAGGTCTGCGCAACGGCCGATGGCGCGGGAGCCGTGCGCGCCAAGACCGACGAGAAAGTGCGGCACCACACGGTCGAGGTCACGCCGCCGGTCGAGCACGGCCCGTGGTTCTATCGGGTCGGCGGCGCGGGCAGGCTCTCGCCGTGGATCAAGGCCCGAGGTGTTGATGCCGACAAATTCCGCGCGGTCGTCATCGCCGATCTCGGCTTCGCCAAGCAACCGTGGGCCGAAGCCGTGCTGCGTGAAGATCCGCACCTCGTGCTCACCGCCGGCGACAACGTGCCGCAACTGCACGAAGGAGGCAAGCCGGCCGACAAGGACGCCGTGGCGGCCTTCGAGCGGTTGATCGATTTGGCGCCGCGGTTGTTCGAGTCGGTCCCGTTTCTGCCCGTGCTCGGTAATCACGATCGCGAGATTCGTCCGCGCGGGCCGAAGCCGCCGGCCGAGCCGGTGTACGATGTCGCAGCAACGGCCTTTCGCAGGTTCTTCGCGCTGCCGGGCAACGAAACGTTTTGGCATCACGACGTGCCGGCATTCGGCGTACGGCTCGTGGCGCTGGACTTGAACCACGTGCAAGACTTCGGCACCACGTGGCAGACCTGCTCGCCGTTTGGAGTCGACTCCGAGCAACTGGCTTGGTATCGAGCGACGATCGAGAAATCGCGCGAGCCGTACGTCGTGACGATCTACAACGAAAAGCACTCGGTCGTCCGTGGGCTCGCCGGCGGTGCGTGGACGCCGCTGGTGCGGCAAAGCTCGGCCGTCGTCACGGGCTTCGGCTATTTCGCCGAGCGGTTTACGTTCGAGGGAACGCCGTTTTTCAATACGTCCGTCTCCGGCCGCGGAGACAAATACCCCGACCCGAAATCGGAAGTGCTCAAGAGCGAAGACAATCTGCTCCTACTGACGTTTCGCAAAGACGGGCCGGCCACGGCGCGGCTAACGAGCTTGTCCGGCGCAGTGCTCGACGAAGTCACGCTTCCGCGACGCCAGGTCGACGACGGGCCTTCCCGGTAGTCTGCCGCTTTTCCTTTGCGGCTGGTGACAAAAATCGACCGGACGCGATAATCGGCCCCTGTCGCGCGTCGTGAGTTCGCGGTGGTCTTTGTTTAGCGGAGTTTTTGCGATGCGAATGTCTCGTCTTGGTTTATTGGGCCTGCTCGCCGTGGCGGCGATCGTTACTTCAGCGTCGTCGGCCGTCGCTGCCGAAGATGCCTCACGGCCGAACGTCGTCGTCTTTTTGGCCGATGATCTGGGCTGGGGCGATCTTGGTTGTTACGGGCATCCGCGGATCAAGACGCCGAACTTGGATAAGTTCGCCGCGCAGGGTTTGCGGTACACGCAGTTCTACTCGGCCAGCGCCGTTTGCTCGCCTTCGCGCTCCGCGATTCAGACCGGCCGGACGCCGTATCGCAACGGCGTGTTCACCTGGATTCCCGAGAACCGCGAGATTCATCTCCGCACGAGCGAGATCACCGCGGCCAAGCTGTTGCAGGCCCGCGGCTATGCTACGCTGCACACCGGCAAGTGGCACCTCAACGGCTACTTCAACGATCCGCGCCATCCCCAGCCGAATGATCACGGTTACGATTGGTGGCTCGCCACGCAAAACAACGCCGGCCCGAGCCATAAAGACCCCGCGAATTTCGTGCGCAACGGCAAGCCGGTCGGCCAGTTGAAAGGCTTCTCCGCGCCGCTCGTGGCCGACGAGGCCATCGCTTGGCTGAAGAAAGAGCGCGACGCGCAGAAGCCGTTTTACATGACGGTCTGGACGCACGAGCCGCATCTGCCGATCGAGAGCGATCCGCAATTTATGGACCTCTACAAAGACATTGAGGACCCGGACCAACGGCAGCATCACGGCAACGTGACGCAACTCGACTTCGCGTTCGGCAAGCTGATGCGAACTCTCGACGAGTTGAAGCTCACGGACAATACGTTCGTCGTCTTCACCTCGGACAATGGCCCGGAAGGAGACGGCAACACGAAGCGGACCCGCGGCAGCACCGGCGGCCTGCGCGGTCGCAAACGTTCGGTCTATGAAGGAGGCATCCGCGTGCCGGGCATCGTCCGTTGGCCGGGGCATGTGCCTGTGGGGAAGACCTGCGATATTCCCGTCATCGGCTCCGATATTTTCAGCACCGTCTGCGAGATCACCGGCACGCCGTTGCCGAAGGATCGCGTGCTTGACGGCGTGAGCATGACGCCGACGCTTGCAGGTTCGGTGCCCGAGCGGCCGGTACCGTTTTACTGGCGGTGCAATATTGCTCCGGAGAAAGTGAAGACGGCCATGCGCATCGGCGATTGGAAGATTCTCGCGCCGGAGGACCTGTCGTCGTTTGAACTGTACAACGTGCAGGCCGATCCGCACGAGACTCGCGAACTCTCGGCGGCCGAGCCCGCGAAGTTCGCCGAGATGCAAGCGGCGCTCAAGAAGCTCAACGCCGAGATCGAAGCGGAAGGCCCGACGTGGTGGAAGGGTTATCAAGCGGGCGGCCAAAAGAAACAGCCTGCAAAGCGACAGGCTGCTGTGAAGGCGAAAGCGACGCCGGCCAACTAGCTTGAAGCGTCGGGTGGCTGGGTCTGGAGCGTACTCGCGAAGACCCAGTAACTGGGGCACCGCTTTGCTATGCCCCAGCCACCCGTGACAACGTCCTCGCATTGGCTACTTCGGAACTTCGGCCCAACCCGGGGTGCCGAACCAGTCGTGCATTTCTTTGGCGAACGGCGCCACGACTTCCGGCGGTTCGGGCACGTGTCCCCGATCGCCGGTCTCGGCCATCCACACGTCGAGCGCCGCGCGCATCCGCACGGCCGCCTCGCGGTGTTCCGCGTCGGGCGAGTCGATCAAGTTGCGCAATTCATGCGGGTCCGTGCGAAGGTCGTAGAGCTCCTCGCACGGGCCGCGCCGTTCCATGAGTTCTTTGGCCGGGCCTGCGAGTTCGCCGCGGCCGTGAAGTTCGCGCATCAGCCCCATGATCGGGAAGCACTTCTCTTTGTAGCGGTTGAGCGAAGCGAACGTCGGACCGGTGCTGAACGTGCGGATGTAGTGGAAACGCTCGTCGTGAACCGAGCGAATCCGTTGCAAGGTTTCATCCAATCGATCACGGGCCGCAAACGCGAACCGCCGCGGCGGCAACGTTTCCGGTCCGAGAAAGCTGCGGCCGTGAAACGTGGCCGGCCGTTCGAGGCCTGCGACGAAAAGCGTGGTCGCGGTGACGTCGAGCAGGCTGAGGATCGAAGCATCGACCGTGCCGGGGTTGTAGCGTTCCGGCACGGCGACGTTTTTTGGCCAGCGGACGATCAGCGGGACGCGGAGCCCGTTGTCATAGCACCAATGGATGCCGCGGGCTTCGAGCCGGCCGTTGTCGCCGAAGAACAGCACGACGGTGTCGTCCCAGCGACCGTCGGCCAGGAGTTTGTCGAGGACGAGGCCGAACCGCCGGTCGAGGCCTGAGACGGAGTTCAAGTAGCGAGCCCACTCGGCGCGCACGGTCGGATGGTCGGGATAGTACGGCGGCGGCGTGATCTCGCTCGGCTTGGCGAACTGTTCATGCTCGCGCTCGCCGACCCACTCGACGCGCGGATGTTTCCACGACTGTCGATCGTAAATGTCGTACTCGTTTTCAGGGGCGTTGACGACCGCGAAGAACGGCCGATCGCGCGGCAGCGACGCCCAGTCGCCGCTGGTGTCTTCGTAGATCGGACCTTCGTTGACGAAGTTCAAGTCGAGCTTGCCGGTGCCGACGACGTGGCCGTCGATCGTCTTGATGTTGGCCGTATAGTAGCCGGCGTCACGCAGTCGATGCGTGACCGGTCGCACGCCGTCGGGAAGGCGGAACTGGTCGGAGCGATGCGATCGCATCGGGTGCGTGTCGGTCGACGTTTGATAGAGGCCGGTAAAAAACGCCGAGCGGCTCGGCGCGCAGGCCGGGTTGGTCGCGAAGACGTTGGTGAACCGCATCCCATGGGCCGCCAACCGATCGAGATTCGGCGTGCGAACGTGCGGCAGGCCGTAACAACCGAGGTCGTGCGAAAGATTCTCGCCGACGAGCCACACAATGTTCGGCCGTGCGGGCGCTTTCGAGTCGGCCGCAAATGCCGACGACGACAACGCAGCCAAAAAAAACGCCCAGCTCAAGATTCTTAACGACATATTGCGAGATCGCTCGGAAACAGAGGGCGAAACGTCGGGCCGCCCGCATTTTAGCCGCCCGCCCCGGCGTCGTCGCCGTACCGGATTTTCGCGGCGGCTTCGCAGAAATCTCACGATCGCACAAGGTTAGAATATTTGCGTCGTTTCTCGCGAAATGACGCGACTTTCGGCCAAAACAAAAATCTCATACGGATCCTTATTGACAACAGAGTTGCAATTACAGAAAGTACGCACATGCAACTAAGTTGCAATTACGAATCGGTCGTCAATAAGGAGTTTCGCCATGTCGCTGGTCGCTCGTTTCGGTTCGCGTCGCCAAGAAGGCCGTCGCGGTTTGACGTTGATGGAACTCGTGGTCGTGATGGTTATTCTCGCCGCGCTGGCCGGCATCCTGTTGCCGCTGTTGCCCGGCATGGTGAAGCGGGCTCACACGTCGACTTCGGCGACGAACGTGTCGGAAGTCGCCAAGGCCATTCAGACGCATCAGGCCCTGTATCTTTCGCTGCCGAACAATCTTGATTCGCTCGTCGATGCGACCGGCGCGTACGTCGACTACTTGCCGGCAACCGGCGGCACGGACCTCGCCACGCTGACGCTCGACGACGACCTCGCCGAAACCCTCGAACACGCGGGCATCACTACGATGGCCCAAATGATCGACACGCCCGCCGCGCCGATCGGCGATTTCAACCCGACGTTCTTCCCGTACGGCACGAACAAGGCCGTCGTGCCGACGTCGACCGCGCTGGCCGACGGCGTCGTGATCGCCTCGGTGACCGGTACGGCCGCCAATCGCTTGTTCGGCGCGCCGCTAACGGCGTCGTACGCCGTGTTCGGCGTCGGGTCGCGGACTTCGATGCAAGGCAAGTCGCTGCAAGAAGCGCCGGTTCACTTCGGCGATCACGAAGATGGCGCTCCGCACTTGGCCTACGCCCGCTACGGCGTGGTGTTTCAACTGACCGACGCCGCCACGAACCCATTGGATGCGGCCCGCATGGTCGGCATCATCGCGTTCCATGAAGACGACGTCGTCAGCCTGAACGACCACCTTTCGGAATACTGGTCGATGAACAAGAACTAGCCTGCGTGATTCCCGGCCAGGCTCCCGAACCCGGGCGACGCACGACGCGTCGCCCGGGTTTTTTTGTCGACTTTTCCAGCCGGAAATGTCGGCTATTAAGGCACCGAGGTGCTGCCCGCGGTCCGAAGTTTGCACCGTCCGCGCAAACATGGCAGAATTTTTTCAGCGCCTTCGAGCCGACCTCGTTAAACTCCGATGATCGCCGACGTCTTGCCCGAACTCGCCTGGATGCCGCGGACCCATGCCGGTCGACCGGCCGCCGTATTGCCCAAGTCGTACTCACGAGGGGGCGTTTCTCCCGGCACGCTTCGTTTTAGCGAGCGAACCATTCGGCAAGTTGCCGCGGAGCGCGGGCCGCGGATGTCGGCTTTCGGCATGTGCTGCAAAGCGCTGGTCCGCGAAACGTGGCTGCGGCACGTGCGGCGAATCGACTTTCGCACCGCCACGAACGACAAAGCCTGCGCGGCGTACGAGGCGATGACCGTCGCCGAATTCGCGGACATCAATCGCAAGCAGGCCTGGGCCAACTGGCGCACAATCCCGCGAAACCTTTCCGGCCGTATGCCCGCCACACCGGTTCGGGCCGTCGACCTTTGCTGCGGCATCGGTGAATCGACGGCCGTGCTGGCCTGCTACGCTCCGCGCGGTTCGCAGATTCTCGGTTTGGAGTACAACCGGCGATTCGTCGACGACGCCCGTCGCGCCCGCTACACGACGATCGACGGGGCGCCCGCCGCGGTCACCTTCCGAGCGCAAAGCGTGCTCGATGAATTTCGCGATGTGCGAGGAGCCCGCGTCGCTTCGTCGTCGATTGATTTGATCAATGCCTGCGGCGCCGTCGGTTGCCACTTTGCGCCGGCCGATGCGCTGCGGTTGGCTCGTGAGTGTGCGCGCGTGCTGAAACCCGAAGGTTTGGCTCTGCTCGACAGCGGATACGACGGTTTGGACGCCGCCGCGCTCGACGAGATCTTCACGACCCACGGCTTTACGATCGTCGGCCGCGCGGTCAGCTGCCCGCTCGATCGCCGAGCCCAACTGTGCCTGAAGCGCAACTCTCTGTAGGGAATAATCGTAGCGAATAATCCCTTCTCCCCTCGTGGGAGAAGGTGCGGCGAAGCCGCGGATGAGGGGGCCGAATAACAAGCCGCGCTCCTTATCACCTACCGCGGCTTCGAGCGTTTCCCCGCCGGCGTGCCGCCGACCGCTCCGCCCGAGCGCCCGGCTTGCGGTTCGTCGGCCGCATCGGCATCCCGCGCATCGCGGGCGTCGAAGTTACCGCTCCCCATCGCTTCGTCGAGGTCGGTGACGTCCGGATCGCCGCGCCCCTCGTTGCTGCCGGCCAATCCGCCGAGCGCCGTTCCGCCGCTGGCCGTCCCTGCGGCATGTTGGTCGCCGCGTACGCCGCGCGGCGCGGGATCCGGCTCCCATTCATTGGAGTTGGCGTAGCGCCGAGTTTCGTTCATATCGCCTTCCGGAGCCAGCGTATCTTGCGGCCCGCGCGGGCGGCCGGCGTTGAAGTCGGCGGCGACTTCCGACGCTTGTGCCGCCGCGCAAGTCACGCAATAGCGCGCGTAAGGGATCGCTTCTAAACGCTCGTCGGGGATCTGCTTCCCGCAATACTCGCACGCGCCGTAGAGATCGTTGTTGATCCGCTCCAAGGCCGCACGCACTTCGTTAATCAGGTGCTCGCCGTTTTCCAAGAGCAGCGCGTTCATGCCGTGCAGATACTCTTCGGTTCCCATATCGGCCAAGTGCATGGGGGCGTTGGTCAGTTCGCCGCCGGCTTGTCCGCCGCTGGGGGAGCGTGCTTGCTCGGCCACCGATTCCACCTCCGGTCGCATTCGCAAGGCCATGGCTTCCAAACGACCCCGATACCGCTGTTGATCTTGGCGTTGCATGTGAACCTCTGCAGCCGACGTCGTGTTTTCGTCGCGGCGACGCGATCGCATGTCGCAGCCGCCGACGGTCGACGAAGAGGTGCAAACGCCGCGCCGCCGAAGCTCCCGACGGCAATAGCCCCGCCGCTCTACTTAGCGGCGGCTTGCCGCAGATCGAGCTGATGCGCGCGATACAAACAAGCAACGTCCGGCGGCAAGTCGAGATACGTCGCTCGATACGTCTTCACGGCTTTATCGCCTGCGGCGTCCCGCTCTTTCGCGTCTTTCGTCGCCGCAGCTTGAGCTTCGTACGTGCGGCCTAAGTTGTAGCGGGCGCCGGCCGTCCACCCGCCGTTGGCCTTGTCTTTAAGCACCATTTCGAAGTACGTCGCGGCCGCTTCGTAGTTGGCCATGTCGTACGCGACGAGGCCCAGCCAGTAGGTCGCGTGTTGCTTCATACGGTGCAACTGCTCCCAGTCGAGCGTTGGCAAACCGAGGCTTTCCAAATCACTCTCGGCCAGTCGCGCGACTTGGTACCAGCTGTAGATCATGAGCTTTCGCAAGCTCGGGTCGGTCTCTTCCATGTTCTCGTAATACTTACCGGAGACATGACGAACCCGGGCTCGCCAGAGCGGCGGCGTACCCATGATCCGCCCGGTTTCTAAGTTGCGCGGGCGGCGGCTGAAGGCGAGCAACCGCTTGCTCAGCGCTTCATAGGTCGACTTCTCACGCGTGGCCTCGAACCGCAGATCACGCAGCGGCCACGGCTTGACGGCGTCGACCTGCTTTCCCTTTGCAAACTTCGCCGCCAAAGACTTGTCGTCGATCGAAAGCACCATCTTGTCCGTGGTCACGAGCATCGCCTCAAGTTCGGCGAACGCCGACGACTTGTAGCACGCCGACGCGTCGAACAGTGCCGTCACCTTTTGGAGGTCGACCGCCTTCACGGGGTAGGGGTGTTCGGCGTCGATGTCCAGCGCCCGGAGCAGCTTGTCGTCGGCCGCTACCGCTTCCAACGTGGCGACGCCCTCTTTGCCGGCCGGGATCGGTACGCCCCAGGTCGGATCGAAGAGATACGACTTCGGAGCCGTGGCACCGTCGCCGGCGACGACCAGCGCGGCCGTCCAGATCTTCGGGCCGGCGGCCGATTTCAGATCGGCGTCGCTCACCGCGCCGGGCACCAGCAGCGCAACATCGAGACCTTGCTGACGGGCCAAAAGTTGAAATACCCAGGCCCGATCCAAGGCCGTGCCGCGACCGTAGATCAACACATGCCACGGCAGCAGCGGCAGCCGCTCGTCGGCCGAGGCGTCGTCGGGCACCAGTTGAATATTGCGAACCGTCCAATCGAACAAGCGTCGCGCACGTTCCAGCGGATCGGTCGCGTCCCCCACGGCAAAGCGAGCCGCGTCGCGCAGCCAGACGGCTTCGCGAAGAATCTTGCCGTCGTCCGGCGTGAGTTCAACTTTCTGCTTACCGTCGGCCGCCAACAGCGCAAGGCCTTCGTTCAATCGCCGCACGGTTTGCTTGACCGCTTCTTCCGTGGAAGTTTCGCGGAAGTCGCTGCCGCCTTCGACGAAGTGGTCGAGGTTATTTAACATGTCGGCGCCGCTGGAGAGCAGCTGGCGACCGAGTTCCTCACGCTGCGATTTTTGGGCGACTTCGTTCTGCACGTTCAGCGAAGTCGAGCCGCCCCGATCGTTGCAGCCGACCATGAAGCAACACACCGCAGCGAGCCACGCGCGTACGCAACCGAGCGGCATCGACAACAGACCGTTTCGTTCAAACACCGAACTGCTCCACGCAACGTCGTAGGATTAACAGCCGCTCGAGCATCGCTTCGAATTGCGCGAGCGGGACCATATTCGGCCCGTCGCTCGGCGAGCGGTCGGGCTCCGGGTGAGTTTCAAAAAACAAACCGTCGCAACCGACGGCGATTGCGGCCCGCGCGAGCGGTTCGACCATGGCCCGGTTGCCGCCCGTCGTACTTCCCAAGCCGCTCGGTTGCTGCACGCTATGCGTGGCGTCGAACACCACGGGCACGCCGAGCGAGCGCATGATGCCGAGCGACGAGAAGTCGTTCACGAGCCGGCCGTAGCCGAAGAAGGTTCCCCGTTCGCACAAGAGAATATTACGGCAGCCGGACGACTCGAGCTTGGCGACCACGTGCCGCATGTCGGTCGGTGCCATGAACTGCCCTTTCTTGACATGCACGGCCCGACCGGTGGCCGCGGCCGCCGCAAGCAGGTCGGTTTGGCGCGCCAGAAACGCCGGAATCTGCAGCACGTCGCAAACCTCGGCGGCCGGCGCGGCTTGAGCGGCCTCGTGAATGTCGGTCGTCACCGGGAGGCCGGTCGCTTGCCGCACGCGATCGAGCATCGCCAGGCCGGCATCGAGCCCGAGACCGCGAAACGAATCGCCGCTCGTGCGATTGGCTTTGTCGAACGAGGCTTTGAACACCAGCGATACGCCGTGGCGACGAGCGACGTTGGCCAAGTGACCGGCGATCTCGAGCGCGAGTTCCTCGGTTTCCAACACGCACGGCCCTGCCACAAGCAGCAGCGGACGACCGGGCCCGACTTCGTACGGACCGACTTGAGCGGGAAGGTTTGGCAACGAACGACCTCAGAACAAAGGATCGGATGGCCGCCGTCGAAGTGCAAAGCCGGTCGGCTGCGACCGAATATATCGCTCTCGGGCGACGCTGATAACCACCGCTAACGTCGTTCTAACAACTTGCTACACAAAGGGATGCAATAGCCGCGTCTTGAAATGAGATGAAGACGCCTGTGCCGACTTGGAGCCAAGTCTCAATTCGAGAGAAACGTACGATCCTGACGTCGGGCCGGGGCAAAATCGAGCAACCTGCCGGCCTTTGTTTCCCGCGACCTTTCGTTGACCAATATGAGATTCGCGACGCAATGCGAAATGGCGACACGAGTTGCAACACGACTTTTGTCATAATGCGTCGCTCGGTACAGGCCCTGCATTACATAACCAGCGTGGTACGCGAGACGACCGTTCTCACAAACCATGACTGGCCCGTGGGGCCTCCGACGAATTTTCGGTCGAGCGACTAACTTGCCCCTAGTTGTTCGGCTTTGCCACTGCGGAAAAGGGCCGTCGGAGGCCCCTTTTATTTTCTTCGTTCAAGTCTTAACGGCGACGACGCGCAGCCGGCGATAGTCGGCCAGCCACTGCCCGTCGCGATAGAGCTGCGGGCGAAGTTCGTCTTCCAGCCGCGCGAAGAACTCTTCCTGCCGTTCGCTCGGCATCTGCGTCACTTCCGGCGCAAACATGCGCACCCAATGTCGCACGCCGTCTTCGTGTTTGAGCGGCGTCGGCCGATCGAAGAGCCAGGCCGTGCGAGTTTCCAAGCCGCCGGCTTCCAGCAGGCTCGTGTATTCCGCGACACTTGGGAAGTACCAGTCGGGCACCGTGGCCGTCGGGCAAAACTCGGGCTGCAGCTTTCGCAGCGCCGCCACGATCTGGCCGACGTTTCCGCGCCCGCCGAACTCCACGACCATCCGCCCGCCCGGCTTGAGCGCCTCGCGCATGGTTTGCACGGCGGCTTCCGGCGGACGTACCCAATGCAGCACGGCGTTGGAGAACAGGGCATCAAACGGCTCGGCCGTCCGATACTCGCGAACGTCGGCCACCTCGAACGTAACGCCTGCATGCGTCGCGCGAGCCTTGTCGATCATCTCCGGCGAACTGTCGATGCCGACGACTTCGGCGCCCGCCGCGGCGATCTCGGCCGACAGATGACCGGTGCCGCAACCGATGTCGAGCACGCGCTGGCCTGGTTGGGGCGCGAGCAATTCGACCAGCGACGCGCCGCTCTGCCAGACGAAGGCGTGGCGATCGTCGTACAGTTTCGCGTCCCAAGCGGCCGTGCGGTCCGACATTGTTCTTCCTCAAAATACCGAGAGTCTGCTACGTTTATCCCTCGGGCCCTCACGTTCGACAAGCGGCGACGGACTTCGGTTCGCCGTTTGCTGCCGTCAGGCGGCGGCCGTCGAAAGCCCGACCTTCAGCACCAGGAGTTTGCGCGATGCGGTTCATTCAAGCGTTGTTGTCGTTCGTCGGTCGAGCGCTTCTGGTCGCAATCTTCTTGGCTTCGGCCCTTAACCACGTGCAAAAGTTCAACGGCATCACCGAGGCCGTCGCGGCTCAAGGGGTACCCGAACCGAAGATCGCCCACATCGTCGCGGTCGCCTTCATGTTCATCGGCGGCGTGAGCGTACTCTTGGGCTTTTGGGCGCGACTCGGCGCGCTGCTGCTGGCCCTCTTTCTCGGCGCGGCGACGTTCTACTTCCACGCCTTCTGGAAACTGCCGACGGACTCCCCCGAGTTTGAACAGCAGATGATCCACGCGATGAAGAACGTCGCTATCCTCGGCGCGATGGTGATGATCATCGCCAACGGCCCCGGCGCCGGCGCGGTCGACAAACGCAAAGTGACGCTGGAAGTTTAGGTTTCCGAGCGAGCGGCGGGCTTTACGCCTGCCGTCTGCGATCGTCGCTTTACCGCAACGCGACCCCGGACTTTTACGGCTCGCGATACACACGGCCTTGGCGATAGAGGGCCGCGCGGGCGGCGAGCGGTTGTTGCTCTTCGGCGGTTGCTCCCGCCGCGGCGGCTGCGGCGGCGGCCTGCTCGGCGGTGGCCGCGGCTTCCTCAAATCGTCCGGCCAGCGCGAGCGCCGCGCCTAAGGCATCGAGTGCGGCGGGATGCGAGTTGTTCGTTTGCTCGCAAGCTTGCTGAGCCAACTGCAGCGCTTCGGCGGCCGTTTGCGGACCGGCGAGCGAACTCGTCGCCAAGAGCCACGCTAAGTCGCGGCGGGCGGCGAAGTTGTCCGGTTCCAATTCCAGCACGCGGCGATAGGCCTGCGCCGCTTCGTCATGCCGCTTGGCCAGCGACGTGGCCAGCGCCAAGTTGGCGTGCATCCGCGCGTCGTCGGGAGCCAATTCCGCGGCCTTACGGAAGTGGGGCAGGGCGGCGTCGACTTCGCCGAGCGTCATCCGCGCGACGCCCAAGTTAGAATGCACGGAGATTCGGCCCGGTTCCAGTTGGCCGGCTCGCTCGAGAAGTTCGACGGCGCGGCGAGCGTCGCCGCCGCGCAAGGCCGTGAGACCGGCGTCGGCCAAGCGTTCGGCGTCGTTCGGCTTGTCGCGCAGGACTTGTTCCCACACTTTCAGCGAGCGGCCGATCTCGTCGACTTCGTACCAGGCGTGGGCCGCTTCAAGCCGCACGTCTGCGGACAGGGCCGTGGCTTGATCGATCTGCAAATCGAGCCGGCCCTGCTGCGCCGTGTCGCCGCGTCGGCGAGCAGCGCTCCACAAGTAGATGCGGCTGCGGCAGAGCAACGCCGCGACTTGACTGTCGGCGTCGAACGCGTGGTCGAGCAGCAGCCCTTCGAACTCGCGCAACTTCGCTTCCGCGCCCGCCTCGCCGAGGTGGTGCAGGGCCTGCGCTTCGCCAAGCAGCGAACGATACCATTCGTTGGCGATACGCGGCGCGAGCGCATGGCCGCGGCGATAGCATTCCAGAGCGCCGTGCCAATCTTCGCGTTCGGCGAGCACGTCTCCTTTGCGAACCCAGGCTTCGTAAAACTGCGGCTCAATTTCCAACGCGCGATCCATCAGCTGCAGCGACTCGACGGTTCGCCCTTGCCCGTCGCGGATGCCGCCGAGATTGCTCAGGGCCAGGAAGGCGTCGGGATGCTGAGCCAGGGTGTCGAGCCAGATCAGTTCTTCCTTCTGATAAAGGGGCGCGCGGGCCCACGCAAAATAGCTTGAAGCGGCGACCGCCGCGCCGGCGACGACCGCCACGACGGCGCGAAGGTTCGGCAAGCGAGCGACCAGCCGCTCGCCGCACCACGCCACAAACACCAACAGCGCGGGGAGCGATTGGTACACGTAGTGATCGCCGACGTACGAATAGCGCCAGTAGAAGACGTCGGCCAAGCCGAGCGACGGAAACATTGTGACGAGGTACGTCGTCCAAGCGGCGAAAGGAATCCAGCCGAGCCGGTTGCGATAGCGCCACGTTCCCCACAAGAGCCCCAGCGCCGCAAGGTTCGGCAGCCAACTGACGAGGCTCGTCGCATCGACCTGCCAGCGCGGGTAGACGAAGTTCAGCGAGTCGACGCGGAAGGTTTGCAGGACGTAGAACCAGGCGGCCCAGCCGAGCGAGGCCAAGCGCTGGGCCAAGTCTTGGTTGCGAACGTCGAGACCGCCGATGAGTTTCTGTTGGTAGATGATGCCGACGACGCCCAGCACCAGCGACGACGCGAAGTACGGCCAAGTTCGCCGCGCGATCGTGCGCAAGTTGCGTTCGCCGTGAAACCATTCGAAAAGTACCAACAGCGGCGGCAGCGTGATTAGCACCGGTTTGCCGGCCAGCCCGAGAAAAAACCAGAGCGGGCCGCGCCAGCGTGCGGCCTTCGACCGGCCGTCGCGAGCGCCGAGATAGTCGTAGGCGGCGGCGAATCCGAAGAGCGTGCCGAGCAACGTCTTGGCCTGCGAGATCCAGGCGACCGTCTCTAGCTGCAGCGGATGCACGGCGAAGAGCAGCACGACGAAGTACGGATACGGCGCCCGGAGGCGGCGCAGCAGGGCGTAGAGCATGCCGACGGTCGCGAGATGCAGCACCACGTTGGCGACGTGATACAGGGGCGTTTGCTCGCCGACGAGGCTATGAATGAGCCAGAAGTGCGTGTAGGTCAGCGGGTAATAGTCGGGCGGGTCGTTCGTGAACCAGGCACGATAGATGCCGTCGGGTTGGCGAAGCAATTCGTTCGCGGAAATGTAGATGCCGTGATCGTCCCAGATCAGCGCGCCGTCGATCGCCGGGGCGTAGATGACGCAGACGGCCGCGACCAACAGAGCCCACCGGCCGTAGCGAAACCAAGGGCTGGTCGTGAAGCCGGCGGCGTCGACGGTCGCCGGTCGCGGCGCGGCGGCGGACTTCGAACGGGCAGGGCGGTTAGCGAACGCGGCGGCTTTCATCCTTGCGAATCTAGCAGCCGCCCGGGCCGCCGCATGTTAGGGGGCGATGAGAATTTGTTGACAAAACTATGCGTGGGGCGGATCGACGATCAACGAGCGCCCGCAGTACGATGTTGCGCTGTAGGGAACGCCCTCCGTGGCGTTCCGTGATTTGCCTTGTGCTCGGAACGCCACGGAGGGCGTTCCCTACAGTTTCCCGGAGTAGTCGAAATGCCGTCCAAAATCCTCGCCTTCGCCGGAAGTCTCCGCAAAGACTCGTTCAACAAGAAACTCGTCCGCATCGCCGTCGAAGGAGCGCGTGCCGCGGGGGCGGAAGTGACGCTCATTGAGCTAAATGACTTTCCGCTGCCGATTTTTGATCAGGACCTAGAAGCAACGTCCGGCATGCCCGAGGCGGGGCGGAAGTTGAAGCAACTGTTTCTGGAGCATGACGGGCTCTTGATTGCGTCGCCGGAGTACAACAGCTCCATAACGCCGCTCTTGAAGAACACGATCGATTGGGTCTCGCGCGTGACCGAACCAGGTGAGCCGGGCCTCAAGGCGCTGGCCGGCAAAACGGCGGCGATCATCGCGGCTTCGCCCGGTGCGCTCGGCGGCCTCCGCGGGCTGGTGACGCTTCGCAGCATCTTGGGGAACATTCAGATCACGGTGCTGCCCGATCAGATCGCCGTGCCGCAAGCCGGCGACGCGTTTAACGACGACGGCTCGCTGAAAGACCCCAAAAAGCAGGAGGGGGTGCGAGCGATCGGGCGGAAACTCGCGGAAGTCGCGGCGAAATTGAAGAGCTAGCATCGCGACATGGATGACCTCGCATTCGTCGCGGAAAAGCCGCATCGGCCGGGATTTCGAAACCGGCTATGATCGGCCGGGGTAGAATCGTCGCACCTGCCGCTCTCGTTCGTCCTCAGGAATCCGTCCATGTTGTCGCTTGTTGGCTTCGTCGCTTCCGCACTCTTGGCCGCCGCACCTTCTTCGACCGCCGGCGAGGCGCCGACTTATTCAAAGCACGTCGCTCCGATCTTGTGGAAGAATTGCGCCGGTTGCCATCGGCCGGGCGAGGTCGGGCCGTTTTCGTTGCTCACCTATGAAGACGCCGCCAAGCGGGCCGACTTCTTGGTCGAAGTGACCGGCGATCGCCGCATGCCGCCGTGGAAGGCCGAGCCGAACTTCGGCAACTTCCACGACTCGCGCACGCTGAGCGAAGCCGATTTGGCGACCTTGAAGCAATGGGCGGCCGCCGGTGCGCCGGAAGGTAACAAGGCCGACCTGCCCGCGCCGCCGAAGTTCGTCGATGGCTGGCAAAACGGCGAGCCGGACCTCGTGCTCGAGATGCCCGAGGAGTTTGAAGTGCCGGCCGACGGCCCGGACATTTATCAATGCTTCGTGTTGCCGATTCCGACGACCGAACATCGCACCGTGGCCGTCGCCGAGTTTCGGCCGGGCAATCGCAGCGTCGTCCATCACGCGATCATGTTCCTCGACGGCAACGGCGCCGCGCGGGCCAAAGATGCGGCCTCGCCCGACGAGCAAGGTTATCGCAGCTTCGGCGGACCGGGCATCTTGCCGACGGGCGGGCTCGGCAGTTGGGCGCCGGGTTCCAATCCGCGCAAGCTCCCGAAGGGCATGGGGAAGTTTCTCCGGCACGGCAGCGACATGGTGCTGCAGATTCACTATCACCCCAACGGCAAGCCGCAGCGCGACCGCTCGAAGGTCGGCATCTACTTCACCAAGGAGCCGGCGACGACGCTCGTCGGCGGCTTGGCCCTGATGAACACGAAGATCGCCATTCCGCCGGGCGAGAAGGCGTACAAGATCACGGCCAAGAGCGAACCGATGGCCGCCGACGTTTACCTGCTCGGCCTGGGCCCGCACATGCACTTGCTCGGCCGGCAAATGAAGATCACGGCCGCCACGCCGAAGGGCGAAACGATCCCGCTGATCTGGATCAAAGATTGGGACTTCAACTGGCAACTCGGCTACGGCTATTCCGCGCCGGTGAAGCTGCCGCAAGGTTCCGTGATTCACATCGAGGCGACGTACGACAACTCGGAAGACAATCCGCACAACCCCAGCTCGCCGCCGAAGCTCGTGACCTGGGGCGAAGAGACGACCGACGAAATGTGCATCTGCAGCTTCTTGCTGTTCACCGACACGCGGGCCGACCTGATGAAGATCGCCAACATGAAGGCGGCTCGCTGGGGCGCGGCCTTGGCCGGCGGCGTAGAAGCGAAAGATCTGATGGAGCCGGAGACGGCCGGCGCCGTCGAAGCAATCACGCGCGACGAGATCGTGGAAGAGGTCTTAAACCGCGGCTTCCGCATCCCGAAGCAATTCGAGACGCAACTCGGCGTGTTCGACACGGACTCGAACAAACAACTCAGCCGCGCCGAATTCGACGCGATCCCCGGCCCGATCCGGGATCTGATCCGCGCGGCGGTGAAGGAGAAGGTCAAAGAAGCGACGGAGAAGAAGTCGTAATCATCTGGTCCGCGGCCCTGTCCGAAGCCCGTCTCTCGGCGCAAAACAAGCGGGCGGCGGAGTTGATCCCGCCGCCCGCTTCAACTTTGCATTCTGTCGGCGTTTTGCCGCCGCGGATCGCCGCCTGTCGAACTACTTCGACGTTGAGTGCCCCTCTTCCGATCCCACTTCCTTTTTCTTGGGTTTGGTCTCGGGTTCCGCTCCGGAATCCGTGGCTTCGCCGGTCGGAATGCTGTCTTTCGCCTTGATGTACTTCTCAGGTTTGTCCGTCATCCGATAAGCCGTGCCGAAGCCGTGTTTATTCGGCGCGGCCTTCAGGCCCGGCTCGTTGATGATCCAATACGCGGTCTTCGTCGACTTTGAAACGCGGATCGGCTTGCCGTCCAAAGACAGGTAGTTCGTCTTGTCCCAAGCCGGGTACTCGTCGACGACCGTATGGCTCAGGTCTTTGCCCGAGGTCCCGAGCACGGCGTCGTACTGCATGCCGTTCACTTCCAAAATCGTGTGCGCGTTGGAAACGCCGTCGTCGGCGCCGCCGGTGAAGAGCACTTGGCCGGTGAGCGTGTCGGAGTCGTCGAAAACGTTGCCGCCGAAGCTCGACGACAGCAGACCGCCGGGGAACTTCGACATCTTGTCGGTGAGCACCATGCCTTTGAAGACTTTGTGCTTGCACTTCACGTCGGGACCGAGGGTCGAGCCGATGAGCGTCGTCATCAGGCTGACGAGCACGTCGCACTGAGTGCCCGGGCCGTCGGGATGGCGATCCAATTGGTCGGTGTCGACGGGCGTGGTATCCCCTTTTTTCTTCTTCAGCTCTTTTTCCGACTCGATCGCCTTGGCGATTCCCTCCTTGCGTTCTTTCACCGCCTTGACTTGGTCGTCCTTCGTCGATGCCAACATGTTGGGCACGGGCGTAAGCGAATTCGTGTAGTAGGTCAGTCCTAGCGTTCCGTCGGGAGCGAGAACTTCGGCGAATAAGGAGTCGATGACCGAGGCCTCTTTGTTGGGCGCCGGACGCTCGCGCAACTTGGCTTTCTCGAGAAACGGCAGCAGCGGCGTGGTTTTCGCCAGTTCCGTCCATTCGGGCCCGCCGGCCTTCAGCGACTCGCGAAGTTTCGGATCGCTGAGAATCTTCGTCTTCGCATCGACCGACTGGCCTTGAACGAACGTCTTGATGAACTCGCTCGGCTTTTTCTTCGCCATCGCCTGCAGGTCTTCGGGGGCGAGGCCCGACTTGTAGTAGCTGTTGAGCTTGTCGCCGTTGCCTTCTTCAAAAATGCGTCGCGCAAGTTTCGACTCGCGGTCTTTCGGCATGTGCGCGTTCTTCCCTTCAAGCATCACCTTTACGATCTCTTCTTCGACCTCGTCCGGGAACAGGTCGTAACAGAGATCGGCGATTTCGTGCTGCCCGCGCATCTTCTTCCAGCAATCAACGACCATGTCCTTGTTGGGCTTGTCCGACAGGATTTTCTTAACGACCTCGACGTTCGTCTCCGGCTTGCTGCATTTGGTCATCCAGAATTTGAGTTCTTCCGGTTCGTCCCAATGCTTCACGAGCTTGTATTGAATGAGTTCCTTCATGTAGTCTTCGTCGATATAGGTGAGATCATCGACGGCTTGCTTAAGCTTCTTTTCGACGTCGTCGTCGCTCCCTTTCTTCAGCGACTTAATCGCTTTTTCAATGTCGGTCTTGGTCTTTACGAGATCCTTTCTCGTTTGCTTCGGCTTCAGAAACGCGTATTTGAACTTTTTGATCTTGGCGGTCTTGCTCATGGCTTATCTTCCCGAAAATCGAATGTGCTCATAAATCGGACGAACGGCGGCGCGGCGAACCTCGGCTCGGCGAATTACGGCCCAAACGCCGTGGCCAGCACTTGGTCCATCTTCTTCAGCGCCGGTTCCAGCGTCTCGCGGATCGTCACCTTCACCTCGAACGGGTTGTCGTCGCAGGCTTCGACTTGGTCGTCGGTATCGATGTGGTCGCGGAACTCTTCGATCAGAGTTCGCGCTTTGTTGATCGGCCCGGTCTTCTTGTCGGCGGCGGCCCTGTCGACGTCGAGAATCGCGGCCTGCAGCGGCACGCGGTGGTCGCCCGTCACGGCGTTGAGGCTGAATTCGGCGATCCGCTTCAGCTCCTCGTCTTCTTCGTTGATCAGCGCCACGCGCAGTTTCTCGAATTGAGCGTTCACGACGTCGATCGCGTCGCCCCAGCCGGTCTTCGCTTCTTCCCACTTTTGGGCAAACTGCGGATGCAGCGTCCGCGAGTCGTCGCCCAATTGGCCGAGCAGCGCTTCGACCTGATCCAGCAACGGATGGGCTTGCGCAAACTGCTTTTGCTTGGCCGCGTTGCCCGCCTCGCCCGCGAGCTGCTGGATTTGCTGGGCGGAGTTCACGCCGCGCGAGACCGCTTCTTTGATCTTCGGCAGCAGCGTCTTCAAGCGATTGTTGAACGCGGCGCCCGGGTCTTCCGTCGTCGGGCCGCGTTGCTCGAGTTCCTTGACCGCCTGCTTGAGCAGCGGCTCGATCTGGTCCAACACGCCCAAGCCGTGTGCGAATTTCTTATCGCGGCCGGCCGTGCCTGCTTCGGCGACGAGCGTTTTCAATTGCTGCGTCGACGCTAAGTCGGCGGCCAACACCTTGTCGATATCCGGCTTGAGCACCTTCAGTCGGCCGGCGAACGTCATCGCAAGTTCGGCCGCCGACGGCCCGGGATCAGCGGCCGTGTTCGGGCTGTTGCTCTTCACGATCCGTTCGATCTCGTCGATCTTCTTCGCGCCTTCGACGAAGTCGCCCCCTTGCAGCAGCAAGCGGGTTTCCTTGATCAATGTCGTCAGCGTCTGGATCTGCGCCTGATTCGCCGGGTTCTCGACGTAGAGCGCGATCGGCTCTTCCAACTTCATAAACCGCGCGACGTGCGGGTTCTGCAGATCATCGTCGTCGAACGGAATCGCCGGCGACTCCGGCACGACCTGAAACGTCGGCTTGCACTTCAGTCCGGCATGTTCTTCCAAGAAGTCGCGCAGTACCACTTCTTTCACCGGCGGCTTGTCGTAACCGTCGGCCTGCGCGAGGTTGAACACGAGGTCCATGCCCTTGCCCGTGATCACGCCGAAGTACGGGTCTCCCTTGAAGCCGTCTTTCTTCGCGTCGTTCAGCTCATTCTTTTTGACCGGCTTCTTCTTCACCGAAAGAAACACGACCTTCGGGCCTTTGCAGACCAAAAGAAAGCTTCGCGACTTTCCTTTCTTGACGTCGTCCAAGAACTTGGCCGTGTTTTCACCGAGAGGTTTTTCGTCGACGCCGGGCATAGGAAAGCTCCGCACAAAGAGATAGAGGGCGCAAAGAGAAGAGAAGCGGGCCGCATCGCCGACGACCGGTGCTATTCGGTGTCGCTGCGACCGTTGCGCGCACGTGCGATTTTGCGCTTGCCGAACACGAATGCAAGGAAATGCCGGCTGTCAGCCGGAAATTTAATACCTGATTAAGAATCGATTCCCACTTCTTGGCGATGCGGTGGTCGACGCAACTAGGGCAATTCGGATCGGAACAGCTATTTTCGTTGCTTAAACTACCTAGTCGGTAAAGATCGAAGGCATGCCCTCAACCCGCCATTCGATCGAACCGACAATCTGCTGCACTTTGGCAACGGCGTCGCTGGTAAGCTATGCCGGCCATCTCTCGCACCAGTACGGTATGCGAGACGGCGACTTTTTCGGTGCCGCAATACAGACTTACCCGTACTTCCTGTTAACGCCTATCCTGGCGCTCTCTGGTATCTATACCGGCGGAATTCGTTCACGCTACGGGCTGTGGGCGACTACGGTC
>JAFLCO010000008.1:39457-45689 GCA_017303535.1 Planctomycetota bacterium
GTAATGTTTGTGATGGTTCCGCACTCAGAACACTTCATTAGCTATTGGTGGCGATGTTTGCTCCCGACAATCTGGGAGCCTCTGCATTAACGGGAGCCCGTCCATCCTCCGGCGCGAGCCGTGGGGCAAACCTAAAGGCGGGACGGCGTGAGCATTCATCGCGGGGCCTCGTCTGTCTGTTGCTCCGTGGGTGGGGCCGCCTGGGGCGCCGCAAGGTCGGGATCGTCCCGACGTAAGAACGAAGCTATTCCGATGGAAATCGCGGCCCAGACGCTCCAAAGGAAGCCCCACACGCCCAAACCCCAGATTTCTCGGCCGTGCATCTGCAAATAAGTAAATACGGCAAAGAGAATCAGCAGCGGTATCACAACGAAGCAAACGATACTTGCCCGATGAAAGACATCGCGCGGCCACTTGCGGGCTACCCAGGGATACCAACCGGGTGCGAACATCGCGAAAACACAGACGCTCGCGCCGGCCGCTAAGAGCAAGTAGTATGACGCAATGATCAGGCATGACGCGACGAACGCCGTCGCCAGAATTTTGAGTCGGCGTCGATTCTGTTCGGCGATTTGCTGCTGATCCACGAGATTGCCCAGGTGCCGAGATTGCCGGATAGTTATTGGTCGAGAAACAACATTAGCGCGCCGGCGGCCAGCTTACGATTCTCGGCGGCGGAGTGCCAATTGCGCAGGTCGTAAAACGAGAGTTTGGCTCGCAATCATCGGACAGCGACCGTTTCCACTCGGGAATTTGGCATTCCTCGCCGGCCTCGGCTACCATAGTTCGGCACTCGCCGATTGTTTCCGCCCGCTCGTCCCGCCCCGAGGTTGCACGCCATGCCCCTCGATCGCACTGTGTCAATCGCTGCGCCGCGCGCTTTGTCGCGCCGAGCTTGGTTGCAAGAGGCCGGCGGCGGTTTTGGGGCCGTGGCCTTGGCGACGATGCTCGCCGACGACGGCCGTGCGAGTTCGGCCGGCGCCGGCGGTCCGCAAGGTCCGCACTTTCTGCCGCGGGCCAAACGCGTCATCTATCTCTTCATGCACGGCGGGCCGAGTCACGTCGACCTGCTCGACCCGAAGCCGGAGCTTGCACATCTCGCCGGTCAACCGTTGCCGGAAGAGTTCGGCATGGTCATGACACGCCGCAAGGTCGGGTCGAACCCGCTGCTCGGGCCGCTGGCGAAGTTTCGCCCGCGCGGCGAGTCGGGCCTGGAGATCAGCGACTTCCTGCCGCACATCGCCGGCTGCGCGGATGACCTCTGCGTGATTCGCTCCTGCCATGGCGACAGCGTGAACCATCCGCAGTCGGTGTATCAGATGAACACCGGCAGCATCCTGATGGGCAAGCCGAGTCTGGGGAGCTGGATCAGCTACGGCCTGGGGAGCGAGAATCGCGACATGCCGGCGTTCATCGTCATGCCCGATCCGGGCGGCGGTTTGAAAGGGGGCCCGCCCGCCTGGGGCGCAGGCTTCTTGCCTGCCGCGCATCAGGGAACGCCCGTGCGTGCAGGCACCAATCCGATCTTGCACCTGCGGCCGCCGGAATCGACGAGCGACAACCGTCGCCGGCAGATGCTGGAGTTTCTCGCGCGCCGTAATCGCGAACATCTTGAAGCCCGCGACAACGACGACGAGCTGGCCGCGCGGATTCGCAGCTACGAACTGGCGTACCGGATGCAAAGCGCCGCCCCTGAGCTGGTCGATATCGGTCGCGAGACGGCTGAGTGCCACAGCTTATATGGTCTTGATGATAAGACGACGCGCGAGTTCGGCACCCGTTGCTTGCTCGCCCGGCGGATGCTCGAGCGCGGGGTGCGGTTCGTGCAGCTTTACAGCGGCGACACCAACGGCTGGGACGCCCACGAAGACGTGATGAAGAATCACTCGCACTATTGTCGCGCGACCGATCGCCCGGTTGCCGCATTGTTGCAAGATTTGAAACGCCGCGGGCTGTGGGACGATACGCTCGTCATCTGGGGCGGAGAGTTCGGTCGGATGCCGATGAGCGAAAAGGGAAAAGGCCGCGACCACAACCCGTGGGGCTTCTCGGTCTTTCTCGCAGGCGGCGCGGTGAAGGGGGGCTTGGCCTATGGCGCGACGGACCCCGTCGGCCTTCGCGCGCAAGAGAAGCCGGTCCACATCCACGACCTGCACGCCACGATCTTGCACATCCTCGGCTTCGACCACACACGATTAACGTTCCCCCACAACTCGCGCGAGGAACGCCTGACCGACGTGGCCGGCAACGTGGTGACGGAGATTCTGGCATGAGTCTCCTTTTCAAAAGCTCGCGCAAAGACGCAAAGACGCAAAACAGACGAAGAGAGGAAGAAGGGGAGCTTGCCGTGAACGCTCGGCATTCCATGTCCAGTTCATCTTCTTACTTTGCGTCTTTGCGTCTTTGCGCGAGTATTGCCTGCCTAGCAATCGCCGCTGTTGCAATCGCCGACGAAGCCGCGAAGACCGAGCCTGCGCTGACCGATTCCGATCGCGAGCATTGGGCCTATCAGACGCCGGTCCGTGCGGAACTTCCGGCGGTACAAGATGCCGCGTGGTGTCGCACGCCCGTCGATCGCTTCATCTTGGCGGCGCTTGAAGGCGCGAAGCTGCGACCGGCCGAGCCTGCCGCGCCCGCCGCTTTGTTACGACGCGTGACGTTCGACCTCACCGGGCTACCGCCGACGCCGGCCGAAGTCGCCGCGTTCGAAAAGTCGCATTCGGATCAAGATTATGAAGCCGTGGTCGAGCGGTTGCTCGCCTCGCGCGCGTATGCCGAGCGTTGGGCGCAGCACTGGCTCGACGTGGCCCGTTATGCCGACAGCGACGGCTATGAGCACGATATCGCCCGGCCCGAGGCGTGGCGTTATCGCGATTGGGTCATCGCGGCGCTCGACCGCGATCTGCCGATCGACGAGTTTCTCCGGCTGCAACTCGCCGGCGACGAGTTGAAGCCCGACGATCGCGACGCGGCCGTGGCCACCGGCTTCCTGCTCTGCGGGCCCGACATGCCGGACCTCAATCGGCAAGACGAACGCCGCAGCATGGTGCTCAACGAAATGACCGGCACCGTCGGCAGCGCGCTCTTGGGTTTGCAACTCGGCTGCGCGCAGTGCCACGATCACAAATTCGAGCCGCTCAGTCAGGCCGATTTTTATCGCTTGAGGGCCTGCTTCGAAACTTCCGATTTTCTTTCCAAGGGACGTAAGGAAGAGGACGACGCCGATAACGACCAACAGCCCGAGACCCGGCGCGTGTTCCGCGCAAGCAAGCGGCCGCCGCAGCCGAGCCATTTGCTGGTGCGCGGCGATTTCACCAGGCCCGGCCCGACGCTGGAGCCCGGCTTCCCGCGCGTGGCGAACGTTCAACAGGCCTCGTTTACCAAACCGGACTGGTCCTCTGATGGTCACGGCCGCCGCACGGCGCTCGCTGATTGGATCACGCTACCTTCGCATCCGCTCACGGCGAGAGTGTTCGTCAATCGCGTGTGGCAGGAGCATTTCGGCTTTGGCTTGGTACGCACGTCGAACGACTTCGGGTACCTCGGCGACGCGCCGACGCATCCGGAATTGCTTGATTGGCTGGCCCGCGAGTTTGTCGACGGCGGCTGGAGCGCCAAGCAGTTGCATCGGCTGATCGTCACCTCGGCCGTGTATCGACAAGCGAGCCTGCCGCGCGCGGTTGAAGGCGATGAGAAGTCGGCCCGAGCCGTCGATCCGGAGAATCGGCTCTTGTCGCACTACCCTCGCCGCCGACTCGACGGCGAAGCGATCCGCGACGCGATGTTAGCGGCTTCGGATAGCTTGAGCGACCGGCACGGCGGCCCCGGCGTGATGCCGCCGCTGCCGAAAGAACTGCTCGGCACGATCCGCAAAGACCATTGGAAGGTCAGCGCCGACGAAGAGGACCACCGCCGCCGCAGCGTCTACCTTTTCGTCCGCCGCAACTTACGCTTGCCGCTGCTCGAGGCCTTCGACCGGCCCGACACGATGGCCAGCTGCACGCGCCGCAACCGTTCGACGATCGCCCCGCAATCGCTGGTGCTGCTGAATTCGGAGTTCGCCCAAGACTGCGCGGCGCGACTGGCGACAAGGGTCCGCCAATCAGCAACCGACGTCGTAGGACAAGTCCGCCAAGCCTACACGCGCGCGCTCGGCCGCACGCCGACAAAACGCGAAGCCGAGGAAGCCACGGCACTCGTCGAGTTGCATGACCAGGGCCTCACAGACCTCTGCCTGGCGCTCTTTAATCTGAACGAGTTTGTCTACGTGGATTGAACCCCGGTTGGGTTGATTTATTTGACTCAATAGGCGTTGCCGCCGAAGATATTTATATGAGCACCACCAATTCGCAAATCGCGGCTGACTTGGAAGCCGTCTGTAAGTCGCTGGCCGAGCATAAGCCGGTTGATCCGGAAGTGCTGCGCCGCATGCACGAACGTCGCCGTACTTCGGACCGTCCTCGCTTCGATCGCTCCATCTCACTGGAGTTGCTGAGGGAAGCACGCGAAGAATGAAGTACGTGCTCGATGCATCGGTCGCGCTGAAATGGTTGTTTTCAGAGCCGGATTCCCCCGCTGCTCACGTTGTTCGTGAAGACTATTTGGCCGGTCGTACGGAACTCGCTGTTCCTGATATCTATGTCGTCGAGTTGGCGCACGTTGTTTCAAAAGCTCATCGTCGTGCATTGATCTCAGAAGATGTTGCCGGCGAATTGCTGCTCGAGGCCTTGGCGTCCATGCCGCCCGTCTTCGCCACGGCGTCGCTGCTTGCGCAAGCTTTTGAATTGTCGCTGCGATTTCGGACAGGCGTCTACGACTGCCTCTATCTTGCGTTGGCCGACCAGTTGCACTGCGAACTCTTGACCGCCGACGAGAAGCTTCTGGCTAAGTTCGCAAGCTTTCCGGTCGTTGACCTTGCTAGCTATTCGGCGCACTAGCCTCAAGCGTTATTTCGTTGCGAGCTATTTAGCCGTTGTTGCCACGCTTTCATCTGCATCGATGAACACGTCTAATTGTTGGCCGACGTAAAGTCGTTCTTTCATTTGATCGACCGAGTAAATTACCTGCAGCACGCGGGTATCGACTCGCTCGGTGTTGTCGCCGGTCAGTGATTTCTTCGGCACGACGTACGGTTCCACGCGGACGAACGTGAGGTCGTACTGTACGTCGGCGTGACCCTTGAGCATCGCGCGGGCCTTGGCGCCGGGGCGGAAGCGGGGGATGTCGTATTCGTCGATGCTGGCCCGCACGTGCAGCTTGTCGACGTTGCCCAGGACGATGAACGACTTGTCGGCGATGCTGCTCACGAACTCGCCCGGACGGACGTTCAGTTGCAGTACTTCGCCGTCGACCAAGGCTCGGACCGTGAGGCGGTCGATGTTCGTGCGGACTTGATCAATCTGTGCTTGGGCCTGCACCAGGGCTTGCTGGGCGACGTCGAGATCGTACTTCCAAGTGCCGGCCTCGAGCAGTTCCAATTGCGCGCGGGCGTTTTCGGTGACGGCCTTCGCGACGAGGAACGCTTGCTCTTTGCTGACCACTTCTTCCTGGCTGACGGCGTTCGACTGTCGCAGTTGCACGGCCCGTTCGTAGAGCGCGGCTCTGTCTTTGAGCAGGGCCTCGGCTTCGGTGACCTTCGACCGCGCCACAGGCCGGTCTTCGTCGCGAGGCAGTTTTTGCAGGCGAGTGAGCGACGCTTGGGCCTGCGCGAGTTCGGCTTCTTTCAGCTTCAGCATGGCCTGCTGATCGCGATCGTCGAGGCGAAACAGCGGTTGCCCGGCCTTCACCTTTTGGTTGACCTTCACGAACACCTCGACGACGACGCCCGGCACCTGCGAGCCGACGGCGATATTCTCCGTCTGCGGTTCGACGAGGCCGGTCCCTGCGACGGTGTGCGCATACGGCGCCCGCGGCGGTTGCGCCGGCGGCGGAGGATCGCTCTGCGGCTGCTGCGCCTTCATCACATGGTTCACGGCGAAGGCGAACAAAACGATCGCGGCGATCGGAAGAAAATAGCGGGAGAACATAAAACGTCTTCGTCAGTTGTCAGTTGTCAGTTGTCAGTTAGCGTTCTTCGACCATCGACGGAGTTTTCGGACCTGGACCTGGCGTCGGCGATTTCCCCCAGCGCCTGGGCCAGCTGGGCGTCGTTGGGGCTGCGGTAGTGCCAGGCCACCTGGTTCTCCATGAAGGACACGCCCTTGCCCTTGGTGGTGCGGGCGATCACGACGGT
>JAFLCO010000080.1 GCA_017303535.1 Planctomycetota bacterium
CGTCTTTCGCACCGTGGCAGGTGCCTTGATTGCAGCCCATGCGACTGAGCACCGGGTTCACGTCGCGGATGTAATCGACCGGTTGGGCGGAACTGCATCCGGTGACCTTCACCGAGACCGTGGCTTGCTTGTCGCCGAGCGCAATCACGACCTTAGCATCGCCGTCGGCTCGGGCGACCACGACACCACCGGGCAACACTTCGGCCGACGGCGTGGAAGCCGTGATCTTCGCGATGCGCGTGGCGTCGGCCGTCGTGCCGCCGGCGAGTTTGGCCGACACTAGCAGTTGCGCGTAATCGGTCGCTCCCTTTAGTTCGACGGTTGAGGGCGTCACAGTGATCGACTCAACCTTTGCGCCTTCCGGCAGCGTCTCGGTTTCCAACTTCGCGACCGGGAACTGAAGCTTCGCGGCGGCGGCCGTTTGAGCGGCGGTGGGCTTGCTGATCGGCACCGGCGTGAACTGTTTGACGATCTTGCCGTCGGCCGTGTTGACGAGCCGTACTTGACCGTCGGCTCCGGCCGCGGCGAGGGTCTTGCCGTCGGGCGAGATGGAAACGGCGAACAGGCCGGTTTCGTTCACGGTCGTCTTCGCCAGTTGCTTGACTTGCTTTTTCACATACTCGTCAAGTTGCTTCGACTCGGCTTCAGTCCGATCCATCACCCGCTTCTCGACGATCTTCTTGATGTCGTCGGGCAGCGAGGTGTCGTCGGCATAGTTGTAGACGCCGATTTCGCCGACGCCGTCGCTGCTGCTCACCGCGGCAATCAGCTTGCCGTCGGTGCTGACGTCGACGCCGAACACGCGCCCGGCCAGCGCGGGCAACACGCTGATGAGGTTCGCGTCGTCGCCGATCACGCGCTTCGTCACACGATGCACGCGGTAGATTTTCGGAATGCCGTCGGCCCCGCCGAACACGATTTCATCGCGTGTCGGATGGCGGGCCACGCTTTGCAGGCCCCCCTTCAGCGCGCCGGGCGTGATCGAGGTGATGTTGTCGACGAAGCGCTGCTCGGCGACTTCCGTCAGCTTCGCCGAGCGGTCGCGGCCGACGCTGATCAGATGCGAGCCGTCGGCGCTGAACACCGTGTCGAGGGCCCAATCGCTATGGCCTCCCATAAAGAGCGTTTGCTCGCCGGTCGCCGCATTGATCACGCGCACGCTGTTGTCGCCGCAGCCGAAGGAGACGTGCTTACCGTCGGGCGACCAGGCCGCGCCGTAGACCGTGTCGTACGTCACGGTGTGCGAAAGCAGCAACTTCTTCGAGGCGACGTCCCAGATTTGAATTTCGCCGAGCCGCGCAGGGAGCCCGCCGGCGACGGCCAGTTGCTTACCGTCGGGCGAGAAGCGAACCGACTCGATCCGTTCCGACATGCCGACCAAACGGGCCACCACGCCCGAGCCGTCGGCCTTATTGATGACGACTTCGTGATAGCCGGCCACGGCCAAGAGCTTGCCGTCGGGCGAGTAATCGAGCGACGGCACTACCGGCGCTCGGGTATAGACGGGCGGATGTTCGGCGTCGTACTTCTGTACAGTGCTCGCCGGCGTGTCGTCTTTTGCACCTTCGGCGATCCACCGTTTGACCAGATCAATGTCCGTGGCCGAGAGCGGTTCTTTACCGCGCGGCATTTCGGCCTTGCCGTCCGTCGGCGCAATCTGCTCGAGCAAGTAGCTCGCTTCCGGCTTGCCGGGCACAATCGCCGCACTGCCGCTTTCGCCCCCCTTCACGAGGCGCGCGAAGCTGGTCATTTCATAATCGCCCCCTTGCTTGGCCGGCTGATGGCAGCCTTGGCAATGGGCCTGAAAGATCGGACGAATTTGCTTGTGGAAGCTGATCTTCTCGGCTTCGTCGGCCTGTGCGGAACCGGCCGCCCAGAAACCTGAGACGCTGCAACTGAGCGCGGCGATCAGAGCGAGGCGAACAAGCGAAAGTGCAAAACGAGCCATGAGCGCGAAATCCTCGTATCAGCTACGAAGAGACCGCTCGGAGATCGCCGGGAGAGTTACGTCGGGCCGAAAGGAAACTTCCAAGCGCGCAGCCGCATGCCAAGCCGCTGCACAGGGAAATTTCATCGAACAACCGTAACTCAACGCTGCCGGACGTGAGACGGTTGAGACACGTTGACCGCGCGGACAAGCGAATACTTGCCGCAGCTTCGGTCGTGCGCGTCCACCAACTTACGTCAGCAAGCCGGGATCCGAGGGGCCTCGAAACCAGACTCCAATGGACAGCGCCGGTCCACCGTTCTTCCAACACGAAACGCTTTGCGACTTCGCAGGCCTCTGCAGCCGGCGACCGTCGAAATATTCGCTTGGGGAACAGGGTAGCCAGGTCTTGGGAACCCGGCAGGCAGGGACACTTTCCGCTCGCCTCATAACAAGACGGCAAAATGTGTCGGTACTGTAATACCGTATCCTAACTTATCGACGCTCGGAAGCGAACACAAGAGAATTCTATACAAACCGGCTGACGGGGAGTGTTCCGACGCCGGGAAAGCGCCTATCTCGCAATCGGGCATAAGCTTGCGCCGTCTCGGCAAGGCCGGTCAATGTCCGACCAGCGAGATGACGATCTCGACTGCGATCAGCACGATCACGACGATTTCGAGCAGCTCGAACCGCCCGGCTGCAGCTTGGTCGGACAGTATCTGATAGACGTCCTGCACCGTCTCGAGCGAACTCTTGATGCCGGCCGACCACTCGTCGAGGTGCAGTCGCGTCGACGCCAAGTGATAAACCCGAGCCAAGTACTGATCGCCGACGAGTTTTAAAGCCCCGGCGGCTCGATCGAAAAGCGCCTCCATTTCCAGCTTGATGTCGCCGAGCACCCGCAACGGGCGGTCTTGCGTGCGACCGAAGAAGAGTAGCCTCCGCTTGGCGAGCGAGTGAATCAGACCGTAGGCTTTATCAAGCGCTTCGTCGAGCCGACGGTCGATCAAACGAAACTCCAGCAACTGCAAATTGGCGAACTCCAACGCACGCAGGGTCTCCGCGCAATCGTGGTCGATCACCACGGCCGCCGCCCAGTCGACGACGACCAAATCCTGAGGCGAGTACGAAATGCGCCGACTAAGCGCCTCGTTGACTTGCTCGGCCGCCAAAGGGCCTGCCTCCAGTCGCAGGAGCCCGGCCAGCCAATCAGCGTGCGCCGTCGTCACGCTTTCGACCGACGACCAGTTGGAAGGATCGAAGCGAAACACGAAGTACTCTTCCACCAGTTCGCTCCAGGCCGGGCCTTTCACCGTCGGCCGCAACCGCTCGTGCAGGTTTTGCACGGCCGAGCGCGCGGCGGCGATAAGCGTAGCTTGCAGCGTCGGATCACCGGCAAAGCGGCGAAGTTCCTCGGCCGCTTGCCGTAGCGAAATTTCCAGCCGCACGTTGACGCCGCCGAAATCAAACACCGACGCTTCGGCCTGCGCGCGAACGTCGGCATCGCCGATCCTTACGACGACTTCCGGCAGCGGAAACCGCAGCGGCGCGGGCCGATAGCTGATTGAAGCCGGCGTGCGCGGGCGTCGGCCCAGGTCCTGTTCTTGTGAAGGGGCGAGCGCCGCGGCTCGGGCCAAGTCGATTTCGTCGCCCCAATCAAAGGCCGCATTAAAAAAGAGCGACCCGGCGAGCACGGTTGCGTCAGAATTGGAATTCCCCATCCGCGGCACCTCGACGACCACTCGACCGCTCCGACTTTGGCAGATGCCGCATTCTAAGAGCGCGCGACCTGGCGCACCAAGTGTGCCGTCGCGACTCGCCCGCACGCGCGCAGTTCCAAGCTTACTTCGCAGTTACTCAGCCCCATCGCGAGGAATTCTCGGGATTTAGCGATTCGAACGAAACGATGACTCGTCGGCGCGCCGCGTGCGTTATGACTGCTCGGACAACTCAGAACTTGCCGCCTTCAAGGTGCCGCCATGACACACGTCGCCAACCAACTCATGCATGAAGATCATCGTCGCTGGCAAGCCGAGAATGACCTCTGGCGTGACGAGATCGCTCTCTGGCAAGCTGAAATCGCCGGCATGCACCGCGACTTGCAACGCGTGCAAGCTGCGCTCTCGGCTCACGAGTCGGGCGTTTCCGTTCATGCCGGGGCGATTAGTAGTTACCAGCAAGATTTCGGCGCTCACGAACACACGCTAGCCTGCGGTGAGCGGGCGGCCGCACAGCCCGACACGGATCAAGCTTGCTGCGAGAATGCGGCGCCCGTGATGCCGGTATCGCACGAAGAAGAACACGCGGCGCAAGACCGGCTGCGCGAAGCGCACGACTATCTGAAACACCGGCATCATCACTTGCTCGCGCAATGGGGCCATCTGCTTGAAGCGCTGCCGATCACTTCACTCAAGGTGGAAGGCAAAGGTTGCTGCGGCAACTGTAAGACGCCGAAGAGTTAACCTGCGTTCTGTCGATCTAATGCCAACCCTTGACCGAATCGGGCAAATTCCCTTGAGCGTCGAACGGTAGCGGCCGGGGCTCCGTGAGAATCTCGAGGCTCGACTTCTTCCGGGCCTCGCCGAGATACGCCTCGCTGCATTCCACTTCCACGACGTCGAGCGTGTTGTGGATCCACAGCAGCTTCGCGTCCGGCGGATCCGCCAAGCCGATCGTCGGCAGCGCCGTGTCGAGAATTTCGCGGTCGGTCGCGTAGTCGAACGGAATCATTCCCGCCGCCACGTGGCCGCCGGTCAGGCAGTTGATCCGCGTCTTGCGAACGTCGATCTGCTCCAGCACCCGCGAGCGGCAAAATTCGGCCATGCCCAGGCCTGTCGCGTTGCCGTGCGTTTCCTCGGTAAGCGACCGCACCGCGATCACCTTAACCTTCGGCCACTCGTCTTCCACGGCCTTGTGATCGTTGTACTTTCGGCCGATGACGTTGGTGTCCATGCCCGTGCCGCTGATGTTCTTGCCGATCTGGTCTATCAGCAGCATGTGGCAGCGCTCGAACGGCAGCCGAGGAATCCATTGCTTGGCCTGCACCAAGAGTTCCTTCTCGCGGGCTTCAAGCTCTTCCGGAAGCACCGCGGCCAGCTTAGCGGTCTCCTCGCGCTCGTTCTCGACGATGCCGAGACCGGCGACGATCTTGCATTTGGCGATTACTTCCGCAGCGACGCTCCGCACAATCTGCGGGAAGCTGTAATCCTGAATCGCGCGATGGTAGACGAGTGCGCCGGCGTGCTTCCCTAGGCCGATGAGCATCATCTTCATCAGGCCGCTTTCAATATCGCCCACGAATCCGGTGTGCGGCTTCACACGCCCGACCACAATCACATGGTCGGCCTCGGAGGCATGTTTATCGAAGTGCACGGGGAACCCTTCGCGCGTTTGGCAGACGATGATCGTCTCCATGCTCGCGCGAATCGGGCAGCCGCAATACTCTTCCGTGATACCGTAGCCGTGCAAGATTTCGACTTGTCCCTCCGCCGTGCCGCCGCCGTGGCTTCCCATGGCCGGCACGATAAAGGGCTTTGCTCCGACCGACTTCAAGTGCTCGACCGTCGACCGAATGATCTTGGCGATGTTCGCAATGCCCCGGCTGCCGGCAGTGACGGCGACGCTCTCGCCCGGCCGAATCCGCTGGTCCAGCGGCAACCGGCCTAGCTGAGCCCTCACCTCCGCGTGCACATCGTGAATTTGCGGGCCGGTGAAATGCTGGCGAACGCGGAAGATGCGAGGGTACTGCGACACCGGGGCTGCTCCGAAGCGGAAGGGGCTCGACGACCGCGATTCTAAATCCCGGCGGATTCCCGTGCCATGCCGTCATCGCCGTCAGGCGAGGTCGGCATGTTAAAGGCTTTAGCCCAAGACATGCCGACCCGGCTTTGCCGTGACGGCATGGCACAAACAGCGGTAGGGGTTCGACGGTTCCCGTTCGTCTGGATGTAAACCGTGCGAATCCCTATTATTCCGGCCCATTTTGCCGATCTTCAGCTCATGGACGAGCGTAGCTATGGCTTCCTACGGAAAACGTTCCGCGACTTCCGATATCGACACCACGAGCGACGACCCGCTCTTCGCGCCGCCGCGACGTAGCAAGACGGGACGCCGTTTACTCTTCGTCCTTCTCGGGCTCGGCATCCTCTTGGCCGCGGTGCCGCAGATCGTCGCTCGCACGCCGCTCTTGGGTTACATCGTCGGGCTGGCCGCGCAAGACGTGCAGGGCAAGGTCACCGTCGGCGAGGCCTCGCTGAATTGGTTCACTGTGCCGCACGCCGATGACATTGAACTCTCAGGCAACGACGGGCAACTCGTGGCTCGCGCCGCCTGTGTGCACGCCGACCGCAAGCTGCTGGACATCGCCGTGCGTCCATTGCAACTCGGCCGGCTGCGCATCGAACGACCGTTCTTGAATCTCATCATTCGCGGCGACGGCACGACGAATCTCGATGAAGTGCTCGCCAACTTCACGAACGCCGCGAAGAAAGCGACGGGCACGCCTACGCAAGGCGTGGACGTTGCGCTGGAGCTGATCGAAGGCTCGATCGAAGTTCGCGAAGAGCTGACGAACCGAAAATGGCAGATTGCCCGTGTCAGCGGCGTCGTGATCGTTCCGGGCGGCCCGACCGATCCGTTGTCCGTCGACTTGCAAGGCTCGATCGCCTTCGCCGACGGTCCCCGGCCGTTTCGCATCCGCTGCAACTATCGCGATTTGGCGACCGATGCCGGCTCGGCCGTTCCGCAAGGTGACGCCGCGATCGAACTCGAGGCCCTACCGCTCGATCTGGCCGGCGCGCTGACGCGCCGCTTTCTGCCTGGCGTGACCTTCACAGGCGTGGCCGTCGGCAAGCTGCAAACCAAGTTCGACTACGCCGCTTCGCCGGCGACCGTTTCCGTCGACGGCAATCTCGGCTTGCGCAGACCTGCGATCGGAGGTCCGTTGTTGCAAGGAGACGAACTCCGGCTCGACAACGTCGATCTGCCGATTCGAGCTTCCGTCGTCGGCAAGCAATTGAACATCGAGCAACTCGGCGTGGCCTGCGACCTCGCGTCGGCCGAAGCCCGACTGGTGCTCAACGACTACACGAAACTCTTCAGCACTTATAGCGTCGCCGGCCTGCTCGATCTTTTGGTGCATTGCGACGGAAAAGCCACGGCCCGCGTGAGCTTGGCGAAGATCGCGCAATCGATGCCGCATGTGCTACGGCTTCGCGACGACGTGCAGGTCACGGGCGGCGACGTGGTCGTCGGCGTTCAGAGCCGTCGCGACAACGCCGGCGCGCGGCAATGGCAGGCCGATCTCGACGTCGCCAGTCTCGTCGCCACGGCCCGCGGGCAGGCCGTCACTTGGGAAAAGCCGCTGTCGGCGGTCGTTACGGCCGTCGATGGTCCCGGCGGGCCCGTGGTCGATCGAGTCAACTGCCGGGCCGACTTTCTCGTCGTCGAAGGGGTCAACACGCCCGGCCAATTCACACTCGAAGCCCAGTACTCGCTCGATCAACTCTCGGCCCGGCTCGACCAGTTCATGGACCTCGTCGGGCTGCAACTCCGCGGCCAAGGCACGGCCGATGCCTCGTGGACGCGTGAGCAAGATCGCTTCCGCGTCGAAGGAACCGCGGCCGTCAACGGTTTTGAACTTCTCTGCCCCGGCTACCCGACGTGGACCGAACGGCAACTCGTCGTCGGCATTCGCGCGACCGGTCGTGCGACGGGCCTCAGCATCACCTCGCTCGACGAAGCGACGGTCGGCCTCGAATCGGCCGGCGACCAACTCACGGCGCGACTCACCGCACCGGTCGCCGATCTTACGAACCCGCAGGCCGTGTTGCCGCTGGTGGTCGAAGGTCGCGGGCAACTGGCGACGTGGCTCGCGCGGCTTCGGCCGTTTGCCGGAATTCCGGCGGCGGTGGCGGCCGACGGCCAAGTGGAACTCAACGCCGTCGGCGAAGTGCGCCTGCCGAGCGAAGTGACGATCGTGCAATCGAAGCTCACGGCCAAGCCGCTCCGTTTGGCAGTGCCGGGCCTGGCGATCGATGAGCCCGCCGGCGAGTTGACGCTCGTCGGCCGGTACCATCCTGAGCGCACCGAAGTGCGCGACGCCACGCTCAGCAGTGTCGGCACACAAGCCGCGATTCGCAACTTCGTCTACATACCCGGCCAAGGTAGGGCTCCGGAGCTACACGGCGAACTCGGACTCCGCGGCGATCTCGCGAAGCTGCTCGTCACACCGACTTCCGGCACATCGGCCACCACGACGCCGCTACGCTACGCCGGCTTAGTGGAAGCCTCCGGTAAGCTCGAACGCACCGGCGCCGTAACGGCCGTGGCTCTCGATGCCGTGGTGAAAGACCTCGTCGTGCAACAGGGACAGGCCCAACTGTGGCGCGAGCCGCAAGTGCGATTGGTCGGCAGCGGCGTGTATGAACCGCGACGCGACGCGCTCGCCATTGATCGCCTCGAGGTCGTCGCCGATGCTCTGCGGGTGCTCGTTTCCGGCAAGCTCGATCAGATCAGCACCACGCGCGTGCTTGATTGCCGCGGCGAGGCGACTTACGACTTGGCCAAGCTCACGCCGCTGGCTCAAACCTCGCTCGACAAAAGCGTGACAATGACGGGCCGCCAAACGCAACCGTTCCAACTCTCCGGACCGCTGGTCGACTTGAAACGGCCCGACGGCATCGCCTGGCACCAGCTCCAAGGCGCTGCTCGGCTCGGCTGGGACCAACTCAGTCTATACGGCTTCAACGTCCCGAAGAACCAACTCGAAGCGACGCTCGGCCAAGGTTACTTGCGGACGACTACGATCGAAGTGCCCGTCGGCGGCGGCAAACTTCGCGCGGCCCCGACCGTACGCGTCGGTCCCGAACCCGTCGAAGTGCGACTCGATCCGGGCGTGCTGGCCGACCACGTGACGATTACGCGCGAAATGGCCAACGAACGGTTGATGTACGTCATGCCGATCATGGCCGGCGTCGCCCAAGTCGGCGGCCGGTTCTCGATCGCCCTGGAAGAGTTCCGCGTGCCGATCAGCAATCCCGCGGCCGGCGCGATCGCAGGCAAGCTGACGGTGCACGACGTCGACGTCGGGCCCGGCTTCCTCACGCAGGAACTTGCGACGCTCGTAAACCTGCCCGCCTCGGTCAACCTCACGCGCGAGTCAGTCGTCGATTTCAAGATGATCGAAGGCCGCATCTATCACCAGAACCTCGAGTTCGCATTTCCGAACGTGACGGTCCGCACGATGGGTTCCGTCGGCGTGGCCGATCAGACGCTCTCGCTCGTGGCCGAGGTACCGATCCCGTCGCACCTGTTGCAGAATCTGCCGATCGCCAACTCGGCTCTCTCGGGCCAAGTCATCCGCGTCCCGATCGCCGGCACATTGCAGAAGCCGACGCTCGATCGCGACGCGTTCCGTCAGGCCACGGCGCAGTTCGTACAATCGGCCGCAGCCGGGGCCTTGCAGCAAGCGCTCGGAGGTAAACCCAATGCCGTGCCTGACGCCGTGCAGCAAGGCCAAAACATGACGCAAGGCTTCCTCAACCGCGGCACGACGGCCGCCCAAAGCGCGCTGGACAAGAGCACCAACGCGGCCCAGAACGCACTGAACCGTGGACAGGATGCACTCAATCGCGGGCTGAACAAACTACTCGGCCCGGGAGCAGCGGCGCCGACGACGACGGAACAAAGGTAAGACGCCGAGAGGGTAATCAACAATGATCAAGCACCAAATTCCAAACAACTGACAAATTGCGAAATGATCAAAGGGCCTTGATTTGGTCATTTGGTTTTGCGATTTGTTTGGAATTTGGTGCTTGGTCATTGGTCATTCGTTACAGCTCGGTGCTCTCCGTGCCTCCGTGGTGAATCCGCCCGATTCCACGGTACAATGACGGCATGAAGCTCGTCATGCTCGGCACCACCGGTTATCATCCGAACGATTTGCGCGATACGGCTTGTTACGCGCTGCCCGAGATCGGCGTGGTGTTTGACGCAGGCACCGGCATGCATCGGCTGCGGAGCGTTTTGGCGACGGACACGCTCGACATCTTTCTCTCGCACGCGCATCTCGATCATGTCGTCGGGCTGACGTTTCTGCTCGGCGCGCTTTACGACAAAGAGATGAAGCGCGTGACGGTGCACGGCGACGGCCGGAAACTGGCCGCGATTCGCGAGCATCTGTTTTCCGCCGAGTTGTTTCCGGTCGCGCCGACGTTTGAAATGCGTCCGCTCGACTTACAGAACCCGCGACCGATTGAAGTGCCCGGCGACGGGCAGGTGACCTACTTCCCGCTGGAGCATCCGGGCGGGTCGCTCGGATTTCGTCTCGACGCGGCCGGCCGGTCGTTGGCCTACGTCACCGATACGACGGCCCGCCGCGATGCGCCGTACGTCGACAAGATTGGCGGCGTCGACGTGCTGCTGCACGAATGCTATTTCGGCGACGATATGCCCGCCGAGTTCGCCGAAAAGACCGGCCATAGCCAAACGACGCCGGTCGCGGAAGTCGCCCGGGCCGCGAAGGTCGGCCGGCTCGTGCTCACGCATCTGAACCCGGCGATTAACGATGTCGACCCCGTCGGGCTGGCCGCGGCTCAGAAGGTTTTTCCGAACACGGAACTGGCCGAGGACGGGAAGTCGCTCGAGTTTTGACGCGGTCAAAATCGACGTAAGTGCCGAAACGCTTGCGCGACTTACGACGAAAGCGCAATTCCGTTGCAATTACGAGTGCGTACTATTTTTGGAATTAGTGCGCACCCTTAATTCCTAAGTATGCGGTGCGTACTTTTTCGCGCGCGAAGTACGCACCCCCTCCTAAATGTACGCAGCGCGCGTCGACGTAAGTCCAAGAACGCTTGCGCGACTTACGTCGATAAATCCTTCTCCCTTCGGGAGACTGAGTTGCTTGTCGCCCCCTGCCGGAGGCGATGGCCGAAGGCCGGATGAGGGACGCGCGCCCTTAGAGTTGAGCCTGGGGATGGCTCAGTACCAACCTTCGTTCCGCGCGGCCCTCACCCGGATATTTTGCGTCCGCCGACGCAAAATATCCCGCCCTCTCCCAGTGGGAGAGGGCTTTCAAACCACACCAAATTGCCAAAGAACCAACCCCGTATTTTCCACTTTTACGGCGTCGATTCCAGGGCGTTTTTGGCCACTTGCGATTTTGTTCAGGCATGGCGAGCAAGGGCACTTCGTCGTCACAGGCCGCCGGCGAGCGCGTAAATCGTGAAGCAGCCGGCGGCGATCAGGAATTGCAGGGCCGTTTGCAAGGCGGAGACGGCCAGGCCGCGGCCGAAGGACGTTTGGAGTTTGTAGGCCGTGAGCGCGGCGAGCACGATGACGTTCATCGGGATCGAGGCGTACATAAGCATGATCGCATGGCGCGGCGAGCGGCCGTCGATCTCCAGCATCCCGGCGACGAGTGACCCGGCAAAGGTGCCGATCAGAAACGTCATGGCCGCGATGCCGAACGCTTCCGTGAAAAGCGGCTCTCGCACGGGCGATTGCGACCAGACAAACCGATTGAGCAGCGTAACGGCGGCCCGTATGAGCATAGCCGCGATCAGCGAACTGACGAGCAGCAGCACCGTGAAGAAAATGAGATTGGCGGGGTCCATCGCGAAATTGAAAAACGGACTAATAAAAAAACCGGCCGCGGGTGGGAGGCCCGCGGCCGGTGGAGATCACGTTGAGTGACGAATCAAGAGTAAACGAGCCGAAGCCCCCTCACCCCGGCCCTCTCCCGCAAGGGGAGAGGGAGCAGACAACACGGCCTCTCCCGCAAGGGGAGAGGGACGCACGAACGGCTAGGCGAACAGTTCCTTGATGACCTTGCCGCTGTTGGCAATCTTCATCGGGCGGTTGTTCTTGCTGGTGTAGGTGGTTTCCAGCGAGACGCCGAGGCCCTTGAGGACCGAGGCCATCAAGTCTTCCGACTTGATCGGATCGCAGCTGTCGGCCACGGCGGTGCCGTCTTCGTTCGTGGCACCGACGGCTTGGCCGCCCTTGAGTCCGCCACCGGCGACGACAGTCGACCAGCAGCGAGCCCAGTGATCGCGACCGGCGCGAGCGTTGATACGCGGCGTACGGCCGAAATCGCCCATCCACACCACGGCGGTGTCTTCCAACATGCCGCGTTGAGCCAAGTCTTCGATGAGAGCGCTCATGCCCTGATCAAGCGTCGGCAGCAGGTTGTTCTTCAGCGTGTCGTGGGTCGTTTGGTGGAGATCCCAGCCGCCCATGTCGACTTCGACGAACGGCACGCCGCGCTCGACCAAGCGACGAGCAACCAAGCAGCTGCGGCCGAAGGTCGTGTTGCGACGCATGCCGCCTTGACCGCCGGCGGCCATTCCGGCACCCGGAGCGGCGATGCCGTAACGTTCTTTCACGTTGGCCGGTTCATCGTCGATCTTGAATGCCTTCATTTGGTCGCTGGTCATCAGCGTCACGGTGCGATCGATCACCTTCTTGTGTTCGATCGGAGCTTCACCACGAGCCGAGGCGGCGAAACCGCCTTCGATTTCGGCGAGCATACCGAGCCGCTGGGCGAGGCGCGGAGCTTCCATGTTCATGTTCAGGTTGCGCACGTCGCCGTTGGAATCAACGACGAACGGAGCGTAGCTCATGCCCAAGAAGCCCGGGCCGTAGCTGGCGCCGCCGATGGCGACGAACGGCGGAATTTCCAAGTTCGGGTTACCGAGTTCCTTGGCGATGACGGCGCCGTAGCTCGGGTGCTCGATGCTCGGATTCGGCACGTAGCCGGTGTGCATGTAGTAGCGACCACGATTGTGATCGGCTTCACGGGTGCTCATCGAGCGGACGATGGCGGTGTGGTGCATTTGCTTGGCCATCAACGGCATGTGCTCGCTGATCTTCACGCCCGGCGCGGACGTTTCGATTTCTTGGAAGGGGCCGCCCGTCGGTTGGCCCGGCTTGAGGTCCCAGATGTCGATCGTCGGAGGCCCGGCGTTCATGAACAGCATGATGCAGGCCTTCTGCCGCTTCTGCATGTCCTTGGCGTTGGCCTGAAGGAGGTTGGTGAACGAGGCGGCGACCGGCGCCGTCATGGCGGCCGAAGCAGCCATGTGCGACATAAAGTGACGACGATTCATGGACATCTGCGAGTCTCCCAGAGCGTGATAACTGCGTGATCTCTAAACGTGATCTCAGACTGCCGATTTCTCAGCAAATACTTATCCGACCCTCCGACCGAACCTGCGCCGCATACGATTCTTGCCCCGTTTGCGGCTCGCAGGCTTCGTCGCGCCAAGGTTTTCCCAGGGCCCGACGCGACGACCTCTCAAAACTTCGTACTAGTGGTTGAAGATGAACTCGTTGGAGTTCAGCAACGCCCAGAATACGTCTTGTAGCACGTCCTGCGGATTGGCTCCCTTGGCGTTCAAGGCCAAGGCGGCTTCGCGACTCGACGGCTTGCGTGCGAGCGTGGCCATGTACAAGTAATCGACCTTGTCTTTCAGCGAGCCGTTGCTCGCCGAAAGTTGTTGCATAAACGCGCTGGTGAGGGCGGTCTTCGTCAGATCGCCGTTCATGAGCATGAGCACTTGCGGAATCGTGCCGTCGAACGTCGTGGCTTCGTCACCTTCGTCGTTGCCGAACGTCACAGTGAATTGCGAGAGCCACATCGCCTTCTTCGCGGCCCGTTCTTCCGGAGTGCCTTCTTGATCGGCCCGCGTGGCGGCCAAGAGCGATTCGTACAACTCTTCGGCTTGCATCTGGCGGATGTAGAAGTGCGAGAACATCGGCTTTTCACCGAGCGAAGGATCGTCCTTCTTGTTGCGCGGCGTGCTGCGGCTCGAGAGCGAATAGGCTTCGCTGAGCGTGATCCACTTGATCGCCTCGCGAACGTTGTGACCGCGGGCCGCGAACTCTTGACCCAGGCGATCGAGCAATTCCGGATGCGAAACCGGATTGTGCGGGCCCATGTCATCGACCGGCTTCGTGAAGCCGTAGCCGAGGAAATGGCCCCACATGCGGTTCATGAACGCCTTGCCGAAGTTCTCGTGCTTCACGACGAGCTTGGCCAATTCGGCCCGGCGATCAACTTCGTTGACGTAGCCGCTGGAGTTGATCTTCGTGCCGTCGACGAACGTCGGGTAGGCGACGCGGAGTTCGCCGTTACGAAGTTCGAAGTAGATTTCGGCTTCCTTAGGGTTCGAACCTTCGCCGTTGAAATCTTCATTGCCGAGCGTCACGTATTCGACGTTCTGGCCGTTGCGATTTTGCACGCTTTTCGTTTGACGGAAGAAAGCGTTGAGGCCCCAGAATTGGTCCTGCTTCCAATCGTTAAACGGATGGTTGTGGCATTGCGTGCATTGCACTTGGATGCCGAGGAAGTACTTGGCGGTCTTGGCCGTGGCTTCCGTGGCGTTTTCGGCGAGCTTGTTGACGAGGAAGTTCGTGGCTCCGTTGAACTCGGGCGAACCGGGCGACGTCGTGCCGGTGGCGCTGACGATCTCTTCGACCATCTTGTCCCACGGCTTGTTCCGCAGGAACGAACCGCGGAGGTAGGCCTGCATGCCGTCACGGTTGACGAGTTCGCGGTTTTGGCGTTGGGCCGGCGGACGGCCGACGAACAGAATCGAATACTTCGACGCCCAGTGACGGGCGAACTCTTCCAAATACTTGTCGGCGCGGGCCGAGTCTTTCGGATTCGAGCTGCTGACTTCGCCCATGAGCAGCGAGACCATGCGCTTGCGCTTGTCAGGTCCGCCGGACGCGAGATAGAGGTTCAATTCTTCAACGGTCGGCAGGCGGCCGATCATGTCGAGATAGAGGCGGCGGCACCATTCGGCGTCGGTCGCGGCGGGCGACGGGCCGATGCCGGTGTCGGCCCAGCCTTTGCGAATTTGTTCGTTGATGAACTTGATGAGATCATCATCAGTGACGTTGCCGCTTGCGCTGCGCGGAAGTTCGCGCGCCGTAGCGGCGGCGTCGGCCGCGGCGAGTTCCGCGGCGGTGGACGAGGCGACGGGCTGCCACAGCGCCAATGCGCAGGCACTCGTGCCGACGAGCGTGCAACAGATCAGTTGAAACCACTTGGTCATGCTCGACCGCCCCTTTCGAAAGACGTTCCTTCAAACCTTCTGCGTGACGACGACGTAATAGCGGCAGACGACTTCAAGAGAAAAAGCGCGAAGCGAACTCAAAACGCCGACAGATCGCGCAGACAAGCTCCGCGACTAAATTCGGCTGACGCTTGCTTCCCCTCAAAGGAACCATCTAATCGCCAATCGTTCATGGTAGAAATCGCCGGGGCCAAGTCAACAAAATCGTTTGATTTCAACGACTTTGGTCCAGCCCGCACGATCCCCTCCGACCGCAAAACTTACCCCGACCGTCGGCCCCTGATTATCGGCTGGCCGAAGTCGTGGCATGTAGCGTTTTGCTACATATGTATCATTTTGCAGCGGAGCATTTTGCAACGGGAGGGTCGAAAGCTTGTGCCTCTTTCAAGCTTCCGACCCGTCCCATTGCCTTCGATCCTGCCCTCAAATCTTCCGGCCGAACCTCGCGACATGCACTGCGGAAGCGACGTCGATTGGCTCGTTTTCGCCGGAAACCGCAACCAATCCGCGTCCGTTGCCGGTCGCCTCAGCGGCTGCGGGCCTCTGAGCAAGCTCCCTTAAACCCGAGGGCTCAAGGTGCCACCGCCCTCTGTTCCGGAGGCGGTGACGCTCCTCTATAGGCAAGCTATGTGCCAAAGCGGTCAAAGAGTCGCCGGCAGTGTTGTTTTGGCTTTTAGGCGGCGCGAAGTACGGGGCTCAGTAAAACCCACTGACCTCTGGTCCGTGGGGCCCTGGCGAAATGCGCCGTCGATGGTTGGGGCCCAGGCACCGGAGGTCCCTGGGCTTTAGACGACTGGCATGCCGCCGAGCAATGCCGTCTGATAGCTGCGAACGTTCAACTACGGTCCGACCAGTCCGCTCTCGACGCGGATATCGACGACCATCCCGTCGCGGTAGGGCAGCCGCACGGTCCAGCGGCGCGAGACCAGGGGGCCGGTGGAATCGACGCGCGTACAGCGAAGGCAATCGCCGACGGTCGGATCGTCGTCGGCAAAGGTGCAGTCGAACCCCTCGGCTTGCAGGATCTCTTCGGCCTGCGTGAGCGAGGTGCCCGGCGGAACGAGCGTACGCACGGCGGCGAGCATGGCGTCGTTGTTGTCGACTCTTGATGTTTGACGCGGCGAGTGTTGCTGCGTCGCCAACGACGCCGCCCGAGGGCGGCAGAGTGATGTACATCCGGTGAGGAGAACAAGCGCCAACAGTCCGCCGACAGCCGGACACTGCCGCTTCGGCATCACTATCCAATTCAACATATCGACAACCCTTCGCTCGAACCGAACTTGTGCCAACTCGCGCGGCGTTCCTAGGCCGCGGCGTCGTGAAATTGCAACTCATGCAGTCGGCGGTAAAACTCGCAGCGTCCGAGAAGTTCGGCGTGCGTGCCGACGTCCAGAATCTGTCCCGCGTTCATCACCACGATGCGATCGGCCAGCGCCAGCGTGCTCAACCGATGCGTAATGATCACCGTCGTACGGTCGCGCACGAAGCGCTCCAGCACGCGATGGATGACTTGCTCGCTCTCCAAATCGACTTGGCTGGTCGCTTCGTCGAGAATCAATATTGCCGGATCCCGGAGAATCGCACGGGCCAAGGCGATGCGCTGCCGCTGACCTCCGGACAGTTTGTTGCCGCGCTCGCCGACCACGGTCTCGTAACCGGCCGAAAGCTTCTCTTCGATAAATCGATGGGCGTGGGCCTGTTCGGCGGCCGCGACCACTTGCTCGCGCGTGGCGCGCGGCGAGCCGTAGCGAATGTTGTTGAGGACCGTGTCGTCGAAGAGCAGCGTCTCTTGGGCGACGATGCCGATCTGCCCGCGCAGGTCCTGCATCCGAGCGTCGCGAATATCAACGCCGTCGAGCAGGACCCTGCCGGAGGTCGGATCAAAGAATCGCGGCACGAGATTGGCCAGCGTACTTTTGCCGCAGCCGTTAGGGCCGACGATCGCGATGGTCTCCCCGGCGCGAATCGCGAGCGAAACGTTCTCAAGCACGGGCCGGTCGGGCGTATAGGCAAAGCTGACGTTCTCGAAAACGAGATCACGGGCGTGCCGCGGCAAGTTCACCGGCTTGGCCGGATTGACGACCGTCGGCTCGCGATCGAGCAGTTGATAAATGCGATCGGCGGCCGCCGCGCCGCGCTGCAGCCGGCTAAACACTTCCGACAGCTTCCGCGCCGGGTCGCTCGTGCCCGCCAACATGCCGTAGAACACGAACATCATGCTCAGCGAGATCGGCTCGTTGCTCAACTTGATAAAGCCGATGTGCGTGGCTTGGTTCAGTACAAGATAAGCGCCGGCCAAGAGCGCGACGCAGATCGTACCGATGCCGAGCACTTCGGTGAGCGGGCGGGTCAGCGCATCGTAGCGGCCGATGCGCATCGACTTTTTGTAAAACTCTTTGTTGCTCTCGTGGAAGCGACGGCGCTCGTGCCGTTCCATCGTGAACGCCTTGACGACTTTGATGCCTTGGAAGGTTTCGTCGATGATTTCATACATCTCCGACATCTCTTCCATCAGCTTCCGGTTCGCGCGCTTCAAGGCCTTGGCGAGCTTGCGGATCAGATAAACGGCCGGCGGCGCGAGAATCATCGAGAAGAGCAACAGCCGCCAACTCACGAAGGCCGCGCCCGCCAGGCAAGCGAGCATCTTCAGCGGCTCGCGGACGAGCTTGCCGTAGAACTCGGTGTGGGCCGAGAGCAGGTTCTCCATGTCGTACGTGAACCGGCTCATCAATTCGCCGGTGCCGTCGGCCGTGAAGCGTCCCAAGTCGCAGCGCAGCGACTTGCGAAAGAACTCTTTCCGCAGGTCCATCACGGCGAGGCTCGAGAGCCGCGTAACGAGCACCTGATTGATGACGAGGAATACGCTCTTAATCAGCGTGCCGACGAGCAGCACGCCGATCACGAGCACCAGCGTCGCAAACGGCGAGAGATCGAGATAAGGGACGATCACGCGCTCGTCGAGCCAAGTGAACAGCCGCAGCATCGCCGCGTGCGACTCGCGCGAGGCCGCCAGATGTCGGGCCGCGTTGCTTGCGTCAGGGCCGCCGAGCCGGGCAAGTTCGGCGTCGTCGTCGGCGACCTGCTTACGATAGCCGTCGACTTGGCGCTCGGACCAGTTGCGGAGCGTCTCCCCTTTGAGCGAAATCTCGACCAGCGGATAGACCGCACCGATATTGCCGCCCCACAGTACGGCCACGGCCAGCGCGGCCAGCACGCTGCCGACGAGCGTCCAGCGGTAACGAAGCGCGAGCTTGAGAGACCTGCCGAAATTGTTCATCCGTGACCAATCTTTCGGGCCGCAAAACTCCCGCCGCGCGAATAACTTACGCAGCGTGAGAGCACCATCCCTGCTCGCCGCTGGGAAGCGACGAGGGGCGCGGTTTTTAACAGATGCCCCGCAGCCGGCCAACCCCGAACTCCGCCGGCCATGCCGGCACGCAATTGCTTGCAGCAGCCCGGCAGCCGACTACGATCGAGCGCATGTTCATCGACCAGAACTTGCTGATGTTCGCCGGGCTGCTGGTCGTGCTGGCGCTCGTCTTCGTGGCCCGCCGCATCCGGCGGAGATGAAGATCTCGCCGCGTCCGCGCCGGAAATCCGCGGGCTTTATTTCGCAGCCCTCCCCTAGGCGGCAATTCGCGCGTGGCACCCACCGTGCGAAAACGGCACAATGGACCAACGGCTTCGAGAGCGCGCAGCTTGCTTGTCGCGACGGCCGGAAGTCTCGTTTCCGAATTCTGCAAGGTTGCTTCGCAATGCGTGCCGTCGCGAGAATCGCCGGATTGCCGCTACCGGCAATGTGCTTGTTGCTCTCGGTCTTGCTCTGCGTCGCCGGTTGTGAGAAGGCCGCGCCGCCGATTGCTTTGCCGCCGCCGAAGGCCGATGAGGTCGACCTGCCGGAGCCCGCCGCCATTGCGCTGCTCGAACCGGGAACGGTGATCGACGCGAAGGCGCCGCCGGCCGGATCGAGCGTCGTGTTTCGTAGTCAGCCGAAGCTCACTTCCGGCGACGTCAAAAAAGTCGGCAAGGCCATTCGTAAGGCACTTGAGGAATACACGACGCTGGTCGTCATTCGCTCCGAGCCCGATCCCGCGCGGCCCGGAAAGTTTCGCCGCCGCGATCATTTGATCGGCATCGGCAAGCCGGGCGACAAAGGCGATGTCGTGCTGACCGTGGGATCCGCCGACAAGCTGGGCATCGGCCTCGGGATGTTTGAAAGCCCGGTCTTGGAAGCGCGACAAGCGGAACTCGCGACGGTGAAGTCGCCCGGCAGCACGCCGACGATGGCCATGTACGACTTCACCATGCTCGTCCGCCACGACGAGAAGAATACGCCGGTCGTGGCCCGCTATATGGCCGTGGTCAATCCCGACGACGGCACGGCGCGCACGGCCCACTGGGTGCTCGACGTAACACCCGAGGGCTACGCATTTCGCGACGGCTCGCTCTGCGAACTGCCGCGTAACCACGTGATGGATTGGGAAATGCACGTCAACGGCAAGCGTGTGTCGTTGATCGGCGCACCGAAGGCCGACGCGCTGACGTCGACCAAGCTCCCGCAAGGCTCGCCGCTCGCGGCGTCGGACGAGTTTAAGAAAGCGGCGGCGGCGCGATCGTATAGCGAAGTGACCGGAGCGAAGCTGGAGCAGATGGTCCGCGAGTTGTTGAAATAGACCGCACCCGACGTTCGACGACCCGGCACGCTTGCGGTTACGCCGGTTCGTGCGTGATTCAACCCGGGGACGCCGGGTTTCTCCCGGCGTAACCGCAAGCGAACATTCGCGCGGCATAAGTTTCGCCCGTCCTCCGCCGCTGTTCCGCCATCGGAAGCTTTGATATCTTTACGGGTTACGACGCAGGCGCGTTGCGTCACCGTGGTAGTTCCAGCCCGTAAGGATTCGCCGTAAGGATTTCTCATGGCTTCGCCCCTGCAATCGCTCGTCGCTTCCGGCACCAAGCTTTGGCTCGACTCGATCGACCCTGATCTCGTGGCCAGCAATCGCAAGCTGGGGGCGACCGGTGCGACGAGCAACCCGATCATCATCGCCGACCTGCTAAAGACCGGCCGGTTCGACGACGAGATCGTCGCGCAGATTCGCGAGGGGGGCGACGATATCGGCATCGCATGGACGATGACCGATCGGCTGGTCCGCCGTGCTCAAGAGGTGTTCCTCCCCGTCTATCAACAAACACGGGGCGACGACGGCTATGTGAGCTTCGAACTCGACCCGCTCTTGGAAGACCTCGAACTTGGCCCGCCGCTCAAGCAGCGCACCGAAGCCTACATCGAACTCGGCAAACAATGGGCGGCCGGCCACGAGAACCGCATGATCAAAGTGCCGGCTACTCCCGCGGGGCTCGGCTCGCTGGAAGAATTGTCGGCGGCGGGCATCACTTTGAACGTCACGCTGATCTTCAGCACCCGCCAGTATCGGGAAGCCCGCGATGCGGTGTGGCGCGGGGCGCAGCGCCGCAAAGACCTGACGAAGTTCAAGAGCGTCTACAGCATCTTCGTCTCACGGTTAGACGTGTACACGGAAAAGGCCGTGCCGCAGTTGTCGCCCGCCGCGCAGGGGCGGCAAGCATGTCGATTCGCGTGGATCGGTGGG
>JAFLCO010000081.1 GCA_017303535.1 Planctomycetota bacterium
CGTGACCAAGGGAGACTTGACCCGCTCCATCAAGGTCGATGCACAAGGTGAAGTCGCGGCTCTGAAGGACAACATTAACGAGATGATCGTGAACCTCAAGGACACGACGCTCAAGAACGCCGAGCAAGACTGGCTCAAGACGAACCTCGCCAAGTTCAGCCGCATGCTCCAAGGCCAAAAGGACATGCTCACCGTCGGTCGGCTCATTCTTTCCGAACTCGCTCCGGTGGTCTCCGCGCAGCACGGCGTGTTCTACACCTACGAGAAGTCGGAGAATCTGCCGTATCTGACGCTCTTGGCCAGCTACGCCTATGAACACCCGGGCGACGTCGGCAAGCGGCTTGAGCTTGGGCAAGGACTCGTTGGCCAGTGCGCGCTCGAGAGCAAAAAGATCGTGCTCAACAACGTTCCGACCGACTACATCCGCGTGACCTCGGGCCTCGGCGGCGCCGCCCCCGTCAATATTCTCGTGCTGCCGGTCGTGTTCGAAGGGGAAGTAAAAGCGGTCATAGAACTGGCGTCGTTCGAGCGGTTCAGCCCGACGCACCAGGCGTTTCTCGATCAGCTCACGGAAAGCATCGGCATCGTGCTCAACACGATCGAAGCCAACATGCGGACCGAAAACCTGCTCAAGCAGTCGCAATCGCTGGCTAAGGAACTCGGCAGCCGTCAGGAGGAACTGCAACAGACGAACCAAGAGCTGCAAGAAAAGGCTCGGCTGTTGGCCTTCCAGAACGTCGAAGTGGAGCGGAAGAATTCCGAAGTGGAGCAGGCCCGTCAGGCTCTGGAAGAAAAGGCCGAGCAGCTCGCGCTAACGTCGAAGTACAAGTCGGAATTCTTGGCGAATATGTCGCACGAGTTGCGCACGCCGCTTAACAGCTTGCTCATTCTCTCCGATCAGCTCTCGAAAAACCCCGATGGCAATCTCACGCCGAAGCAGACCGAATACGCCAAGACGATCCACTCGTCCGGCAACGATCTGCTGATGCTGATCAACGACATTCTCGACCTGTCGAAGATCGAGTCGGGCACCGTGGTTCTCGACGTCGGCGAGTTGCGATTCGCCGATCTGCACAGCTACGTAGAACGGACGTTCGGGCACGTCGCGGAATCGAAGAACGTGGCCTTCCACGTGCAACTCGACCCCGGCTTGCCCCGCTCGTTTACGACCGATTCGAAGCGCCTGCAGCAGATCATTAAGAACCTGCTTTCCAACGCATTTAAGTTTACGCACCGAGGTCAGGTACGGCTTACCGTCCAGCCCGCACGCGGCGGTTGGCATGCCGATAACGAGATGCTCAACACGGCCGACGCGGTCTACGCGTTTTCGGTGCAAGACACGGGCATCGGCATCCCACAAGAGAAGCAGCAGATCATTTTTGAAGCGTTCCAGCAGGCCGACGGTAGCACGAGCCGCAAGTACGGCGGCACCGGCCTCGGCTTGGCGATCAGCCGTGAAATCGCGCGGTTGCTCGGCGGCGAGATCGGGCTCATGAGCAAGCAAGGGACCGGCAGTACGTTTACGCTCTACTTGCCGCAGACCTTTGCTCCTCCCAAGACTCCGCGTCGAACGGCAGTCGCCGCGCCCGCCGCCGAACCTCTGCTCGAAGCCGGCGAAGATCGCCGAAAAATGCGTGCTCCGGCGGAATACATGCGACCGGTTGAACCGACCTCCGTCCCGTCGCCGGCCGACGATCGCGACGGTCTGCAGACCGACGATCCGGTGTTGTTATTGGTCGACAACGATCGCGGCTTTTTGGAAATCCAAGTCGAAGCCGCGCGGCAAATGGGTTTCAAAGCCGTGGCCACGACTTCCGGCGCGGCCGCCATCGCCCTGGCGTACGAATTCCAACCGCGGGCCATGTTGCTCGATATTTCCCTGCCCGACATCGACGGCTGGCGCGTGCTCCGCCGGATGAAGAACGACCTCGCGCTGCGGCATATTCCGGTTTACGTCTGTTCCACGGTCGACCGGCCGGAGCGAGGTTTGATGCTCGGCGCGCAAGGCGTGCTGCCGAAGCCGATTCCCACGCAAGAGAAGCTTCATCAGTTTATCTCTGAAGTCCGTCGACGTTCGGAACGTCGCGAAAAGCGGCTTGCCCTCTTCGAGCCCGATCAGGAGGCGCGACGCAAGTTCCGCGAAATCTTCGGCGAGCGCGAATTGAAAGTGCAGGACGTCACGAGCGGTGCGCAAGCCTTGAAGCTCGCGCGCTCGGGGGAACTCGACCTACTTGTCATGGCCCCGCATCTGCCCGATATGTCGCTGGCGGCGTTTGCGGAACAAGCGGTCGCCGGCGCCGGCGTGGGACCGATGCTGGTTTCGATCGCCGGCAAAGATGCCCAGGCCGACGCCGCGCACTGGCGCCGCACGGCCCAAGAGTTTCAACTGCGGTCGGTCGAAAGCGTCGCGCAGTTGGTCGACGAGGCCTCGATGTTCCTCGGCCGCACGCCGGCCATGCTCACCGACGACGGCGAACGGCTCGTTCGCGATTTGCATGATCCGGCGAAGCTCTTGACGAATAAGAAGGTGCTGATCGTCGACGACGACATTCGCAATATCTTCGCCTTGACCAGCGTTTTGGAAAGGTACGATGTCGCGACCGTGCCTGCGGAGACCGGACGCGACGCCATCAGTCTGCTACAGTCGGATTCCGAGATCGACATCGTGCTCATGGACATCATGATGCCGGAGATGGACGGCATTGATACGACGCGAGCCATTCGGCAGATCGCGGAGTTCAAGAATCTGCCGATCGTCGCGGTGACGGCCAAGGCCATGAAGGGCGACCGCGAAAAGTGTCTGGAAGCGGGTGCTTGGGACTATTTGTCGAAGCCCGTCGATCCGGAGAAGATGCTGTCCGTGTTGTGCGCGTGGTTGGCGAGCTAGCAATGAGCGACTCTGATCCGATTCGAATACTCCTCGTCGACGACGTGCAGGACAAGCTGCTGTCGATTCAGGTGGTATTGGAAGACCTGGGCTGCGAAATCGTCACCGCGGGCAGCGGCGAGGAAGCGCTGCGCAAGTTGCTGCACGACGACTACGCCGTCATTCTGCTCGACGTCAACATGCCGGGGCTCGACGGCTTTGAAACGGCCGAACTGGTCCGTAGCCGCCGCCGTAGCGAACATACGCCGATCATTTTTTTCACGGCGTTTCCGGACGATACCTTCGCGGTCCGCGGGTACAAACTCGGCGCGGTCGACTATATCCTCACGCCGGTCGTGCCGGAGATTCTTCGGTCGAAGGTCGCGGTGTTCGTCGACCTTTACCGTTTGAACCTGCAGACCAAACGCCGCGCGGCCGAGCAGGTGGCATTGGCCGAAGAGCATTCGGCCCGCGTCGCCGCGGAGCGCGCCAGCCAAGCCAAGAGCGAATTTCTGGCGAACGTCAGCCATGAGTTGCGCACGCCGATGAACGCCATCATCGGTATGACCGAACTGGCTCTCGACGAAAGCCCGTCGGCGATCGTGCGCGAACATCTCGAAACCGTGAAGTCGAACGCCCATCTCCTGCTGGAACTGCTGAACGAGATTCTCGATTTCTCCAAGTTGGAATCCGGCAAGTTTACGCTCGACGATGCGCCGTTCGAGCTGCGCCGCGAGATTGAAGTGCTCATCGGGACCTTCGGCTATCGAGCCGCCGAGAAGGGGCTGGACTTGCAAAGCCGGATCGAGGAAGGAGTGCCCGACCGTCTGCGCGGCGACGCCCTTCGGCTGCGCCAAGTGCTGATGAACCTGATTTCCAACGCGGTGAAGTTTACGGAAGCCGGTAACGTCGTCTTGCGCGTGGGCTTAGAGTCGCGCAGCGAGGATCGCGTCCGTATTCGCTTCGCCGTGACCGATACCGGCATCGGGATTTCGCCCGAGGATCAAGAACGAATCTTCGCGCCGTTCACGCAAGTCGACGCCTCCAGTACGCGCAAACACGGCGGCACCGGCCTCGGGCTGGCGATCGCTTCCGATCTTGTTAGGGCGATGGGCGACACTCTCGGCGTCGAGAGCCGGACCGGCGTCGGAAGCACGTTTCATTTCGCGCTAAACTTGTCCACGATTCCTCAATCCCACGCGACGGACGCGCCCGTCGGCGCTCCCGCAGGGCGAGTTTCCGAAGTTGCTGAAGCGTCTCCCGTGCCGTCACTCCGCATCCTCGTGGCCGAGGATACGCCGACGAATCAGAAATTGATCTCTCATGTCTTGGCGAAGCGCGGGCACGTCGTCGAAATCGTCGCGACGGGAGAAGACGCCGTTGCCGCGGTGGAAGCGCAAGCCTTCGACGTCATTCTTATGGACGTGCAGATGCCGAAGATGGACGGCCTCGAAGCGACGACGAAGATTCGTGAGCTTCCCGCCGGTCGACGCGTGCCGATCGTCGCTCTCACCGCACACGCCATGTCGGGTGATCGTCAACGGTGCCTCGATGCCGGCATGGACGATTACCTCCCGAAGCCGCTGGATATTCGCAAGCTGCTCGAGGTCGTCGAAGAGTACGGCCGCTCCGGCATCGGCAACTGCGAAGCTCGCTAACGTTCAGCAGGCCGGCGATTGGTCGTTCTTCGGCCGTCTTGAACGCATTTAGTTCGGAATCGCGCCGCGCTCTCACGCTGTTCTGATTCTTTCAGGCGGCTACAAGGGCAATCTGCGACCAGGGTACGACGTTTGCTTTTCGAGCGAACTAATCTTGGTTGTCATTCGCCCTACTTGAGAACGACCCCATGCGCTACGTTGCCATAGCTCTTTTAACCGCGCTGCTCGGCCTGCCGGAACATTCGCACTTTGCACAAGCGTCGCAGCCGGCGCCGGCTCCGGAAGCTGCCGCGGCCGAAGCCAAGGCCCGACTCCGCTTGACGGCCGACTATCAACTGGCGTCGTGGCTGATCGCCGAACAAGACGGGAGCAGAAAATTGGCGGCCGCGGTCGTCGAGAGGTTGCCGGACGGCGACGCGAAGAGCCTGGCCGGCAAGCTGCGTGACGAACATGCCGACGTCGTGAAGGTGTTGGGCCCCTTTGGCGATCTGCAAGAAACGGCGGAAAACGTCACCGAAAAACTTCTCGTGAAGCCCACGGCCGCATCGGCGACCGCAAAATCTAATAGCGCGGCGCCGGCCGTCGCTGCACCCTCGCCGACGACCACGGTCGACGTTGCGGTCCCCGGTTCCGCGGTGCCGGTGCAGCCTGTGCCCACGACGCCGGCTCCTTCGGCGGCGGTCGGCGGCGACGGTCGTACCGGCACGGTGATCATCGCCAAGATGGAAGGGACCGGCTTCGATCTTGTGAGCCTCAAACGCAACTTGGCCGAGCGCGAAGCCGCGACGAACGCGGCCTGGTTGAACGACGCCGAGGGAGACGACCTCGCACGCCGCTACCTGCTGTTGGAAGCCGCCGCACAGCGGGACGCCCTCGACGCCGTCGAAGTCTTCCGCCCACACGTTTCGGCCAAATTGCAAGCCGCGCTCGATGAGCTGCGCCCGAAGTTTGAGGCCCGACTGACAGAGATCACCGATCTGCTGAAGTAAGCGGCAAACCGTCACCAACTTGATTTACTCCCGAGAGATACCTTGAGGAACGCATCCATGACCGGCAACCGTACGACTCGCTTTACGTCTCCCCTTGTGGCGCCGCTTGTCGCGCTGGTGATTCTCACTGTCGTCGATTTCGCCGCGGCGCAAACCGCGCCTTCCGCCGCCGCTCCGGCTGCTGCTGCGCCTCCGACTCCGGCCGATGCGCCGCAGGTGGAAGTGAAGACTCCGGCCGTCACGCCGCCGCCGCCGTCCGGTGCGCCGTCGCTTTCTGCGCCGCCCCCGGTCGACCCGATTCCGACCGTGACGCCGGACCGCTACTTCGTGATGATCTTCGGGTCGGAGTCGACCCCGAAGCGTGGCAAGTACACGCACACGTGGTACACGATCGTCAGAGCGACTCCGAATCTCGACGCCGAGAACACCTACAAGCTCGACGTCCACACGATTTCTTGGATGCCGGCCACGCTCAGTATTCGCGTCATCAAGCTTCGCGCCGAATGCGGCGTGAATCTCGACTTGCATCGCACGATCAATTTCGTTCGCTCGCAAGGCGAATGCATCGCCATGTGGGGGCCGTACGAACTCAATCCGGAAATCGCCGTCGAGCTGTATAACAAATCGCTCAAGCAGATCGCGCGTCTCAACAGCGGCCGCGTGCTCTACAAGTCGATCGATCCGGACGTCTACAACATCTGCAATTGCATCCATGCCGTAAGCGACCTCGACGGCTTTTCGCGCCGCTCGATGATCTACGACGAAGTGCGCAATTACGGCATCGCGGCCAGTGCCAACTTAGCTCGAGTCATCACCGGTTCGGGCCGGGTCGATTGGACCGTGACGCATGATTGGCTGCTCGACGCCCTTGATATTTCCAAGTATCGCATCCAGCGGCGCTCGCTGGCGCCGCGCGGACAAGTCGCCCCGCGGCCTTTGTCGCAGCCGGCGCTACAGGCCGCACGGTAGCGAGAGAACTGCTACTTGGATTGTGACTTGGCGTTTGATGCGGCCGACGGCTTACGATCTTCCAGCGGAGTCTCGGCCGGGCCGGCGATGATATGCCCGTCGGTTCCGAACCGCGAACCGTGGCAGGGGCAGTCCCAGGTGCGCTCGGCCCGATTCCAATGCACCAAGCAGCCCATGTGCGTGCAGTACGGCGAGACGCAAGTCACCTCGCTGTGCGGATCACGGTAGGCCGCGACCTTCTCGCCGTGAAGTTTGAGAATGCGCCCGCCGCCGGCAGGCACGTCGGCGAGCGAATCCCCTTGCGCGGGCCGCAAGCGGTGTTTGGCAAAGTACTTGGGGAAGTCCGTGTTTTCGACGAGATACGCGGCATGCCTGCATGCCGGCTGGCCAGTGAACGACTTCTCGCCGGCGAACCGGCACACAACATGCATCCTGCAAGAACTACGCACATCAACTTCGCGCCCGATGCCGCTTATCAAAGAGGCTTTAAGTCATGAGCATTCCAAGCACGAGACCGTCGCAATCTTCGCCGCCGCTTCCCTCGACGAAGTTTCCCGGCGAACCGAATCCCGCGGTTTCCGTCGGAGCGAAAAACCCAAAGCCCGAAACACGCCTGAAGAAAGAGATCGAAGACGTCAAAGAACGAGCTGATCGGCCGATTCGCGCCGGGGTGTTCGCGACCGTAGCCGCGGCCGATCGGGTCGTTGAGCGCTTGTTTGCAGCCGGGTATACCTCGGAAGAGGTCTCCGTCGTTTGTTCGGAAGAAACTCACCGCAAGCACTTTGGCGCGCTAGTGCATGATAAACCGGCCGGCACCTACACGCCTGCCGCCGCCGTCGCGGGCTCGGTGATCGGCGCCACGCTCGGCGGGCTGGCCGCCATTGCGGGCGTTGTCACCACGGGAGGCGTCGGCGTCCTCGCCTCCGGCGGCATTGCGGCTTGGAGCGGCGGCGTCGTCGGCGGCCTCATCGGTGCCATGATGACGCGCGGGTTCGAACGTGAGTTGGCGAACTTCTACGACCAAGCCGTTACCGAAGGCAAAATCGTCGTTGCCGTCGAAGTGAAAGGCACGGAAGGGCTCGTACAACGCTTGGCCGCGGCCGACCAAATCTTCCGCGAAGAAGGCGCCGAGTCGCTGGCTTTGCCGGAAGGTTAATTGAGCAATTCGCAAGACTTCAGAAATTCCCTTAAACGAAAGAAAGGACGGGCTCACAGAATGTTGAGCCCGCCCTTTCTTTGTTTCACGGGGCAATTTCTATTGGAGCAAGTTTTATTCTAGTAGCTTCCAAAAGCTTCCGATCGTGGCGGCTCATAGCTAGACGCAAAAGCGTCCGTCGCGTTCGACGTCGAGCCCGCAGCAGCCGCCGCCGTTTGAGTCGCATCTTTTTGAGCTTCGGCGGCGTCGGCCTGCGTATGGGCCGCTTGGAGGTGACTTAGGATCGTCGGCACCTGCAAAATCACGGTTTGCAGCAGCCCGGTCATGCTTGAGAATATACCGCGCTTCGGCGGCGCGGCGGCCGCAGCGCCGTTTGTTCCGCCCCCCGCGCCGAAAGCCCCGTCCATACCGGCGCGACGCAGCCGTCGCAAATAGCGAGCGATGATCTGTTCTTCCCGTTTGGCTTGCCGCGATTTGTTAATCGCCCCGGCCGTCACAAACCCCGCCGCGGCGGCAACACCCACCGTTGCCCAAGGATGCTTCCGCGCCCACGCTTGAGGATCGGCCGCTTGCACGGCGCCTTCGCGAAGTCGCTGGGTCGTAGCGGTCATTTGCGCACGAGCCCAATCGATTTCGCGCTGGAGGATCTCTTCATCGCTGAGCGAAGGGGCAGATGAGCGGGTGGTCTTAAACATGGGCGCCGTCTCCAAAGCGTTCGTTCGCCGTCGCCGTCTCTTTGACTTTGCGACGATGTTGGTAATGCGCCTCAATCTGTTCGCGATTGAGTCGCACGAATTTCTTCGTTCCCCAACTTACCGCCAATGCCAATCCGCCCAGGCATATGGCGCCGGTGATCAGATTTCCGGCCCAAGGGCGATTGCCGAGCAGCTCGGCAATGCCGCCGGAGATTCCGTGCAGCGTAAGAAACATGGCATAGCCGATCGCCACGTAGAGCGCGATCCGTCCAAACAACCAGGCGATGCCCAAGACGAGCATCCGCCGGAATTTCATCTTCAGCAGGTCGCTCTGGGCCCCGACATAATGGGAGGCGTAAGCCGCCCAGTCGGCCGCGGCATCCAGCAGCGGCTCATACGGCTCACGCTCTCTTGGCTTCGCACGCTCCTGTGCGGCGGCGGCTTCGCGGGCCGCCGCCTCGGCGCGAGCTTGTGCATCGGCCTGGGCTTCGCTGCTGCCCGTGAAGGGAAGATCGGAAAATCGACGCTCGGAAGTGCGGCCGGTTGAAACCATCGCTTCCTTCCTCCAGCTAAAACGACGGTGTGTACTTCACAAATCGAGCCGACAAAAACTCCGCGAGAACGACGTTCGGCGTCCCGGAGGATCGTCCGAATCGGTCGTTCTCGCGGTATTCAATCGCCGTTAGGCGTGGTTGCTGCGGGTCATCAAAAACCCGATGGCGAACCCGACGCCCGCCGCGATCAACAGCGACTGCAGCGGTCGGCTCTTGATTTGGTCTTCGAACGTGTGTTCGAGTTCCATCGCCTTCTCGCGGCCGGTTTCCATATACGAACCGGCGGCTTGGCGAACCTGTTCAAAGCTCTCGCGGGCCGCCTTGCCGGCCTTCATGCCGATATCGCGAACCGAATCGGCCATGTGAGCCGCTTGCGTTTGACAAGCTTCGGCCATGGTACCGATCGACGACATGGCTTCGTCCTTCATTTCCGTCGCGGCGTCCGCAAGATCAGCACCCGTGTTACGCAGCGCCCGATTATGACCTCGACCGTTTCCAGCAGACATGATTCCACTCCTCAAAAAGAGACAGCACTTATCGCTGCGATCCGTCAGGCGTTGTTCGCTGATAATATTTATCGTTGCCGCGCCGCCTTGCCACGCCGCAACGACGATGGAACCGATAAGCGAATCCGATGCCGAAACATTTGACGTCCGCGCCACTTTCCTTGTTGGATTCGAGCAGGTCGTAGCCATCGCGAGCCGAGAGGTTGGGCACTTGCCCCCGATGGGGGCGGTTTGCCGCCCGCAACGAGATTCAAAGTTGTCGAAGAGTGTGCGATCGGCGGTCGTTCGTCGTTCATGTCGGGCGGTCAGCGGCCGGCTGACTGTGAGAATTACGGCAGCGCAAAAATCCACCGGCGTCCGGCATGTCAAATGCAATCGGCCCGATCGAACAATTTTCGTCCACTCGCGCACCGTCGCGTCACCTCGCATAAAGCGTTCGCCGCTATGGAATCGAACGTTACGACGATCAGCCACTCCGCTCCCACCACCCGTAAGCGAGTTCGCGGCCAGGCCAAACCGGCCAGCATGGTCGGCCAGTGGCGCGTCTGGCCGGGCTCCGCTTATCCGCTTGGCGCCACTTGGGACGGCAAGGGCGTGAACTTCGCCATCTACGCCGAGAACGCCGAAAAGGTGGAACTCTGCCTCTTCGACTCGGTCGACGCCAAACAAGAGTCGGTCCGCATCCCGATGCCCGAGCAAACGGATCTCGTCTGGCATTGCTACCTGCCGGACGCCGTGCCGAGCCAGCTTTACGGCTACCGCATTTATGGTCCGTACGATCCGCAAAACGGTCATCGCTTCAACCCGAACAAAATCTTGCTCGATCCCTACGCCAAGTTCATTCGTCGCAATCTCGCCTGGGACGACTCGCTCTTCGGCTACAAGTGCGGCGACGCCGAGGCCGACCTTTCGTTCGACGATCGCGACAGCGCCCCGTTCGCGCCGCTCGCGGAAGTCATCGATCCGGCGTTTACCTGGGGCGACGATCGCTGCCCGCGCACGCCGATGCACAAAACCGTGATCTACGAAGCCCACGTCAAAGGACTCACCAAGCTCCATCCGGAAGTGATGGAGAAATACCGCGGTACCTACTTTGGGCTCGGCTCGGAACCGGTTATTCGTCATCTCACCGAACTCCGCGTAACGGCCGTCGAACTTTTGCCCGTGCATTATCACATCGACGATCGGCACTTGGTCGACGCCGGTCGCAGAAACTACTGGGGCTACAACACCATCGGCTTCTTCGCGCCCGAGCCGGCCTACGAGTCGTCCGACCTGCCGATGAACGGCGTCAACGAATTCAAGACGATGGTTCGCAACCTCCACGCCGCCGGCATCGAGGTCATTCTCGACGTGGTCTACAACCACACGGCCGAAGGCAACCAGATGGGCCCGACCCTTTCGTTCCGCGGCATCGACAACGCGGCCTACTACCGCATCTCGCCGGAAAGCCGTCGCCACTACATGGACTACACCGGCTGCGGCAACACGTTCAACATGCAGAACCCGCGCGTGTTGCAGATGATCATGGATAGCCTCCGCTATTGGATCACCGACATGCACGTCGACGGCTTCCGCTTCGACTTGGCCAGCACGCTGGCTCGCGAACTTCACGCCGTCAACAAGCTGGGGGCGTTCTTCGATATCATCCACCAAGATCCCGTGATCTCGCAGGTAAAGCTCATCGCCGAGCCGTGGGATCTCGGCGAAGGGGGCTATCAAGTCGGCAACTTTCCGGCGTTGTGGAGCGAGTGGAACGGCAAGTATCGCGATTGCGTCCGCAAGTTCTGGAAAGGCGACGGCGGCGTGATCTCCGAGTTCGCCACGCGGTTCACCGGCTCGAGCGATCTCTACGAATGGAGTAGCCGGCGACCGCACGCGAGCATCAACTTCATCACCTGCCACGACGGCTTCACGCTCGAAGATATCGTTTCCTACGATCACAAGCACAACGAGGCCAACGGCGAAGATAACCGCGACGGCGCGAACGACAACGCCAGTTGGAACTGCGGCGCCGAGGGCCCCACCGACGATCAGAACATTCTTCAACTTCGCGAGACCAAGAAGCGAAGCATGATCGCGACGCTGCTCCTCAGCGAAGGGGTCCCGATGCTCTTGGCCGGCGACGAAATGGGCCAGACGCAGCAAGGCAACAATAACGCCTACTGCCAAGACAACGAACTCACTTGGCTCAACTGGAGCCTCGGCGAGCGGCAAGAAAAGCTCCTGGCCTTCACCCGCAAGGTCTTCAACATCTTGCATGAGCAGCCGGTCTTCCAACGCCGCCGCTTCTTTCACGGTCAGGCCATCGAAGGGGAAGGGGCGCCCGATATCGCCTGGCTCAACCCCGACGGGCATGAGATGACCGCCGAAAGCTGGAACTCCGGTTTTGCTCGTTGTCTCGGCGTCGTGCTCTACGGCGACTCGATCGACGTCGATGAGCATGGCGAAGAGATTCAAGGCGATACGATGGCCTTGCTCTTCAACGCCGACCACGCGACGACGATCGCATTCACGTTGCCGCAAGGTCGCGAAGACGAAGCCGTGCGCTGGGAACGCATGTTCGATACGGCGGACGACGAACTCGACGGCACCGTACTGACGCCCGGCGACGCCTACGACTTGCGCCCCTGTTCGGTCGTGCTGTTCCGCGGAGTGCCGCAGGGCGACAATGCGGAGGTCCCGCCGAAGACCGAGGCTTTGAAAGCCGCCGAAGCGCCGAAGACGGAAGCTCCGCAAGTCCCTCCGGCTGCGCCGAATAAGCCAAAGTAGAGTTTGCACCGCTTCAGAGACGTGGCGAGCGGCGGCATTGATCGACGATCGACCGACGGCCGGCCGACCGCGATGCGCGTCCTCGCAGTTTTGTTCCGTGATCAAGCTCATTCGTGACAATCTCGTCCGGCTTTCAAGGTTTAACGGTAGTTGGCACCGCAAGTGCTGATGGCGAGCGGTCGAAGTCGGCAACGGAGCCGGCGCATGCTTGCTTGACATCCAGGAGGCTGATCCCATGAAACGACTCGTCGTCCTCGCACTGCTCGCTTCGGTGACCGTGCTCTCATTTGCCGACACGGCCGAAGCTCGCCGCTGCCGCCGCCGCTCGCGCGGTTGCAACACCTGCCAAACGGCCTGCAACACCGGCGGTTGCCAAACCGGCGGCTGCCATACCGGCTACGGCTCGCAATCAATCGACCCGAACATGCAATACCAAGGCCAGCCGACCTATGCCGACCCGAACATGGGCGCCCCGGGCAACGTTCCGCAAGCGCCCCGTCCGCAGCAAGCTCCGGCGGCTCCGCAGCCCCGTCCGATGAACAACGCAAACAACGCGGCCGGCGATCAAGCGGCCTAAGGTCGGAATCGTCGCCGACGCGGCCCGCACCGCTTAAGTGCGTCGCCCGTCGATCCGCGAAGATTCGTCCACCCCCCGACGACGCTTCGGCGCGCCGGGGGTGTTTTTCTAAATGGTTCATGGTTCGGGGTTCAAGGTTCAGGGTTGCAGACGGACTTGGCGGAACGTTTGACTCACGGAACTTTGCAGACAGCTTCGAGCAATAATCCGTAAGATGAAGCAGGCGGCAGTGAACGCGGCGTGCTCCTTCCAACCCTGAACCCCGAACCCTGAACCCTGAACGAAAGCCATGACTCCCCAATCCGCCACGCTGCAATCGGTCGTCCATCAGCCGACGCAAGTTCGCCGCTTCCGCATCCGCCATACGACCACGTACCAGTACAACACGCCGATCGAGCGCAGCTTTCATCGCCTGCACCTGCGCCCGATTTACGACTGGAAGCAACGGGCTCTCGACTTTCAACTCAAGATCGAGCCGCTCGGCGTCGGCGTCGAATACGAAGACGCCTTCGGCAACTTCACCACGCGGTTCGAGGCCGACAAGCCGTACTCCGAGATGACGATCGAGTCGGAGTCGACGGTCGAACTGCTCGATACCGATCCGTTTGCCTTCGCAAACTTGCCGATTCGCCCGACGTTCCCGGTGTCGTGGATGCCGTGGGACTACAAGATGCTCTCGCCGTATCTCACGCCGATCGAGTTGCCCGAAACGCAACTCACCGAGATCTACGACTACGCGATGTCGTTCGTCGAGCGCAACAACAACGACCTGATGGAGACGCTCTTCGACATCAACCTCACGCTGTTCCGCGAATATCAATACGCGCCCGGCAGCACGACCTTCACGACCACGCCGTACGACGTGCTCGTCAACAAGCGGGGCGTCTGCCAAGACTTCGCGAACTTGTTCATTTGCATGGCCCGACTGCTCGGGTTGCCGGCCCGCTACGTTTGCGGCTACGTCTACACGGGCAACCAAGACGACGAGCGCAAGGCCCACATGGCCGACGCCACGCACGCGTGGGTACAGCTGCACATCCCGAACGTCGGCTGGAAGGGCTTCGACCCGACGAACGGCATTCTGCCGTCGACCGAACACGTGCGTCTCGCCGTGGGCCGGCACTATCGCGACACGGCGCCGGTGGCGGGGACGCTCTACACGATGGCCCAAGAGTTCATGACCACGGCGGTCGAGATGATCGACCTCGACAAGAAGGCCGACAAGGCGCCGCAGTAGCGGAACATAAATCGCCATCTGTAGGGAACGCCCTCCGCGGCGTTCCGTGTGCCTTAACTGCAACAGTTTTGCAAATGCGCCGAAATTGCATGTGCGTACATTCGACTCCGAAATGTACGCACCCTTAGTTCTAAGTGATTTTGTGCGTACAAAACGATCGTCGATGTACGCACCCCTTCCGTTTTGTACGCAGTAGCGGTAGCGCGATTGTAATTGCAACTCCGTCGTCAATATCATCGCTTGGCTCCCTTGCGACGGGCGTCGGATTGTGGTCGCCCATCGGCGAGTTGCTTCCGTGGCGGTTCGATGGTGTTACGTCGTGCGCGGCGTGCCGGTTTCGGGAGACGGCCCGGTCGTAGGTCGGGACCGGTCTGCTGAATCGCCTCGACGCGGCGGCAGATCGCCGTGAATTCCTTGGCGACCCGCAATCGCTCGTCGCGGTCGGCCACTTCGCGACGCAACACCTCGATCATCATCTGGGCGAACCCGCGCATCGTCGCGGCGACTTCGTGCGGTTGCCACGAATCGGCCGGCCGGCGGGCATACTCGGCCGGTTTGATCCGTTCCAACAGCCAGGCGGCGGCCCGCCAGTTCTTGCCGCAGGCCTCGCGAATGTGCCGCAGCGGCGTCATTTCCCGCAGTTGCAGGGCCTGCTCCATTTGGGCGCGAAACCCGGCGTCGCGTCGTTGTCGCGCACGCACCGCGGCCTCGCCGACTTCGCACAACTCGGCCGCGCGCCGCACCGAGGTGCCGACGCTGACCATCGCGCAGAGCCGCTGTTGCTTTTCCAAATCGAACGGTCGTCGTGTCTTCTTCTCCATCGCCGGGCCTCTTAGAAATGGGACATGTTTCGCACCTCGCCGCAACGCCCGCTTCACCGAGAGCGCGCAGCTTCACGTGCCGACATTTTCCCAAACCCGCCGGCCAAATTCGCGGCGCCCGCGGCACAAGATGTAGGAGTCTATAAGGGCCGCACCACAAAATACCGGCCGGCCAAAAAGTGCCTTGACTTCAACAACAGCTTTCACGCTACAGGAGAACGTCGCTCGAACCTTTTCCGCGTCGATTGCCTAGCCGTCCTATCCAATGTTGGAATGAATTACGAAGTGTTAGGCATAGGTGAATGCCGTGTTAGTAAAGATGGGTTTCTGTTGAAAAGAAGAGAGCCGGCCTTTACGACGTGTAGGTAAATTCACCCATGAGATATGGAATCGAATAGAAAATCGCAGAATAAGAAGCTTGTAGTCGTAATTTGCCGGCTATATACCTGACGAGCCAATCACTGTTGTGTATCCCGAGGGTCATTGTCGTGATTGATTTCTTAGAACTTCAGGACATGCTCGACCGTATCCTCGGCACCGGCCCTGCGCCGCGGCATGGAATGTTCTGGCGCGGGGTAAGTCGTGACGAGTTTGTCGCGAAACGTGTTTACGGCATTCAAGTGATCGTCGTGAACGATCCGGCGTCATCGGGGCTCGTCAAGGCGTTGCGAGGGCTAGCGCCGTTTGGATCGGATCTCACGCCGCGTCCCGCAGGCGCCGTCATGCCGCGCATGCCGATGCGTCGGCCGCCTGCTCCCGAAGAGGACATCGTCAAGATTGAAGAGTGGATTCGCGGCGGCTGCCCGGACATCGTCGAAGGTAAACGCCGAAGGCTTCCGCTGACGGCTTCGACGTCCGATCAGCTGCACGTCGATTACTGGCGTGCGGTCGACCATTTCTTTCACCCGCGGATGGCTGATCCGGTGACGGGCGAGCATGTCGGTCGCATGCACGCCGGGGCGTTTCTCATCTGGGAGGCGGCTCATCTTCTCAACCAGCCGGCAACGCAATGGACGGATTTCCTCAGTCAACCTGAGGTTCAATCGAGCGTTAACTATCTTCGGGAACAACAGAATCGGCTGATCGGCGAATTTTACGGCGCCGACTCCGCGGCGTTCTTGGATTCGCTATGGAAGTTCGGCGGGAATTTGTTGCCGAATGATCCGCTTAGCAACATCCGTCCGCGGCATGCCATGAACGGAACCTTGGACTGGTTCTATTGGATTCCCCAACTCGATGCGACCGTGCGCGCAGGTAATCTTACCCCGACGGATCTGATGCTGCTCCGGGGTTGGCAGGTCGGACTCGTGGCCGATGGATTGCTTCGAACCGACGCCGAGCGTCCGGAGGGGGAGCGAATTCCGATCCATGATTTCATGGCGGGCGATCCAAACGTGAAAGCCGACGTCATCGCCACGTTCACGGCTATGGATGCCGCGTCGTTACTGCAGAAAATGCAGGATCGAGCCCATGATTTTTTTGCGCCGCAGTTGTAAGAGCGGATCGGATAAGCGTTGAGCGAAACCTGAGTTACCGGTCGAGTGGGAGCTAGTCGCCATGGCTTGGAGTCGTGCTTTCCGGCTAATGTTCGTTTGGTGTTTGCACGCCGGAATTGTTCAGGCGCAGGCAATTCCGCCGATTGCGACGGAGACGGTAAGTCCCGTTATGCCCGTTGAAGTCGTCGACGGAGCAGGTGCAGTCCTTCCCGTAGACTTGCCTCCCGGCGTGTTCCCGCTCGAGTTTTTCGACGACTTCTCCTGGCGCAGCTTTATCGCCTTGAACTGGCCGGCAAAGGCGGACTTGCGTGGCGTCGCGGATACCGCGGCAGCAATCGGCGCGGCGGGGCCTCGCGTCTGGGAAACGTGGAAGTCGGCCTACGAGATTTTTCAACCGCCGCCGGCGTCGCCGACTTCGTGGAGCGGCCCTGACGCGTTTGACGCCGTCACGCCCTGTCCGGGCGAGGCGACCGCAGGCAGCGGGAAGAAGCGGATCATGGCGTCGTTTTCGGCCTTTGGTTTCGGCGACTTTAACCAAGCGAACATGGGGTTTTTTGTCGGGCCGCTCGTCGGACAGAATCGCCGCTACGTGCGCTTTGAAATCAAGGTCAATCGCAAGCAATACGAACATATCGTAACAAAGCAGCTCTATAAACAGTCGGTTTTAGACGGATTGACTAATCCCGCGGCGTTTCCGGAAGGCGCCGTCGAAGTGAAAGCCGCGTGGCGGCAGTTCACGCCGACCGAAGAAGCGGCCGGGCTGCCGAATCGGTATTACACGACGCGGGCGAAACTGCTGATGCCGCACCCGACGGACCCCACGTTGAACACTTGTGAAGAGCGATTGGTCGGGCTGGTCGGCTTTCACATTGTTCATAAGACGAAGAAGCGGCCGCAATGGATTTGGTCGTCCTTCGAGCATGTCGATAACGTGCCCCCCACGTTCGACGGCCCTGCGGCGGGCGCGACGTACGCCTTCAACGACGGGCAGCCGCCGCAAGTCTTAGGGACCGCGCCCGCTCCCGTCGGCCCGGGAGCGTTTCCTCAGAATCCGAATCCGGTGCAGGTTGTCCGGCAGTTGCCGATCATCGGGGAAGGCCCGGCTAATAAATTCCCGCACAATGCGGCGCATCCGACGACGCGTTCCAACCAGCGATACAGGGCCAAGCTGGCCGGCACCGTTTGGGAGAATTACAAGCTCGTTCTTACGCAATGGCCGCGGCAAACCAAGACTGATCCGGCGCTTCCCGACGGCGATCCGGCTAATGAGGATATTATTGGAGATCCGTTCCCGGTCGGATCCGAGGACCCGGCTCGAACCGATGGGGTTTCCGTCGGCAATACGACGATGGAAACCTACTTGCAAACGACGGATTGCATGACGTGTCACGACCTGTCGCGGGATCAGCGCACCGATTTTGTGTTTTTCCTTCGGCTCCATGCCTTGGCGGAGAACGACGACGAGGTGAATTCGCGACAAGAGTTCATCCGCGGCGTTCAGGAGAAGCTGCGTGCTCGCATCAACCAGTCGAACGAGTTGCGCAACCTCGACGTACCGACGCGAATACAACGACTGACGCCGCAAAACTGATCGCCGGCTTTGAAGCTCTTACGTCCCGTCGGTCGAGCGGGGCGGCGTGAGCGGGAGTTCGCAGCGGACCGTCGTGCCTTTGTCCCGGGCGCTGGTGAGCGAGAATTGTCCGCCGGCCAGAAGTACCCGTTCGCGCATGCCGCGGAGTCCGAAACATTCGGGCTGTTCGTCGCCCGGCGTGAACCCGCGGCCGTCGTCGCGGACGATAAAGATGATTTCGTTCTCGCCGCGGCGCAACTCGACTTCCGCCTCTTGCACGCCGGCGTGTTTGCGAACGTTGGAGAGCGCCTCCTGCACGACGCGGAACACGGTGACCGCGACCTTTTCGTCGAGATCGCGAAAGTCGTGGTCGCGATAGACCCGCACCGCGAGGCCCATGTCCTGGTTTTGCGCCACCAGATCGTCGATCGCCGCGACCACGCCCATGTCGTCCAAGAGCGAACTGCGCACGCCGGCGATCAGGCGACGGGCTTCCGAAGTGGCCCGCACGAGGTAACCTTCGACCTGGGCGAAGGCTTCCTTATTGCCGGCCGTGAAAGACGGCGATTGCATGTGCATCAACGCGCCGACGAGAAATTGGATCGTACCGTCATGCAATTCGTTGCAGATGAATTGGCGTTCCTGCTCCTGAACGTCGATCAAATCTCGGAGCAGCTTCCGATCGCGGCGTAGAGCGTCTTCCATCGCCTTGCGCTCGGTGATGTCGGTCGCAAAGCCGCCCAGCGCGACGACGCGACCTTGCGAATCGGTGATCGGGTACTTCACCGAGAGGTAGAACTTTTCGCCGTCGGGGAGCGGGACGAACTCTTCACGCCGCTCCGACTTGCCGGACTCGAGCACGCGGAGGTCGGTTTCGCGAAACGCGCGGGCCACTTCGGCCGGGAAAAGTTCTTCGTCGGTGCGGCCGAGAATGTCGGCCGCTTTCATTTGCATGATCCGTTCAAACTCGGCGTTCACCGTTTGGTACCGGCCTTGCAAATCTTTGAGAAATACGGCGGCGTCGGCGTGCGTGACCAGCGCCCGCATTCGGGCTTCGGTCGATTCGATCGACGCCTCGGCTTGGCGTCGGGCCGTAAGATCGGCGACACAGCCGACGAACCCGAGAAAACGTCCTTGTACATCGAGCAGCGGAGCGTTGTACCCCAGGGCGTAGACGACGTGACCGTCGGGACGAACGTAACGGACTTCGATTTCATAGGCGCTGGGATTTGCGACGGCCTCGCTCCAAACGCGGATCAGATGCTCGCGATCGTCAGGATGTATGAAACGTGGCCAGCCACCGTTCTGTAGTTCCGCCAGCGTGCCGCCGATCATCTTTTCGAACGCCGGGTTGACGTAGAGGCAGTTGCCCGCGGCATCCGACTGATAGATCGCGATGGGAGCATGGTCGGTGAGGGTCTTAAAGCTTAGGGAAGCGAGCTGCGCTTCGTGTCGGTCGGTCACGTCGAAGCAAACGCCGGCGATCCGCCGCGGCCGGCCGTGCTCGAATTGAACCCGACCGATGGCTTCGATCCAACGAATCGAACCGTCGGGCAGGCGGACGCGGTAGACGGTCGACGACTTTTCGCCGCTGGCCGTGGCGCGGGCGATGTCGGCTTGCACGCGCTCCAGATCTTCCGGCAGGATCCGCTGAAAGCCGGTGCCGGGCTTGCCGTCGTGCTCGCCCGGCGCGAAGCCGTGCAGTTGTTGCATGACGGGCGACCAAATGGCGCGGTCTTCGACGAGGTCCAACTCAAACGTGCCGATCTGCGCGAACTCCGAGGCAAGTTCCCAGCGGCTGTTGGCGGCGACGGCGGCGAGTTCGTTACGCTTCATTTCGGCGCTTCGCGTTCGCCAACCGCCGCGCTGCAGCGTGAGATAGGACCCGAGGGCGAAGTACGTGGCCAGCCGCAGCACTAGATCGGTCGTCCAGAACCAGAGGTGCGGTACGTCGAGCCAGCGCAGCCAGACGATCGGCACGGCGCCGGCGAAGAGCAACGTCCACATCGCCGGGACGTCGAGAATGCGGCCGGCGACGACGACCAGCAGCATCGACCAGGCGACGGAGCCGTCGGTCCCGAGATAATCGAAGGCCGCCCAGCGAAACGCGACGAGCAGGATGCAACTCGCCACGGCCGCCGCATGGGCCGCCGGGCCGGTGAGCCACGGACGATCGACGTCGTCGGGCTTGCTCAACGGCGGCGGGACGACATCGGCGCGCATAGGGCTTCCAACAGCAAAGGCGGGAAGCCTGAAAGTATGGTCGCTCGGGGCGGCCGGACAAGCCCCAAACCGCGCTGCGCGGCACAGCGGTTGTCGCCGCGGTGCGGCATGATCTCGTCGGATTGCCGATCATTAATTAAGACGCGGGCGCTGAAGTGCCGGGGTTTGACGACGGCGGATCACTGGCCGGAAACGATTCCCAGGCGGCCTCGTCGATCGGGTTCTTTTCAACGGCCCGTTCCGGTTTGGCCTGACCTTGTTCGTGCTTTTTGACGTCGGCCGCGATGTCGGGGCCTTTGCCGCTTGCGGACTTTTGTGCGGCCGGGCCGCCATCGGCTCGGGCCGGATCACACTCGGCCGGGTCGAGCTTCGCGATGCCCGCATTGCCTTGGCCGGGCATCGTATGACCGGCGGCGTGATGTTGTGTCGAGGTGTTCATTGCTGCGTCTCCCAATGGTCGCGACGGTCGCCGGAGAGCGGCGGCCGTCGTGATCGTAGCCCGACAGTGTGTGC
>JAFLCO010000082.1 GCA_017303535.1 Planctomycetota bacterium
GTCCAAAAGCCGTGTAAAGAATCCCGACTTGCTGGTCTTGTGGCCCGTTTCCAACTTGAGAAATCGCGAACAGAGCATGGGCGTCATCGTGAATGAGACGAACATGCTCATCAGAATTGCAAAACCGACGGTGAAGCCGAATGAGTTGAAGAACCGGCCAATGCGTCCCTGCATGAAGGCGACCGGGATAAAGATCACCAGCAGCGACACCGTCGTCGCGACAACTGCGGAAGCGATCTCCGCGGTCGCGGAGCGGGCCGCTTCCATCGCCGAGCGGCCGTACTCTTCCATGTGTCGGAAGATGTTTTCATGCACGACCACGGCATCGTCGATCACGATGCCGATGGCCAGAATCAAGCCCAGCATCGTGATGTTGTTCAGCGAGAAGCCCATGTAGGACATGAAGGCAAAGGTCGGGATCATCGACATGGGAATCGCCAATGTCGCAATAATCGTCGTTCGCCAGTCACGGATGAAGACGAGGATCGTCAGGCTCACGAGGATCGCAGCCAGAACCAGATGGAATTTCACCTCTTCAATCGAGGCTTCGATGAAGCGCGACTGGTCGCGAATAATGACGGTCTTGAGATCGCTCGGCAGCAGCGGTGCAATCTTGCTTAGTCGCTCCTTGACCGCATGCACCACTTCCACCGTATTGGTTCCGGATTGTTTCTGCACAATTAGGCTTACGGCGTTTTCGCCGTCGAGTCGGCTCAGGCCGCGAGGCTCCTCCACACCATCTTCCACGCGACCAATGTCGCGAATGCGAATCGGTTGATCCTTGCGGTTCGCGACAATGAGGTCTAGGAAATCGGACGACTTCTCCAGTCGTCCCATCGTGCGGAGCACGAGTTCCTGCGACCCTTGATCGACTCGTCCTCCCGGAAGTTCGAGGTTTTGCCGGATCAGCGCTTGCCTGACGTCTTCCGCCGAAAGCATGTAGGCAACCAGCTTATCCGTATCGACGTAGACGTTGACCGCTCTTCGCTGACCGCCCACCAGGGTCACCGCGCCGACACCCTGGACGGTTTCGAGATCCTCTTTGATCGACTTGCGGGCGATCTCAGTGACTTCGCGAAAATTGCGACCACCCGAAACGGCGATCGTCGCGACGGGGGCGGCGTCGATGTCGAATTTGTCGACGAGCGGAGGATCAGTGCCGACGGGCAAGCGACTGAGAATCGTTGAGATTTTGTCGCGCACCTCTTGCGCGGCCGTATCCCCGTCTTTGTACAGGTGGAACTGGATCACGACCTGTGAGAAGCCTTCTTTAGTCGTCGAACGCAATTCGTCGATGCCGGAAATCGTATTGACGACCTCTTCCACTTCTTTCGTGATCGAGGTTTCCATCTCCTCAACGCTGGCCCCTTTGAGGGTCATCGTGACCACGACCACGGGCAAATCGACGTTAGGAAACAGGTCGACGCCCAACTGCGGATAAGCAGCCATTCCCAGCACGACCGGCGCGGCGACCAGCATCAGCGTGAAGATCGGCCGCCGAATGCAGATTTCCCAGATATTCATACTTTGACCCCGGAAAGAGCTTGTCGCCTGCGAGCGGCTATTTGAGGCGCGCCGTCTTGGCGACGACTTCGCGCACCAGAACGCGCGTCCCGTTCGCCAGTCGCGATTGCCCGCTGGTGACGACTACATCACCCGGTTGCAGACCACCGAGTGCTTCGACCCAGCCTGGTCCCTGAGTGCCGATGACGACTTCAACCTCCTGTGCCGTTTCTTTGCTCACCTTGAATACTTTGGATACTCCGGCAAAGCGCGTCACCGCTTCGAGCGGCACCGTCAGGGCTTCATCCGCAGTCCCGACGATCACCTCGGCCTTGGCAAATCCACCATGTCTAAGTCGATGATCTGGATTGGGAATGTGAGCTTCGACGTCGAATGAGCGGCTTTGGGTGTCGACCGTGGGATTGATCCGCGCTACTTTGCCGGGAAAGACTTCCTGCGGATAGGCATCAACGCTGACTTCAACATCCAAGCCCATTGTCACTTGTGACATGTAGCGTTCGGGAACCATCACATGCAGCTTGAGTACATCGTCCATCACCAGTTCAAACACGGGCGTGGAGGGAAAAGCCCGCACCATTTCACCGACTGAGGCCATGCGTTTGGCAACGACGAATTCACCTGGAGCCACCGAGCGCGTCGTGGGAGAAACCAAAGTGGGAGCCTTTACCTTCGTCTCGCTCAATTTCTGCTGCGCGAGCGTGAGGAGTGATTCGCGATGCTTAATGGCCGCCAGCGTCGTCCGCGCGTTGACCCGCGACAGACGTAAAGCGGCGGCGGCTACCTTCATGTCGGTTTCGGCCTGTTCGTACGCTTGCCCCGAACTCGCATTCTGACTCAGCAAGGTTTTCTGACGATCAAACTTCTGGCGCGCGTTATTGAACAACAGATTTCCGCTTTCGACTCCCGGGAGCTGTTCGATATCGAAGTCGTTCGGAGGCGGTTGCTTTAGATCGAGCCGAGATAATTCGTGATTGAGCGCCTGCTGGGCTTCATCAACCGCCAATTGATAATCGATCGAGTCAAGTTCGAGCAGAGTCTTGCCCGGCGCAACCCGGTCACCGACATCGAAGTGCATCGCTTGAACGCGGCCCTCCACCTTCGGAGTGATGGTAATCCGCTCGAATCCATGCAAAGTGCCGACCACGGAAACGCGCCGTTGAACCGCACGCACTTCGACGGGCGACACGCTGACGGGTACGACGACCGGCGGCGCACTTTGATCGCTGTCCGCATCCACTTTGGCGGATTCAGCGTTCTTGCCATGACAACCTGCCAGGCTGATCACGACAATTGCAGCGGCCAGGAAGAACCCCGCCGGAAAAGCTCTTGATCGTTCTCCGCCCCGTTGAAGGCTATTCATGGGAACCTCGCTTGGAGTCCGCCAACAAACCGTGAAAGAGGATATCCAAGGCATCTTTGCATTGGTTGGCCGGCGATGTTTTTCGGCCGGCGAAATAATTGGTGAACATCATTCCATAGAGCAGGTCCGAAATAACATCCGCAATCCGATCCACTGGCACTTCACGAAACGTTCCGCTGCGGATCAACTCCCCATACAGGTCTTGCCAGGGGCCCATGTTCGCTTCGCGATGTACGAAATAGGTGGGCTTCTGGCGATCGCGGAAATTGGCTCGTTCCTGGACCAACAACTCGACGATCTCCGGGCGCTCGTCGAAGAATGTCAGGTAAGCCAAGACGCCTTCCGCGATTCGATCCAGCGGTTGTTTTGCCGAAGCGGCGGCGGCATCGACGGCCAGCTTTAAGTTCCGCATCCCGTGATCGACGGCTGCCAGAAATAGCTCTTCCTTGCTGGGAAAATAGCGGTAGATGGTGCCTTTTCCGACGCCCGTTTTGTCGGCAATCTCCTGGACGTCCGCAGCCGCGAATCCGCATTTGGAGAAGACCGCCGTGGCAGCGTCGAGGATTTCCGCACGACGACGTTCCTGAAGGTCGGCATCCGGCGGACGCCCCACCGGACGGTTGTTTTTTGAGGCGACCCGCATGGACAGGAATCTCCCGAGCCACTGTTTATTAACGGACTAGTCCGTCCGATAATGTGAAAATAACCGGCTGCCGAAATTGCGTCAATCCCAGCTTCTGAGGCCAGCGGCGCGGGCTGGCAGGCAAAAAAAGCACCCCCCCAGTCCGCACCAACGCACTGCAACTAACCCCGCTGCTTCTGGTTCTAACCCAGCGGCTTTTTTATGCAGGCAGATTCATTCAGGCGGCGCACCGTCGTCGCCGGGAATCAAGGTCGCGATCATCCGCCGCGCCGTTTCGTCATCGGCGCCGACTTTACAAAGGATCCGCGTAGCTTCGTCGCGATTGCATCGTTTGACTGCGGCGAGAAATGCGGCTCGCATTCCGTGTCGGTCCAATGCGCTGCTGAGCAGTTCGCGACCATCCCAAGGTTCGGGGAGTGGCAGGTCAATCATCGGAGGGCTCGCTAGTTCCGGAATTCAACGCAGTTCGTCCGGTATCGATACGTCGGGCCGCTGCGCATCGACCCAGGTATCGGTTAGGGCGGGTTCGAACGGAGCCGTGGGCGACGGAAGCTTACTGGTCTATCTTGCCAGAGCACGTCGGGGGTCGCAGCCAATGACAGGGCGCAAGCGGAACGCACTTGTACCACGCATTTGTCATTGGACGACACGGCGATGGCGGCGGCTTGGGGCAGTAGTTATCCGGGCAGCAGGACATTTCCGGGCACGGCAAAACCAGGCACGGTTTGGGGCAGTACGTGTCAGGACAACAACTAGATACCGGAGAGACGCAGGGCGATGGCTTGCGGATATAATCGTCGCGGCAAAACAATGGGCACTGGCCTACACCGCCGAGGGCCTTGTTCGCCTGAGTCTTTGCAACGCATCGCTCATGGGCAGACGTGATCGCCGGCCCTGCCGTTAACAAGGCGACCACAATCAATCCGGCAATGCGTGCCGCGAGAATGGTTCGCCGGCCCTTCGTTTTCGGTTCGACTTTCATTAGTCCGTCCCTTCCAATTCTGGCACTGGTGGTGGCGCGGGCAGTACATCGGGAGCGGGTGGCAACGGCGGGCCCTCGGGCAACTCAGACGAAGGTAATCCACCCTTCGAGGGATCGAGCCGGATTTCCCAGCCGCCGCCCAATGCCCGGTAAAGATCGACGAGGCTTGTAGCAGCATTGCCGCGGGCGACCGCCAGTAACTCTTGCTGGTTGAGGAGCAACTGCTGAACGGTGAACAGGCGGTTGAAGTCGATCTCGCCCTCCCGATACTTGACCTGCGCCACACGTTCGGCTTCAAGCGCCTGGCGGGCGCTCTCTTCCCGCACTTTGATCTGATCGGTGAAGTGCAGGTAAGCAACGATGGCGTTCTCCGCTTCTTCGTTGGCTTGCAATACGGTCTGCTGGTAACTGGCGACCAGTTGCTGGAATCGAGCATCCTGAACGCGAATGTTGTTCAATAGCCGTCCATAGTTGAGCACGTTCCAGCGCAGCGACGGCCCTATTGTCCCCCCGAAAGCGCCGCTCTTGAAGATATCACTAAAGTGTTCGGCCTCCCACGCCATCATGCCGTTGATCGAGATGTGGGGATAAAGTTCAGACTGGGCGATTCCGATTTCCGCACTCTGGGCAGCAACCAATCGTTCGGCGCGTCGCACATCGGGCCGTCGCCAAATAAGTTCGGCAGGTACGCCCACGGTGACGACATCCGAAGCGTGAGGAATCGAAGCCTGGCCGTCCAGCATGGACGAGAGGTCGTGAGGGGGCATGCCCATCAGCACTGCCAATCGGTTTTGAGCATGTCGACGCTGAATCTCAAAGGCTTCAACAGCCGCCAAGGTATTGCCCAGATTCGCCTTCGCTTGCGGCGTATCCAGTTCGCTGTCGGCGGCTTTCGCGTCCAGCCGAGCCTGAGCTACGCGAACGCTTTCATTCTGTAGGCTGGCATTTTCGCGAGCAACGTCGAGACGTTGCTCCACCGCTCGCAGTTCCACGTAGGTCGCCGCCACTTCGCCGATCAGCAAGACGAGGGCCTCGTCGAATCCTTCCACCGAGGCGTCCAGCCGCGCATCGGCGCCCTCGATGGCGCGGCGATACCGGCCCCAGAAGTCCAACTCCCAGGCGAGAGTGCCGCCCACTCTCCAATTGCTGAATTGTGGTGCCGCCAGGTTTGAGAACGGTGAACCGGCAGGAATTGCTGGGAACAGGGCAGTCTGCTGACTGCGCTGCGTGCGTGTGTAATCGGCATTGATCTGCTGGAGCTGCGGAAAGAGATTGCCCGCCACCACCCCGCGCTGGGCCTGGGCTTCTGCTACACGGAAACCCGCTTCGCGCAGCGTGATATTCTGCGAGTACGCCGTCTGCACGAGGCGGTTGAGCACCGGATCGTTGAAGACGGTCCACCAAGCGCGATAGTCCCCACGCTCGCTGGAAATCCGCGAGCTTTGCGAATCGATCCATTCGTCGGCCACCGGCGCGGCGGGTCGCTTGTAGTTCGGTCCGACTTTCAATCCGTTGTGGACGTATTCGCGGACGCTGGTACAGCCGCCTGCGCACAAGACCGCCGACAGATACAGCAGTGGCAGCAGTTTCTGTCTAGCAGTGAATAGCAGATCTCGGCGCATATCTCAGATTCCTAAATTGCGCTATTGCGCATGGAAACGTTCGTCTTCCGGTCCAATTAGCGGACTTGCGGGTCATGTTATTCATCGGCCTCTTAATCGGATTGGATGAGAAAATCGGATGAAGCGGAGTTTGCCGACTGCCGACGCAACGATCCCCGAACCAAGACAAGGTGAGGCTTGCCGGCCAGCAGCTTGTAACTCCCGTTCCTCACTCAGGAGTGAGCGAAAGAACCGGGGCGACCGATGTGAGTCGAGGCTGGCGAAACCAGTCCCCACCAACTGCGCCAATTTCAGAGCCATCGCACATAAGCGCGGCTGTGCTCAGATTCGCCCGCTATTCCGCAAGCCGACCCGCGACTCGCACGTAGGCGATCGCGGTTGGCCGTTTACACCGTTCCGCTCGGGATGTGAAAGGCCGGAGACATCCCGGCGGGCACCGATGCGGTTCCGTCGCTTTCCGGCGACGTACTTCAAAAATCCTTGCCAAAAGGCTCTCCGGCGCTTGACATGAAATCCAAAATCGCGCATTGTTTCCCTACGGAATCATTCCCTACGGAAGGATTGTCGTTGCGTCAGCACAATTTGGAGTTTGATCCATGTCCGTTAAGACCACTTCTCCATCCCCAACGTTGGACTTGCTCACCTGGGACCTGGGGCGGGCCTACTACGCGTACGTCGGCATGGCCGAGCGGATTCTCGTCGAAATGAAACTCGATCACTTGATCCAGCCCGGCATGGGATTCCTACTCTTTGCGCTGTTTGCGGAAGATGATCGCACCGTAAAGGATTTGGCGGCGCAATCTCAGCTAGCCGGCTCGACGCTGACTCGCCTGCTCACACGGATGGAGGAATCAGGATTAGTTCAACGGAGTCGCGATCCGAGCGACGCTCGCTTGGTACGCGTTCGCCTCACTCCGATCGCTCGGAAAATCGAGGCGAAGTGTCGGGTGGGGTTGCGTCAAGTTGCTGATATTGCCCACGCCGGAGTCGGTAAACAGAACGTGCGTCGCACGAAGGAATTGTTGCAGAACCTCACCGTCGCTTTTCGTGACGAAGAACGCCGATTGGCCGAGAAGCAGGCGGTGTCCTAGATCGCGTAGTCTGCGTCATTTTGATTGATCACTCATTTCAGGAGAATCTCATGGCTCGTTGGTCATCCTGCGGTTTCGTGTTTGCGTCACTCCTGTTTTTCGCAACGGCCCATGGCGCTTTCGGTCTGAAACCGCCGCTGACGATTTCAGCGGAGCAAGCCGCCGCTGTTTCGCCGCTATTGCATGTCGGAGCAGACACGCCCCCGATCTGCCTGATTCACGGCGACCACGATGAATTGGTGCCGGTGGAGCACAGCCGCAGTTTATACACGCGGCTACAGGAAGCAGGTCGGCCCAGCCGACTCCTCGTGGTGGATGGTGCAGGGCACTCTTTTACCGAAAAGGATTACGCCATTGCCGTGCCCGCGATGGTGGAGTGGTTTGAGAAATATCTGTCCCCCAAGAGTTCGCCCTGAAGTACGCATCACCGTATATCTCCTGATCGCGCCGATCCTTGCGATTCGTGAGCGCGTCGCAGAACACTGAGTCGGTAAACGCCGTGAAGCTTTTGATGATCATCGAGCGACCACCCCCCAAAATCGTGCGCACCATTGGAGCAACTGTTGCGTGGTTTGAATCGGCGCATCGAAGATCGGCGGGCGATGGAGCACCAACTCACTTTCGCAAGTTATTGCTGGACAAAAGACGTTATCCGGCGCTATGAGTGAAGGGCCGAAAAACTCACCGGGTCGAAAATTTCGGCAGTTGCCCCGTGCGCCATGCGGTTGATTGGCAATTAGGGCATTTCGCCGAGACGGCATCGAGCTGATTCGTCGTCGAAACAAGCTGCGTAGGGGCAATCAAGCGGTTGCCGTAGCGAACGAGTGTTCGGGTTAACAAGGGAGGAGGATGGGCGACCAAAGCGATGTACCGGCTACTTTCGATGAGATCGAACAGACGAAACCCGAATCAGGCAGCCTCCCTGCACTCATCCGCGACGCAGGAGCGGCGGCCCGATTTGCATTTGAAGAGTTCTTCTTCGGACAGATTCGCAATCCCTTCACGCGCAAGGCATATCTGCACGCCGTTCGCCAGTTCTCCGAATGGTGCGGCTCACGCAACTTGGAGTTGGCTCAGGTGACACCGGCGGATATTGGGCGCTATCTCGATGCTCTGCCAGTCGCCTTGCCGACTCGAAAGCTGCAACTGGCGGCGTTGCGACGCTTTTTCGATGGACTCGTGTTGCGGCACGTCATCATTCTCAACCCTGCGCTGTCCGTGCGGAGCGAACGATACGAAGTCGTCGAAGGCAAGACGCCGGAGATTACCGTCGAGCATGCGCGACGATTGCTGAAGTGCCTGGATGTTTCCCACGACGTCGGTCGCCGCGACTTCGCCGTGATCGGCATTCTGATTTATACGGCGGCTCGCGTCGGAGCGGTCGCCAAGTTGCGACTGCGGGACTTTTACGATGTCGGCGACCAGTTCTGCCTGCGGTTTCACGAGAAAGGGGGCAAGGTCCGAGAGATCCCCGTTCGCCACGATCTGCAACTCGCGCTGAACGAGTATTTGGATCAGAGCGGCCTACGGTCGGCCGACCCTGCGTCGCCGCTGTTTCGCACCGCCAATCGACGCACGAAAAAGCTGACGGCGAACTCAATGTCGGCGGATGACATGGCACGGATGATCAAACGTCGCTTGCGCGAAGCGGGTTTGTCTTCGCGATTGTCCCCTCATTCGTTTCGCGTGACGACGATCACAGATCTGCTGGAGCAAGGCGTTCCCTTAGAAGACGTGCAATACTTGGCCGGACATGCCGATCCGCGCACGACGCGATTGTATGACCGTCGCAAGCGTCGCGTGACACGAAACATCGTCGAACGGATCTCGGTGTAGGTCCGTGCGCACTTTGTTGCCGATGATAACCTGTCGCATGCCCAGCGCTTCTTGGGTTTTTAAGGCATGGCTCGCATCAGAGTGTCGAGTGCGGAAAACGCACAGCCGTCGTCGAAGCCTTCAAGGTGGTTACGATTGCCGCTCTTCGAGCCGACGGGAAATCGTTGCTTGCGTCGTAATCAACTCGGCACGGAGCGCGTCTTCGTTGGGCAATTCCGTCAGGTATTTGGACGCGAAGACTTTGGCCGCGATGCCGCCAGTGGCGTACTTCACGACGGCCTCGTCCTTGTCAGGATAGAGGAAAGACATCCACCGAACCGATGAAGGCCGACGCCGCCGAAGTGGACGCGATCAATTTCCCAGCGGGGCCTGCAATCTTTCCAGACGGTGTCTGGACTGTTGCGTTGGAATCAAATTTGGCCCGCGCTTCCAATTTTCCAGACAGTGTCTGGAAAATCTCCCAGCCCAGGAAAAACCCTCGCATTTGAAACACATTCGACTTGGAGAAACCTCGTCCGTGTTGCTGGGTCAAATCGGCCGCTAATCGAGCCACGACTTGCTCACCATAGTCAGCCCGTTGCTGCCCGCCCTGTTCATGTTCGACGATGCGGCGGCCAATTTCCCAGTAGGCAGCCGTCAAAACGCTGTTGACCCGACGAGCCACGGTGCGACGCGCCGCATCCAGCAATTCTGAAATGCCAGAAAGCAAATCGTCGTATCTCGCCTCCTTGGCCAGTGATTTGGTTTTCTTTCGTCGAGCCATGATGCCGGTGTCCGCCAAGACGAACTGAATGCTTTCCACACCGTGCCGGGGAAGCTTACCAAATCATGGTCATCCCGACAGGAGTCGTTTACGTAACGAGGGAGACTACATCGACTCGGCACCAGACTCGCCACTTCGATCGTAGGAATGGCACGCTAAGTCCAATTCTCAGTTTATTTGTGCGGGCGTTGCCCTGCGGGCCGGGCAGCTCCGGGCTCCGCTCGCGCTCGGTCCGGCGGTGCCGGACTGCTGCGCACCCTGCACATCCCTAACGCGAAAACAAAACACTTCCCGCTCGCTGGCAGTCCCTCATCTTATCACGGCATCAAGGTCCGCTCCCGCCTACGGCGCTCGCTGCTGCTTGGCCTGCGGCCAAGACTCCACCTTGACTTGCCGTGTCTCTCTGGGACTGACCACCGGCTGGTCAACTTGCAAAACAACAACGCGGATGCCGACCGCGACAAAGCAAATGGAGTAAACCACGATGAAAACAGAAGAAGCCATGAAACTCGTTGAGGAAGGAATCGCCGCATTGAACGACGCTTTACGCGGCGGGCACAGTGAGACGCTCACGCGATTTCTGGAAACCTTGGCCCGATTCCCGAGCTACAGCTTCAACAACGCGCTGCTGATCGCCATGCAACGGCCGGATGCGACCCGCGTCGCCGGCTTTCACGCCTGGAAGAAATTCGGTCGAGCCGTCAAGAAAGGGGAGCATGGGATCGCCATCTTTGCACCCATGATCGGAAGACGCAAAGATCAGGACGCACGAGATCAATCGACTTCCGATGAAAAGTCGGCGCTATTCGGATTCCGAATCGCGTATGTCTTCGACGTCGAGCAAACGGCCGGAGATCCGCTCCCCGATTTCGCCCAGGTGAGCGGCGATGCAACGGTTTGGCTGCCGCTGCTCGAAGACGCCGTTCGGGAGGCAGGGGTGGTGCTCGAATATGGCCCCATCGGGTTCCCGGGCGCGAAGGGCATGTCTACACCGGGCGCTATCACGATCTCTCCGAGTCTGACGAACACCGAAAAGTTCGCCGTGCTCATTCACGAATTCGCTCATGAACTCCTTCATCAACGCACCGACCGCCGGAGCAGCACGACGAAACGGACACGAGAAACCGAGGCCGAAGCGGTGGCCTACACGGTCTGCCGCGCATTCGGCATTGATTCGACCACGCACAGTTCCGACTACATCCAACTCTATCAGGGAACCGAGGAGACACTGCGAGAGTCGTTGGCATTCGTGCAACAGACCGCAACGCACATCATCCAGACCGTGCGGAGCCGGTGCGTGACCGCCACGGAAGCAACCACCTCCGCCCTCGCAGCCTGATTCAACATTGCGCTCGGAGTAGCGGTGTCTCCTTACGCCGCTGCTTCGAGATCATCGATCTGCGTATCGCGACAATCGTAGGCGAAGTAACTTCATCTTATAAATGCAAAAGAAATAATGCGGTCATAAGATGGGCTGACCGCCCGCCGAAACCTGCGCGACAACATCCGCAAAAACGCGGATCGGGAGCGACCTTGCGATCGGTCCCGATCCGGTACCAACGTCACTCCGACGCTTCGGTCTGAGTATTCCTCAGTGGGTTGCTCCCCAGCAGAGCCCACGTCCGCTTCCTCAGACCCCGGCACCATGCCACAAGCCGTGGCCTTTGCCAATGCTCACCGCATCATCGTCGAAACGGGCCGGTGGTGCGGAGCCCGGCGACGACAACACCATATAACTGATTGGGTTTTCGAGGCATGGCTCGCATCAGAGTGGGTGGAATGCAATCGGCTCAGTGGTTGTTGCGCCACCAGACTTTGAATAGGAGCAGGCCCCACACCGCCACCGACATGCGCGGGAAGAGCAGGCACAGCACGGCAATGAGCAGACAAAGTAGCCCCATCCGCTCGACATGCCACAACGAGCATCGAAAGTCACGTCGCCACGGGCGCGCCCGCATCGCGAAAGACATTCGGACGCTTGTCGAAAGCCTGACGCGGCTAAAGCGAACTACCCAATAACAACTCGCTCGCAGGCAGTCCCTCATCCTATCACGGCGTCAAGGTCCGCTCCCGCCTACGGCGCTCGCTGCTGCTCGGCCTGCGGCCGAGGCTCCACCTTGACTGGCCGTGTCGCACAAGGACCGGCTGCCGGCGGGCATGAACCCAAACAACGCACCGCATTCGCCGGGTGCGGCGCATAAGAAGGAAACCAAATTATGTCGCTAACCATTCGAGAAAAGGAACATTGGAAAGAACGCATTGAGCAACGCATCAGCAGCCGAATCAAGGAAATCGAAGCCTCTGAACCGGCGCACGTCTGGGACGAACTCAAACGCCGCGCCGAGCAAGCGGCGGTTCAAGACATGGGGATCGCTGCTTTGTACGAACAGGCGGAGGACGTGGACAAACGGATGCAAGAGCTAACACGCGAGCAACGCCATCTCTGGACTCAGATGATGGCCGTCGTGCGGGACGTGCATGTCTCGCAGGTCGAAACGCAAACCCGTCTTCCCTTCGAGGTCAGCAACCAAATCGCGACCAGAAAGGAAGTCCGCTTCAAGCAACTCCGCCAAGAGCACCCCAAGGGCGCTCTGATTGAAAGCTTGCGGCGCGAACAGGAAGAGTTGCTCGACACCGTCTGGCTGGCCACTTCCTCGTCGCAGATCAAAGAACTGTGGTCGAAGATCGCCGATGAACTCGGCTGTGAATTGACGCCGTTTCAAAAACAAGCGCTCGCGATTACCCCGCTTAACGTCACACCATCCAAAGAATAGCCCGCCTCATACGGCCGCCCGCAATCGTGGGCGGCTTTCTCTCGGTCTCCACTTACCCCTTTCCCTTGTATTAGTTCAGTTCTCGGTTTACCGATCGCTTACGCCCATCAAAAGCTCCGCGAGCGTGACCCATTGGAGATTGCGCTTCGAGTAGGAAAAGTAATTTCACTACGGACTCGTTGGCATCGCAAAAACACTTGGACGTGTGCCGAATCTGTGATAGTGCTGTGGGCATGTTGCAAGCCTTTGTCGGAATCGTGAGTCGTCGTGGACTCGAAGTCTTTTGCCCGGAACATCCGGACACCGTGCAGTTTCTCTGGCGACGCGCTCGGCGCACCCCGGGACGGACGGCCTGCTTCTGGAGTGTGATTCCTGATGACGCCGCCGTATGCGTGCAGAATGCCATGCGCACCGTGGGTCCGGAAGTCGCGTTCGGATTCCTGCAACAGTCCGTGCGGGAAATGGGCACCTTGCTGCCCAGCGACATGGAAACCATCGCTCATTCCGCAGGTTCGCAGGAACACTAAACCCGCGTAAGCACAGAGCATTTCGCTCATTGTCTCGACCTGTCGTCATCGCATGTTGGCAGATTCCGAGTTTCGTGATAGGGAACAGGTCAGCCGCCAAAGCTGTTGCTCATTGCCATTTCCCAACTTGGGTAAATCCACAACCGCCACTCGCTTGACCGTGCCGCACCGCGCTGCCCGCCAATCGAGAGGGCGGTGGTGCCCATAGGTTTTTCGCTTGCTCCGGCATTCCGCCGAGAGCCGGTGAAGTTCTTCTCGCGCGAGCCAGCGCCTTGTCGTTCACCAGCCTGGTGCCAGGTGGACGCTGAGACGTTGGCACCCGCAACTCTGTTTTTGAGGAGAAGAATGATGGTTTCTTTGACCCGCGCGAATCGCGAATTGTATCGACGCGGCCCCGACGAAACATTCCACACGCTGAAAGATCTCCACGAGCATTGTCGACAAGAACGACAGTATTCGACGGACGTGTGGCAACTTCCGCAGACCCTGCAACCGTCGCTCTGCGACGGTGAACTAACGGTCACGCTGGAGAAGAACGACGGCGTTGGATTGACCGATTGGTCGTTCACGCAACTGTGTCGGCTGGCCGGCATCAGTAAGGATACGGTCAACCGGTTCAATCCCGATACGGCGCGGCTCGCTTTTCGCGACACGCTCCCCTCAGGAGAAAAACCGGTCCAACTGCTGACGACCGGCAAGACGATTCGTTCGGTCCACGGCGTGTCTTACACGCGCCTATGGAACGCCGAATTGATCGAGACGCTACGGGACGTGGCCAGCGATTTCACGCCTCCGCAAACCGCCTACACCGGCGGCACGGGGTTGTATTGCGGAGAGCAAGACATGTTTTGCTTTCTCATCGACCCCACCGGTTGGATTGAGATCGACGGCGAGGCGTTCGCACCGGGTTTCTTCGTATGGAACTCAGAAGTCGGTCGTCGCTCGCTCGGCTTGCAGACGTTTTGGTTTCAGCGTGTCTGCCAGAACCACATCGTCTGGGATGCAGTCGAGGTCGTGGAGTTTTCCCGCAAACATACCGCCAATGTGCGGGATGGCTTGCTGGAAATCCGTCGTCACATCGAGGCGCTCGTTGCCAAGCGGGATGCCCGCCGCGACAAGTTTGCCGAGGTGCTCAAGCAGGCGATGCACACGCGACTCGGTTCCGATGCGGACGAAGTCAGTAAGGAACTCGGCAAACACGGGATTCCGCAGCACTTCATCAAGGATGCGTTGGAGATCGCCCGAACCCAGGGTGGCTTCACGATCTTCGCCTTGGTCGACGCGCTGACGCGACTCACGCAGCGGATGAACTTCGTTGCGGATCGGGCTGAGTATGACCTGAAGGTCGGACAACTCCTGTCGCTGGCCCTCGCGGCCTAAGGAGTAGTCGCATGGACCCACAAGCTACGTGGGATCAGTTGCAGGAAGCCCTGCGCATCGGAGACAGAGAAGCAGTGTGCGAACTAGCACAAGCACTGCTCGACTGGCTGGGATGCGGAGGCTTTCCCCCTGGGACGGCGGCTGGCCGGCCCGATGAAATCGCTCGGCAACGAGCGGCCGTCACGCGATTCTGCCGCTTGGCTTTACAGCCGGCGGCGGAATCGTAGACGGGTGCTGTGATGGCATTCAGCCGTCGCAAGATGCGGAATCCGACGTTCGGAATCTGTGCGTTCATTTCTGTTTCGACTCATTTTTTAGGAGACGCATGCCATGGCAAGTGCCACGAAATCCAAAGGTAAAGAAGCGAAGAATCGTCCCGTCCACGAATTACGGCTCGGCCGCATTCGGGCCGCAATCTGGCAGAACGACACCGAGAACGGTCCGCGCTACAACGTGACCGTTTCGCGGCTCTACAAGGACGGCGACGAGTGGAAAGATTCGTCGAGTTTCGGTCGCGACGACTTGCCGCTGTTGGCGAAGGTCTGCGACCACGCCCATACGTGGATCTTTGAGCAGAACGGAGATCAATCCGCCGGCAACGGCCATAACGGCAACGGTGAAGCGCACGGAGACGAGCGCCATTACTAATGGTCGTTGTTTTCCCCGGCCACTTCGACGTCGCCGAGGTAAAGGTTCGGAGAGCGGCACCACCCACCCTCTCCACTTGAGAAATAACTGACTACCGAATGCAGGACGTATGAGCGAATCGACCCCAGAAATACCCTCTCTCCGTAGAAACGGCCGGAACTCTCTCGCCGCGGTCGGGCTAGGTTGCAGCGCTTTGCTCGCCGGTTGGCTAATGCTGCCGCTCGATGGGCTGCTGATCGTGGTGGGAGTGCTCGTGTGCTTCTTGATCGGACTGGTTTTGCTACCGACCCAGCACACGATAACCCGGATCGAACTGCCGGGAGAATTGGACTTGCCCTATCAACTCGCATGCGATGAAGCGATCTTTGCCCGCTATCGCCGCGCGACCGAGTTACTGCTGAAAGTCAGCCGGCACCCGGACCCCATTTTTCGGATCATCGCTCTGGAGCAACTCGACGAGCTGGTCCGCCGTCTGACAACCATCGCGGCGGGATCGCTTGTCTTCGAGGAGACGGAGACTTGGCGCATCGTCTACGAGCGATTGCTCCGCAGTCCAGGGTTGTATCTCTATCGTTCGGTGGCGTGGGTCAGGACTGCGGATTACTGGCAAGATGAACCGGCTCGAAAAAGCATGACGGTCAATTATGAATTGCAGAACAGCAATCAACTCAACATAGAACGCATCGCGATCATCGCCGATGAACTCTGGCCCAGCACCCAACTCTGGCCGGTAGAACCGCTACGTCAGTGGCTCCACGAGCAATTTGCCAACGGCATTGCGATCGAGTTTGTGCGCGAATCGACTCTTCAGCAGGAACCGGACCTCAAGGCCGACATCGGCATCTACGGTTCGCGGGCGCTGGGAACGCAGGAACTCGATGATCACAGTCGCACCACGCGATTCGTGCTCACCTTCGACTTTACGAAAGTGACGGAGGCCGAAGCCCGGTGGAATCGTCTGATGATTTATGCGGAATCTTACGGCGAATATCTGGATCGGTACAACCGATCACGGTAGAGTGATCTTGTACCTGAGGCCCCGCTGGTCGGAGGCCCGCGAAAGGTACCACCCTGAAACCGCTCCTTTATTTGGACACGGCGCGGCTGGGTCAGATGACGCCAGCCGCCCAACGCGCTCAACTCGACTTCGTCCGCCGCTCGGCCGAAGAACCCTCCAGCCTGTACTTTGAGCGATTTCTGCGCGAGGGCTTCTTGTCCTGGCCGAGCGAATACCGTTGGCGTTTTGCAGGACTCAACACTTGGAACGGTGTGACGCGGCTCAAGCAGTCGTTGCGGCGTCTCGCACGCGTGCCGGATAGCTGGAGGACCGTGTTGGCGAGTCGCTCGCTCTCGCTCGTACAGCTTGCGGCCCGTTGCTTGTTTCGCGTCGGCCAAAATGTTCTGACAACGGACCTGAGTTGGCCCACGTATCAGCGCGCCATCGAAGTCCGAGCATCGAACACGGGCGGTCGAATCACGACAATTGCCCTTCGAGAGAATATTCTTCGGCGGGGTTGGGAGACTGCCGAAGTTATCGATCATCTTACGAGGTCATTCGTCGCCAATCAGTGTGACAGCATATTCCTACCAGCCGTGGATCATCTCGGCATCCGTGTTCCCGTGCGAGAGATTGTCGATCGCATCAAGCAAGTGGCCGAAGTTCGGTTTTGTTTGGTCGATGCCGCGCAAGCATTCTGTCACATCCCCCTAGAAGATTCGGTGGCCTGCGCCGACTTCATCATCACCGGTAGCCATAAATGGATGGGAGCCTACTTGCCGATGGGGATTGGATTCTGGGGGTGCAGTAGTACGCGGGAAATGATTCAACGCCAATTGCAACGGCTTCGAGAGCACGGTCGCCTCGACGACCCGCTGCTGAAATTCACCGAGAGCCTCGACGGTGGCCGGCTTGACAGTTACTCGGAAACGGCCAACTTGACTCCCCTTTTCGCCTGTGCGGGCGCAGCAGCGGACGGCATGGCCAGCTTCGCCCGCGAATCTTCACCCGACATTGTTTCAGATCACGAGGCGATCGCATCCGTTCCACAGCCACCGGGTTCATGGCAACCACTACCAAGAAGCCCATCCCTTTGTTCGCGCGTCGTATTGCTGGAACCCTGCACACCGACTCTCCGTAACATCCATCCGGACACCACGCGCCGCATGTGGCTCGACGCCGGCTCAATCGTGTCGGCATATCCCGGTGGAATAGTGCGGCTCTCGATTCCGCGTGGTGGGCTTCGCGCGGGCTGCGACACCGTAACGACCTCAATTGAGACAGACCGGAGTGCCGTTTCTTAGGACAGGTCGACAAGCTTGACCATCCATTCTTCGACCAGCGCGACGTTTTACCGATCGGCTTTAGTGTCCTGAAGATCGGACGGTGAAAGCGAGTCTTCCAGCCATTCCCTATCATGATGACGATTTAATTCAAATGGCCGAACGATACGTCGCCGGAGCGGCAGTACTTCCACCGGAACCGTTTGATACCCGGCTCGTCGTCGGATCAGATTCACGGCCCGGAGCATGTTGAGAAGCTGTCGGCGGATTGGGGCATAAGGTTCGTAGGGAATATTGTAGAACAGCAACGCCAAGTGCTCAGGTTGGCGATGCACCGCGAGTTCCAAGAACCGCGCCTTCAATTCCAGATACCGACGACGCTCGATTTCGACATGGGCATGCCAGCGGCCGTCGGGTTGGCCATCACGGGTGCGGGCCCCTCGGCGGTAGCTAATGGCGTAGCCACTGTATTTCAAAGGGACATGGCGGATGTCGCGAACCGTGTTGGCCTCGACGCGGAAGAAGTCGTGATCGCCGTGGGTGGCGAGAATCACGAACGTTCGCTGGTGGCGAATGTATTGCAGGTTGGCTTGGCCGAGTTGCTTGCGGCGGGCGCGCGTCGATTCCGACACCCCGATACCGTATTTCTCGATGAGCTTGCGATCGACGACCTCCGCCTCCTTGTGCGACGGGATGCAGCCGGTCACATAGAACCAGTAACCGTGCCGTAGGTAACAGCAGGCGATCTGTTGGACGAAGCCACCGAGGGACGTTGCTTCAGCTCGATACTGCATGAGCCTCCGTTGTCTAAAAAGAAGCGGAGTTTGTTGAGGGCACAAACTCCGCGAAAAGCCCTTGTCCTGCTGGAAGACCTTGGAGGTGGTGCAGACCTCGAAATCGCGACTGTGAGCATTCTCGCTCCGCAGGAACGATATTCTGCGTCTGCCTGGGCGCCGGTGGCGGCGGCTACTCCATTCCAGAGTACGCCGCCGCCAATCCATACTACCCACCACCGTTGAAAACCTTCGGCGTCCGCATCGACGTGAAGATACACGTCGGGCGTACGCCGTCAGTTCGCCGCCACAGGAGACCCGTTCTTCCGAACGAGTCTCGTGTGACCGCTTGCGCCTTTCCCAGGACCGGCGACTGCACTAATGCAGTTCGCCCGCACGTCGCTTCGGCACTACAGTGCCCGTCAGCCCTTTCGTTGGAGTTCTGTGCCCCGGCACCACCCGTAAGCACACTCACGACATCCGACTGCCTTGCCGGACCATCGCCCGATTTCCGCGCCGACTTCCGTCACCGCGTTCCTCGACTTCTACTCAGGCCACTCTCCCAGACTTCAGGAATTGAAGCACTTCGCCGACCAAGCGAAGCACCGGAGACCATTCCGGCCCCTGAAGCCCTTCCTGCGTTATCCATGCTCTTCGTCTCGCTGTTCACGTCGCTATCCGACATTACTCGGAGGGACTGTGGCTGTGTGCGTGGTTCTTCCGAACCGGCACTGTTTGCATCGAGAATCATTGCACCCATAGCGGCGCAATCGTTCTCGGTGATTTCGGGGGATCGAATGGAGAAGCGTCCCCCTACCCCTCAGCCAAAGTCGTTCACGGTTCGGCACCGTCTCCAGCGAAACTCACTGGCAAGCCCGTCGCATTCAGCAGCGGGCCTTTCATGGTTGAGCTTTTCACCGTCAGGAGATTTGCTCCCGATCGCCGGACGAGTCACGTCCGGTTCGGCCTGTTACCAGGCTCGAAGCTCCCCACGCCAGCCAGGTTGAACGAAGTCGATGTCTCGACCCCGAACCCCCATGGACGGGATTACGCTCATCAAGCTGATGAGCCTCACCCGCTTTGAAACATGACGGCCTAAATCGCATCGCGATTCCAGGCATGTCCGCATCGCCCCGATTCGGAACATAGTCATCGGATAGAATGTCGGGATTACTCTGCGCGAGACGGCTGCCGCATCGGCACCGGATCTCAAGCGAACAGGATTACTCCAACAAGCCTCCGTCGAACTGGAGGAGCCAGTCTCCTGGCGAATCCAGCTCTACGGGCCGATCACGCGATGGTTGGTGAGACCATCCTCTTAGCCGGATTGGTGAGATCCGGTTTACCAAGTGTGATCGTTGCCGAAGCGACATCTTGCAGCCACTCTTCCGTGCTGGGTTTTTAACCAGCACGTTCCGAGCGGCACGTCGACGAAGTAACAGCCGCAGCCGGGCCTATCCCATTCCCGACCGCTGAGGTCTCAATACCGTACCGGTCAGAAACCTCAAGTTTTTGATGTCACCGCGTGAGGGCACGATTTGACGATGAGCCAGAAACCGTGGTATGCGGTCGGAAATGACGTTTCGAGTTTCAAATAGAGGTGGTGACCATCCGCGTTCGATCGCGGTCTCCAGGAAAACTCCGCCGCCTGCCGAGCGGCTGGTGTTTGTCGACATCGAACCTGCCGGCCTTCAATCGTGGCGGCCGATCATGCAGATTGCAGCCATCGCCGTTACGCGTACCGGGAAAGAACTGGAAACTTTCGAGCGGAAGATTCGGTTTGACGAACGGCAGGCTACGAAGCGCGCACTCCGTAAACGGCAGTATTGCCCAGAGCGCTGGCAACGCGAGGGACGACCGGCCCACTACGTGGCCCACGACTTCGGTGCATTTCTGTCGCGACACGCGACGCTGACGGTAAGTCGGTGCGATCGTCGCTATGCCCGACCATTGGTGGTCGCGCAGATGGTCGCCCACAACGCCGCTTTTGACGGCCCCTTCCTGCGGGAATGGTTTGAGCGACATCGGTTGTTTCTACCGGCCGATTATCGCGTCTTCTGCACTCTGCAACGCGCGATGTGGCTGTTTCAGGAGTATCCGTCCCTCATCCCGCCGGAAGATTTCAAGCTCGGCACGCTTTGCCGATACTTTGGCGTGCCG
>JAFLCO010000083.1 GCA_017303535.1 Planctomycetota bacterium
AGCCAACAATGGCCAGATGTCCATTGTGCCGAAGTGATTGACAATGCCGTCGCGCCGGACGTTTCTGCCGATAATATCTTGCCACGGGAAATCGTCTTTGACGATGCAACCGATGAACACCACTTTGTCGAGCTTTACCGCCGGATACCGGCGCAGCACATTGGCGACTAACCACGTTCCAAAGCTATGTGCGACGATGGAGACTCGATACTCATCGCTGGGATAAGCGAGAATTTGCTGTAGCATTCTGTGCAAAGCATTTTCGCGAGAGAACCATGGCACAAACCAACGCCCGATGAATTCCGGCATCAAGAACTGAAACAGATAGACGGTCGAATAACGCAGCGCCCGTACATCCATTCCGCGAGTTCGAAGTGGCCTCGCCAACTCTTCGAACCACGAGCCTTGGCTAAAAATGCCATGAGTAATCAGAACGATCGGTTGACGCTGATCCAGTGTTTCCGGCATGGAAGATCGTTGAAAGAGCCAGCATAGCGACGTTGTGTCGCCGCGATCGTATCGAGTCGCACTACACTCTGCAAATAGGCGGAATCACAAAATCTCTGGCTATAGTGTTAAACAACTACTGCTCGGCGAATAATTGGCTCCTCGAATATCGCCCGTAGCTAATTGATAGATCGCTTGCAGTTGAAATGCCTCTTCAGTCGGCGATAGTTCCAAGTGCGTTCTTGATGGAATCTAAGAGCCTATCCGAGAACCGAACCAAGAGCATGCCGGCATCCGTAGTGGAGATTGAGGAGCCTTACTCTCGATCCGCACGGAGGTGCTTGTGTTCGGCGATTCGACAGCGAAGTTTCATGAGATGTCGGATGCTCTGTGGGAGCGGATCGACTTGGTTCTGCCGATTTATGAGGCGAGTCCTCGCGGCGGTCGGCCGCGGTTGAAGATGCGGAAAGTGGTCGCGGGCGTTCTCTACGTGTTGGCCACGGGCTGTCAGTGGAAGGCGATGCCGCGCGAGTTCGGTTCCGGCAGCGCGATCTACGCCTATTTTCAAGAGTGGGCGGAGTCGGACGTGTTCGAGGAGCTCTGGCAACTGGCGCTCGCCGAGTACGACGAACTGAAAGGAATCGCTTGGAAGTGGCAAAGCCTGGACGGGGCGCTGACCAAGGCGGCGCTGGGCGGGGAAAAAAACCGGCAGAAACCCGACCGATCGGGTAAGTTGGGCGTGAAGCGTTCCACGCTCGTCGACGGCCGCGGCGTCCCTTTGGCGGTCGCCGTCGCCGCCGCCAACGTGCCTGACTCGAAGCTCGTCGCTGAGACGCTCAAGGCGATTCCGATCCGGCGGCCCGAGCCGACGACCGAACAGCCGCAACATCTCTGCCTCGACAAAGGCTACGCCGGCGCGCCGGTCGACGAGGAAGTTCGCGAGCGAGGCTACATGCCGCACGTCCCTCGGAAGGCGAACGAACCGCCCAAGCCGAAGCACCGCCGAGGCAAGGCGTGCCGCTGGAAGGTCGAACGCACGCACGCACTCCTGGCTCAATCGGGCTCGACGATTGTTGATCCGCTGGGAGAAGAGGGCCGCCAACTATCTCGCCTTCCTGGAACTCCGCTTCGCAATCGTCACCCTACGAACCGCCGGAGTTCTCGGATAGGCTCTAAGGGGAGTACGTTTGGTGGCAGAATTGAACCCGAAGGCATTTATTTCCTATTCTTTGGATGATGCTCCGCATTAGGCATGGGTGAAGGCACTTGCCGCTCGATTGCGTGAGAACGGTGTCGATGTACTCTCGATCAGTGGCCTACGGTGCCGGGCGAACGCTTGCCGGAATTCATGGAGAAGGCGATCAGGGAGAACAGCTACGCCTAAGCACCCCGTGAAAGACCTGCGCTAACCGTACTTGACGCGTTCGCCATCACCGCTCGCGCTGTAGTCGCGCCAGAGGCAGTCGATGACGCGGCCGAAGCGGTCGAGACCGGCATAGGGATTGGCGGAGGAGCCTGTGATCAAGTCCCAACGGACCTGCGGCTCCGTGTAATCGGCGCGAACGAAAGAACCGAGGCCGACGTAGGTGTACTCGACGTATGTTTCGACCGCACCGCTGGAACTGCTGCTGCTCGGAAGTTCGCCTTGGAGGGCGAAGACGCGCGGGGGCCGATCGTCGTAGGAGTCCGTCGCGCCGTAGCCGTAGAAGAGCTCGCGACCGTTCGGGTATAGGTCATGCCGTTCGCCGCCCATGCTGCGCGGCGTACCGTACCTTACCCGAGTCGACGTCTGAAAGCAGGCGACGCATGAGCCATCGCTCGACGAAGACAGACGTGAGAAATTAAGGAATAAGTAGGACGAGCGTTGCAGCTGGGATCAGCGAAAGCATTTGTCTTTTGTGCGGCACGAGCCAAGACGCTTGAAGCGCGAGTGATTGAAAGGCGCCCCACGGCGTCTCGAAATCATGCGCTCGGCCTCCCGTGGTTGCGATATTCACGATCACTGTTCCATGCAACCGGGAGACCGACGAACGTGGAAAGTGCGCTTCCCGCAACGCGTGACGGCCGATCAATTGGCGGCGTCTTTCGTCACGCCCGCCATGTCGCACTGCATGAAATCGATGCAACGAGGGACGGCTGGTATTCCTCTGCGTACAAACGGCCCCGGAAGCCGGTGTGCCGCAAGACGGGAGGTCAGAAAACGCTACGACAGGACTAGCTACAAAAACCGCAACGTCGAACGCTTCTTCTGCCGACTCAAGCGCTTCCGCCGAGCCACCACTCGCTACGACAACAAACCTCCGCGGTCAGACCGGAGTCCTCACGAGCGCATTCCTTGCTCGCTTCTTTGGTGAAACCGGGCGGGACCATCACAGTCGTAAGGATCCGGCTCAGGAGATGCAAGATGAACAAAGCTAGCGCCAGATACTTGAGAGGAGTGACGATCCATGTGTGGACGTTCCATGCAATCCGCAAGCTGAGGTGCGATGGAGAAACTTGCGATCGTTGTTCATCTTCTCTTAGGAATGAGACGTTATAGGTCAACCAACCTCGGCTAATGTTGTAGACAATGAGCAAGAAGGTGATCATCATCGACCATCCTCCATCAAGTCCGCCGAGCAACATCCACCAGACAGGCTCGGGCTTCCAACCATTCTTCTCGGTGGGCTGGAGCTTTTGGATAGTGGAGTCCACGGTTTCGGCTGTCCTCTCACCTGAATCACTTACTTTGTTCGAAACGCCTTTGATCCGGGCTTCCAGTTCTCGAAGATCTATTGCTATTGAGCGCACAGGAGCGACCGCTGATTGCTCCAGCGGCAAACCCTCTGCGACTTCGGCCATCGTCGAAACTTGTTTTGCCGCGTCGGTCAACTCCGAGCTGATCTTGCGGGTCGCAGCCGCAATCATCTCGGTGCCCTTTCGCACCTCCGCCCGAATCGGACTATTTATGTCCGTCGCGAATCGCTCACCTCTTTCGACAACTGTAAGAAAGACTGCCAAAACGATGAACGGCACGATGAACGCCAACAGCAGCAAGAGATTCAAGATGAGCTTGGGGCCGGTGTAGCTGCGGCGAAGTACGGACCATTTATCAGTCGCATTCGACGAGAAGCGAGCATCTTTGATCCGGTTGTTATCAAGCTCCAACCCTTCGACTTCGCGCAAATCTACTCCGGTCAAATCGGCGTAGCCTAACCGGGCGCCCGAGAGATTCGCTCCAAACAAGACCGCATTGTTGAGCTTGGTGATCTCATTTACGTGTGTCAGAGCGTCTAATGACCGAGCGTCTTCGTTTGGGGGAATTCCCGCCAATTGCGCCCATGTTATCGCTTCTCGGAGAAAGCGCCGATTATTCTCAATTGCCGTCTGAACGCTCAGGTCGGCGTTCGTAAGGTCGGTCTTGAGGAGCATGGCACCGGTCAAGTCGGCTCCGGACAGCCTAGCACCTCGAAGTGAGCAACCGCTAAGATTTGCACCCGCAAGCTTCGCGTCTTGGAGATCAACGCCGGAGAGGTCGAAGCCGCTTAAATCCTGAAACTTGAAATCCGATTTCGGAAATACCGTTGCGCCGGGGTGGTCCTTTCTCCAGCTTCGAAACTCCTCGGCAGACAAAGAAAGCTTATCCAGCGTGATCTGTTCGGGCATTTTTTCACCGGTGAATTGCTTTTGAGATTGCGTTGTAGAATCTTCGCATTGCCGACTTTGCGTTTGATATCGTCTGAGAGCAGTGTGATAAGACTTTCTATGGTTTGAAGACGTTGCTGCAGGTTCCTTGAACGCCTTCGCTCATCCACGGAGATATAGCAGGGTGGGCCTTGATTGCGTTCGTAGTTTCCCGCACGTTCTCACGACTGCCAGGTTGGAACGTGCCGTCCCTTGTTGCGACGATTGTTGAAGTGATCTTCGTCGTCATCACGGCCGTCATCGGGGTTCTCGCACGGAACAAGCAGACGCGTGCCGAAGTCCGGTTCATGACAAAGAGCCCGTGGGTGTTGAAAACCTCAGTCTTTCTCGCGATCGCCTACGCCATCGGGATCATCGTGATCTAGCCGGCGTAATTTCGCGCGCCGAACCTGCCACGCTCAATTATGGTCGTGCCGCATATTGCGCGGTGTTGCGTGGCCCGTTGCGCGTTCGATTAATGTTCGCCCAGGCAAGCTTCGTCCCGACGCCGACGCCGTCGTCAATTTGCGGTGCTATCACGATCCCTTAAGAGTATCCTGGCGTTACTTCGTTTTCAGATATTCGATAATCGCCATCGCACCGCGTCGATCATTCGACCAATCGAGCTTATAAGTCACGCCACCTTCCGTGATATCGCGGTCATGCCCAAGGCGACTGACCGAAGAATGAGCACTTGTATCATATTGATATTCGTGCGCCTTCGACGGCTGGACGTCATCGAGTGTCCAGGAGTAGCCCACATGCGTGGAGTCAAAATCGAGACGCCCCTTCGCGAAGACGACAGGACGCTCGTTTGGAATCAAAAGATGGTATAGCGTCGGAACAGAACCGTTATGGAGGTAAGGCGCCGTAGCCCAGACGCCGTTCAGCGGTAGTGCGACATAGCCGAGATGATCCTTAGGATCCCCCATCACCGCCGTTGGCTTATCCTTTAACGAGCGACCGTCGAATGTCGAGAACGGGTAAGCCTTGCGATTGTCGGGCGGCAAAAGAACTTCGCGCTCCGGTGAGCCAATCGCCATAAATCCGAGCTGAGCACGCTGCGCGATTGGCTCGCTGACGACTTTCGCTCGACCTAGATCGGTGCCGATATCCCGGTAAACGCGTCCGTTATGCGGCCGATGGCAGTCTGCGCAGTGTCGTTGAAAGAGCACTTGTCCACGTCCGGCCAAATCCATATCCACCTCAAATGGATAAGGGGGAGATGGAAGGTTGTCGAGAAAGTCCACCGACAATGCCGCCACCCGGACGTCAGTGCCGACGCTAAACCCCATCGTTAGTTCCGCGGCGAGATTTCTGAAGATGGGAACAGGGATATTCCCGTTCCACTGTCCGCCACCTTCAAGCAATGCGGAGCCGTCGCTTGACCAGCGGGCCCGCCGATCCGCTTGTCGCCACACGGCCATGAAGTCGGTAAGACCGGCTGTCGGCGGCAAGTCGATATCTGGGTTGGATCGTGCATCTTTTTCCACCTCCTTCCGGTGCAGGTAGCCAAACGAGGTGCTAACTCCTGTTGCATCCGCCATCCCTCCCATTCCGCGTAACATCGGCTGCTCAAAGCCCTGATAGTTCTTGTTGACTAAGACAGCCAGGGACCGCAGTTCGAGATCGGCGCGAACTAAAAACTTGGCGACGATCTCCTTGGCGTTCTTCTTAAAGGCACTGACCTGCTGCGCTTCATAGACCGCGTCGAAATCTCGTCCGGCAATGCTGCAGTTTCGATAGAAGTAATGTGGATCGTCGGCATGGACCTCATCGATTACCGCTTCGATTCGCGCTGTCGCGCGCTCGATTCGATCGGCCTGCGTCTCGGCACCGGCCACGATCTTATCGATCGTGCGAACGACTTTGGTGCGATACCGCACTAAATTGAACTGCGTATTGATTCCACCATCGAGATATTCGAATGTACCGCTGCGGTTTCGAACTCGGCCGATGTGACACGCACCGCAAGTGAAGGAAGCATAGTCGACTTTAAAGTCCGATTTATCGCGTCCCATGCCGCTCCAGCCTACGCCTCGAGCGATCGGATAGCTCGGCACTCGCTCGTCGCGAAACAATCCGACCTCTTCGAGAACATTGCCGCAATCGCCCCATTCTTGGGGTGCAAGCTTCGGCAGTACTTGAAGGATCAGGAATGGAATTCCGTCGTTTGTGCCAAAAGGAAAGTCGGCAAACCATTGGTATGCGACGGCGTTCTTCAAGAGATAGTCATCGACCGCACGCCGCCGCACTCCGCGCTCTTTTGACCATTCCTCAAAACGGTCTTCGGCGGCCATGATAGACGCATCGACGATCATCCAAATGATCGCTGCCAAAAGTGCAGTGAACCAAAAGCAGCGGCCTGCGCGCATGACCAACCTTCCTAAGCAAGCTGAGAATTGATCATTCAACACTACTTCTAAGGCGTCTTTCGGATGACGCGAGATAGACGTCGCGGCGTAACCGATTGATGCCCCCTAGCGGGCGATGTTCGGTGATGCTGTGCCAAGGATTGAAGACCAGCGCTTCGCATTCCGCGCGACGTTCCGCCGTATTAAAGTCTTGCGGCGAAATGCGGATCGTGGCGACCGTTTCAAACGGAAAGTTCTCACCGGGCCACTTTGTACACGCGTTTTCGATTTGGACGTCGACGTCACCTTCGACCTCGCAGGCGTCCTGCAGTTGAATTTGAAAATCGAACGTGACGTCCGGCAGGCCGCTCGTCAATCGTTTTGTGAGTGCCGCTCGGAGGTAGTTGGGGTCGTTGAAATCAGGCGCTGCTGCAGTGAAGGGCATGGTCGGATGAGCTGAATACTTCATGACTTGGCTTGCGCCAAAGCCGAACGGCGCTGCGCTGAAGTAACGGGTTTCGACCGGGCTTGCCACCAGTGTGCGTTGGATTTCCGTCACGACTCCCAACGTGACTTTTGCTCGCTGTTGCACGAGCGGATCGCTGCTTGTGAGTTGCTTTTGGAAGAAGGGGGAGGGATCGTCTTTCTTTTCGAGTACCTGGCTGAGGACCTCGTAGTCCGCCACGTTCGCAAACGCGAACATGGGCTGGTTGATCATCAGAAAATCTTGAGTCAAAGGCTTCACGTCCGGTAGCAGCGGCTCACCGGCTACGTTCAGTAACTTGATCGCCATTCCGCGGCTGCCATGGATCGGTGGCTTTGACGGGATCGCGGGAGTCGTATCCGTCGCCGGTTTGGCATCCGTTCCGGGGGCCGTGTCCGATTTCACCAGCACATCGGCGTTGGAGAAGCGAATCCAAGCGTCAAAAGTTTTCCCCGGCGTGGCAAAAACGCCGACGCGTAAGTGATGAGGCAAGTCTCGACGCACCGTGAAGGTTGCCTTCACGCAGCCATGGTCCTTGGCATGCACGCCGCGCAGAAAGCACGGCGCCTCTGCGTATCGGCGTTCAAGCTGCTTTAACGTCAGTTCCGCGACGTGTTTGATTTTTGCCGCTTCGCCCTCAGGAATGTTCTCAAGCTTCATCGCCGGCCTCGAAAAAATGGAGTTGCATAGCACGATCGAGCTATCGCTATTGCCTGAAGACTTCGCACTCAGCGAAGAGATTTGACGTACTCGACGAGCGCCCAGCGTTCAGCGTCGGTGAATTCGCGGAGGCTGCCGTCGTCGGCCAGAGTGTGCGTGAAATTGCGCCCGCTGTGCCCCGCGTTCGAGTTGCCAATAATCGGCTTTCCAAGCTCGTCTAAAACACGGAAGCGGAAGGCATCGTCACTGAGAGTCGAGATAAATCCGACAAGCTTCGGGTCGAACGTACGGTTACCGACGTAGAACACAACGGGGCGCTGGTTCGCGGGCAAAAGCAATTGATAGAGCGTCGGAACGGAACCGTTGTGCAAGAAAGGAGCACTGGCCCAGATACCGTTAAGTGGTCTCGCTTTGTAGCTCCATGGGTTCGGCGGCCGTTCGTCGGCCGGGCGAAAATTCCTGGATTCTTCGATCGCTTCCGCGGGGACATTATTATCGACGGCATAGCGACGAATGATGCCGCCGACGGCGGCCTTCAAAAGTAACCCTCGTGACACTTGCTGCTTTCCTTGCAGCGTCGGGGGAAGAAAGGCCGCGAGCCCGCCGGGGTTCGCGGTGCGCTTCACAAAATTGTCCGCCAGTTGCGAGTCCGTACCAATAAAGTCGACCGGTATCAGGGAAGTCCGAATAAACTTTCGCGAGCCGATCGTCAGCGAGGGAAAGCGGCCGAACTCATCACGAACAAAATGACAGTTCCCGCACGTCTTCTGGTACAAGCGTCTGCCCGCCTCAACCTTCGCGGTGTCCAGAGGTCCCAGAATCTCAGGCCAGACAGGAGCACGCAGCTTAGCGATGTACACTTCCTCGAGCTTCCGCAAATTCTCGATATGTGCGGTGCTTAAAAATTGACTTCCCGCGTCGTCGAGGCTGAGTAGCGAGTGCGCGAAGACTCCCAGCACTTCGCCGACGTTTCGAGCAAGCGGGTTCCCCGCCGACCCGTTCCATTGCACCCAATCCAGCTTTGAAGAATCCCAGAGCACCGGATAGCTGGCCGGCGCATCGGCCGGATGATGATTGGCCGGGATTTTGAGCGAAGTCTCGCAAATCTCGTTGAGAATGGCGCCGAAGGCGTCGAGGCGTCCGTGGCCATAGGGCGTCGTTCCCCGGGCACGTAAGATTAGCTGTCGAAACCGCGGCAAAAACTTGCCGATGCTTCGACGTAATGCATCTCGTTCTTCATCGCTGTAGCCCCCTTCCGCGAGCACTCGTTTCGCAAAACGGGTCAGCTTCTCGTCGTCTTTATGAGTCGCCTCGAGAGCATCGACTAGTTCGATCAGCAGTGTTTCGAAATCGGCCATCGCGGGACCGCCGTCAATACGAAGCACGGTCTGCTTATAACGTATCTCTCCCGTGTGGCAGGCTGCACACGTGAGCCCGACCCACGAAGCCATCAAGAAATCGTCCTTTTGAGCGTTCCCGAGATAAGCGCTCTTGGCAGGACTAAGCTTTCTTACATCGCGCTCATCTTTCACGAAGCCGATCGGCAAGCCATCGCGGTTGTGGTGTAACTCTTCGGGATAGTACAAGAAGCCGAGTCGTTCCATATTCGAACGACAGGCAAATCGCGCTTCGCTGTTCGCTTGTTCCAGGGCAAGGAACCAGTCATAAGGCAAGAGCTGCGACCCTTGCGACGTAAAATAGAACGTCTCCCGATCTTCGTCAGACCAACCTTGGCATAAGTAATCAGGCTTCACATCGGATTGAGCGTGAACGGGGACGGCTGTCCCCGCCAAACAAATCACCACACAAACGGCCGCTGAAATTAGTCGTGAACACCGTAGTGACATGGAAAGCCTCCACATTCAGTTACCATTTTGCACCGATGCTTACACGCCCTGAGCCGTGCTGGGCGAGCATGAATGTAACGCCTCCTAAGTGAATTGCAAAAAGAACCGCGCTCAGTTTAGGCGCGGCGAGAGCGGCGGGTAGCTGTGACAGCGCACTCCGCGCTCGTAACGATAGTGGCTTTCTACTACGCGCGTGCGTAATGTTCGCTTTACAAACTTCTGGGGCAGCTGTCCCTATTCGTTGAAACTTCTAGATTGCTCATCTAGAGTGACGAACGTTTGCGATTTCCACCATTGAACGGAGCTACCAATGAAGAACCGCCTGTTAAGAATCACGTTCGTGGCCGTCGTGCTTTTCGGTGCGACTATCGACGCCGAAGCCGGAATTTTCGGGCGGCGTTGCTGCCGACCGAGAGCGTGCACAAGCTCAGGCAGCAGAACGATGCCGCGCAGCAGTTCCGAGCTGCAGGCCCAAATCATTCAGTTGCAGAACATCATTCAAGCGCAACAAGGCACGATCAACAATCACGAAGCCCGTGTTCGTGAGCTAGAGGCGCGGCCATAGGCCAACCGAGCTAGATGACGAGGCCCTTCAAGTCGTCAAGCTAGGGGACGAGACGACATTCTGAAATCAGAATGTTCGTCTCGTCGACTTTTTTAAGAATGCCGCGAACTTTGATTGTTGCGCCAGGCGCAATTGTCGGCTTGAAGTTCCAGTAGCGAAAGCTGGCTACGACCCATCGGAAAGGATCCGCGTCGCCGCGAAGGCTCAGCGTACAATATGAGTCTTTCTTGTCTTTTGCGACCTTCTGAACAAAGCCCTCCCAAACCACCTCTTGGCCGACATGTGCCTCCTTGAATTGCTCAAGGCGGGCAGGATCGTTGCGGCATAGCGAAATTTCAGTGACGGCTTCCTGAAGGGTCGACTTATACTCGGACGGAAGCGGCACGACATGCTCGTCAATAAACCGCTTGACGGCGACGTAGACGTCCGCTTGTTTCGACGCAGGCTTACAGATGGTTTGGTGGTTCTCGGGCACGGGCACGACCGCGATCCCGGCAACCTGCGGATCCGCACTGCTCTGATCTACGACGATTACCCCATTGAATGGCTTCGTCTCAGCAAAGGCCTGGGTCTTGATCTCCATCGACTCCACGCGGTTTCTGTACCACAGATTCAGCCGAAGTAGGATCGGAGAGTTATCAACCAGTTGGTCCTGAGTTACCGTGGCCCCCGTATAGATGCCGAGTTTCTCGATCATTTTTTGGGCGGAGGGCAAGTCAGATCCTGTGTTGGGAGTACCAAGGAAGATGACGCCGCGTGTCCGCATCGCAATGTCGCTGTAGTCTGCGATGCCAAGGTCGCTGGCATCTTGGATCATTTGCTTGACGACGATGCCCCCTAGGCTATGACCGATGAAGACGATCCGTCGCTCCCCAATATCGTGGTCTTTGAGCACTTGCAGTAAATGCATAGCGCGACTTTCAATCGGCATCGTGTACCCGAGCCAATGACTTGCGGCCGATTCGTAGTTCACTGTCCAAATGCCGACATCGGTCAAGTCCTCGCCGAGGGCCTGTGGCCAGTAAAACTTTGAGTCGTCAAGACTTTCCCAGGTGTGACGTCCGTCGCCGCCGAGCCCGTGCACGAAAATCACGTCCGCCCGGCGATCCTTGTTTTCCGTGTTCGCTATTGACACTAGCGTCGGCGGCGAGGCGATTGAATGACTTTGCGGTCGGATGCGGGGCCATAATATGGACAACACGTTGATTGTGACGAGTAGCAGTAGGGCAGTGCAGCATTTATGCGACATGCCCCAATGCCACGTTGACATGCCGGCCCATAATGCAAAATCAAACGCAGTTTTCAGTGCACCAACGAGGAAACGAATCCGCCGTTGCCATTGCCGGGGCGATATTTCGGGAGGAGTGTTTTCAGGAATCAAGGCGACCTCAAGTCGGTATCACCAAGCGTCGCAACTCATCTACCAATACGACCCATTAAGTCACTCCGAACGCTATTCACGACCGACGTCGAAACGGCGGTCCGATTAGCCGAAATAGCTTGTAATGTTCGGCATTTAAGGCATTTCCTTAGGCCATCGTCCGTAATGTCCGTCCCATCCAAGACGAGTCGCTTTAAGCTCGGCAAAGTAATGATATCATCGATGTCTTCGTCGTTTATTGGAGAATCAGAGAGGTCCAGGTCTTCCAGCCATCGGCACGCTGACATCGCCGCAAGGCCATTCTCATCCAGATTTGCAATTCGCATTTTGAGCCTTCTAAGCCGCGGCAATGTCGCCACCCCCACCAGGCTTTTTGGAGTGATTTGCTTTGATGTTAGCGCAAGGCAGCTAAGAGTCTTGCATCCGCAAATGCGGCCTACGCCGACATCGGTTATCTTTTGCGACGAAACCCGCAACTCATTAATTGCATTGTTATGAACTTCCGCAAATGCAGCATCCGTTGTTTCATCACCAAACCCAATCACTGATAGGCTTCTTTGTTGGAGCGCAATCTTCGCAAACCTGTCGCCTGCATGGGTAGCAAACGCATCAAGCTTCTTTGCACGCGAAATTACGTTTGGCAAACCGAGAGCAAGTCCAACGTCAGTAATAGATGTTTCTGAAATGTCTAAATACGTCAAATTCTTCAACGCATTTAGCATGACTATGTCCCGATCTGAAATCTGGGTTCCCGACACATCAAGGCTTATCAAGCGGGGACAGCCTGTCAAAGATTTCATGAAGTGTGCAGAGGCTTCGCTATTGGACGCAATAACGTACTCAAGCGACGGCCCTTTGAGCTCGCTTAATTCAAAGTCTGACAGCTGCGCCGAGTCTATATTTAATATTCTTAGCTTTCCATAATTGGCCAATAGCGACCAAGCTCCGTCGTCAAACGATGCACTTGGCATTTGAAGTTCGTCGAGTCGACTCAATGAAGCCAGCGACTCTGCAATTGGCTTGGTAATACGCAGACTTGGCAACACTATCTTAGTGATGCGATCATTACCCCTAATGCCTTCGAAGTCGGACGACTCGAGTTCGATTGGGTCTTGATGCGGCAGAGGCCATACTTGTCCTGCTTCGCAACTAGAGGCAGTCAAAAGAAGGACCCAGCACAATATGGGACGTGTTTCATACAACATACGCATTCCTATTCTGAACCTAATGGTGCGCAAACGCATGTAGTATGAACTATCTCATAAGATTCTAGCCACCAAAGCGTGATAGGCCCGAGACTTTTGTGCTTCCATATTCGTACCTTAAGTCGATGTGGCTTGAGGCCGCATGTGGATCCCGGAAACTTCTCGCTGCAACTCCGATCGGTACATTCAAGGCACCTCGCTCGCGGCGTCAGCACGCCTTGCTTAATTGTTGTGTCATAGACGAGTGATCCGTTTGAACAATGTTCGCCCCCCCCGGGGCCTTGAGGCAAAGTTTCAACTGTGACGCAGCAGTCTTCGTCTAAGCCAAGCGCATCGGTAGACTGTAGCGGGCTACATGAACAGTATACAAATTGATTCGTGGCGGCCATTTGCTCTGTCAACTGCGGCCAGCGGATGCCCACTGCCCCATGTTCGAATAGCGGATCCCTCGTGACCCATTGTCCGACGGTGCTGTTGAGATAGCGGAACCGGACCTGATAGAGCCCCGAGGCTTTATCGAACCGATACCCTGCATAGAGGGTCTCCCAATCGTAGCCGGACTGGTTGGGGGAACGCGGCGTGAAGTCGGCCTGCAGGAAGGTCGGCGTACCGTAGGCCGAGTAGCGGTAGCGTTCCTGAACGGCGCCGTCCGTGTCGGCGACGGCGACGACGTTCCAGTTGGCGTCCTGTAGCGCATAAAGCCGCTCGCTGAGCGTGCCGTCGTTCGTCGGCGAGCGGTCGCGCAAGACCAAGTCGTCGATGTAGCGCTGCCCCCAGACGAATTGCCGCTCGGCCGCGGCCGCGTCGGGACTGGTTCCTAAGCGCTCTTCCAGCACCTGCCAAGACGTCGAGTAGTAGTAATGTCGCGTGACGCCGCCGGCGACCTGCTCGGTCCGCCGGTTCAACGCGTCGTAGGCGTAGCTGTTGCCGCCGGAGAGCCCGACCAGCCGGTTCCAAGCGTCGTAGGTCGCCGTGAAGGAACTCGCGGGCGCTGCGGGCTGCGGGAACGTCGTCATGTTCCCCGCCCGATCGTAGGCGGGCTGTGACCAACTTGCGCCCACCGTGCTGGTGAAGCCCGTGATCTCGTTGGCCCGGTTGGCCGAACGGTCTTGGTCTAAAGAATTACCCGGCGTGACGAAGTCCAGGTTCTCGTACCGCCCCCAGTTCCCCGTCGCGTCCAGCCGCCACTGCTCGGCCGCTTGCGGAGCGGTGATCTTCGCCGCGGCCAGATCTCCCCGGTCCAGGTCCGTAAGCCGGTTCAGCCCGTCGTAGCGATAGAGTTCGTCGTTGCCCGTGGTCCCCGCCACGTCGCGCGACGTGCGGTTGCTTGAGCGGTCGTACGTGTAGCCGATCTGCACGGGCGTGCCGGCGCTAGGAGCGTATTTTTGCCACAGGCAGTCGACCGTCCGGTCCAGCGCGTCCAGGCCGCTGAAGCTATTGCCGCTCGGCGACAGATTCCAGCGGAGCTGCGGCTGCGGCAGCTCGCAGCGCACGATGCCCGCCGCGCCCAGGTAGTCGTACTGCGCCAGGACCGTCGCGCCGTCCTTCAGCTGATAGACCCTGCTCAACCGATCGTCGTCGCTCCCGCTTGCGCCGTACGCGTAGTCCAACTCACGACCGTCCGGGTAGCGGACCCGCGTCGGGCGCAGGCTGTTCGCGCTCCCGTCCGCGTACTCGTATTCCACGTACGGCGTGCTCATGTCACCGCTCCTGAATGACTCTGGTACTCGCGCGTCACACGACCGAAGGCGTCGTACTCGTACTTCAACTGGTTTACGATCGTGCCGCCCGTCGGGGCCGAATAATTCGTGCGCGTCTCCACACGCCCGCGCGAATCATAAACCGTCTCCACGCGACGGACCGCGCCGTCGACGCCGGAGCCCAACGTCACAACCCGCTCGATGACCAACCGGCCAAGCTTGTCGTACACGAGCTCGCTATTTCAGCGCGGCTTCGATGATTCCAAGAAATCCTGGATTGTTCCATCGTTCTTGAAGTCCGCAGGATCGTAGGGGCCTGCGGACGTTGGCGGAAATGGTATCTTCCTTTCTAGCTGGACAGTCGGTTCTCTCGTTAACAGGTCCACAAGAAACAACCGACCTTTTTCGAGCGAAAAACGAGCTCCATTAACTACAAGTGAATTATCAAAGTAACTGCACTTCATTGAAACCACCGACCCATTCGCATGCGCCAATTCTAAAGTAACAGAGCCTTCCGTCGACTGCGATGAATGCCGCTGTGATTCATGGATCCTGCGATTGGCTACGATGAGACAGGCTGGCCGCCCATCGAATAACAGCCAGTAAAATGCAGCATTCTGCGACTCACGTGCTGTCGTGGAAACCGCTTTTGGGCTCAAGGCTTCGCGATTGCAGCTAATGCTCGTCATGATGAATGCCAACGCAATGATCAGTAGCTCAACTCTAACATGAGCCAACCTCAACACATTCCGTCCGTTTGCAACAGATGGCTGTAGAGACAAAACTACCATGAATATCCTTCCATCTTTTCAAAAACGGAACTCGCAGCTCCGCTGCCACATGAGTAGTTGTCGCCGGATAGTGCGAATGCTAAATCCTTCGGTTTCGTGCTGCGAAGAATTCGCCCATTAATTTCAGGCTCTCCAGTCCAGTCTCCCTTCTTATCACAGCAGCAGCATACTGAGATTGATACAGCTACTGAGGCTGCTCCAGAGAAAAGCGGATCAACAATTCCCATTTTCTTACCAAAATCGACTGCATCCTTGACCTTATCACCAAGACCTTTTGAGAATACATCAAGGATTTTTATTGAGAATCGGTCTTCGTATCCAGCGCCTACAATCCACAGCATCTCTTTTCCTGATTTTCCTGACGGGCACTGAAAATCATTCGGCCAATATTCGGAAGCGGTTTCGATCTTGTACCTGCCTGGAACCAAGAGCGTTTGCCCCAAGACGTTCTTGGTTTCGTGATTAGTGACCCGAACATTGCCTCTTCCATCGGCGTCACACCAAGCTTCGTATTCGAGTGTTGATTCCGCAAACAGCCAATGTGCGTTCTCAAGCAGATCGCGATCCCCCTTCATCCAGAAGAAGACGTTCCATGTACCGCTCCGGGCCAAACCGGTCGCATCTCGAAAAGATATCGGGCCGCTTCGTGCATAAGCGTAAAGATTTGATCCATCTGTGTATGCGATTGGATCGCGCGACAACCAATCACCAACCATGAAATTTAGATATCGCATGCGAACGTTGTACACGTTCGAGTCTTTATCGAACCGATACCCTGCATAGAGGGTCTCCCAATCGTAGCCGGACTGGTTGGGGGAACGCGGCGTGAAGTCGGCCTGCAGGAAGGTCGGCGTACCGTAGGCCGAGTAGCGGTAGCGTTCCTGAACGGCGCCGTCCGTGTCGGCGACGGCGACGACGTTCCAGTTGGCGTCCTGTAGCGCATAAAGCCGCTCGCTGAGCGTGCCGTCGTTCGTCGGCGAGCGGTCGCGCAAGACCAAGTCGTCGATGTAGCGCTGCCCCCAGACGAATTGCCGCTCGGCCGCGGCCGCGTCGGGACTGGTTCCTAAGCGCTCTTCCAGCACCTGCCAAGACGTCGAGTAGTAGTAATGTCGCGTGACGCCGCCGGCGACCTGCTCGGTCCGCCGGTTCAACGCGTCGTAGGCGTAGCTGTTGCCGCCGGAGAGCCCGACCAGCCGGTTCCAAGCGTCGTAGGTCGCCGTGAAGGAACTCGCGGGCGCTGCGGGCTGCGGGAACGTCGTCATGTTCCCCGCCCGATCGTAGGCGGGCTGTGACCAACTTGCGCCCACCGTGCTGGTGAAGCCCGTGATCTCGTTGGCCCGGTTGGCCGAACGGTCTTGGTCTAAAGAATTACCCGGCGTGACGAAGTCCAGGTTCTCGTACCGCCCCCAGTTCCCCGTCGCGTCCAGCCGCCACTGCTCGGCCGCTTGCGGAGCGGTGATCTTCGCCGCGGCCAGATCTCCCCGGTCCAGGTCCGTAAGCCGGTTCAGCCCGTCGTAGCGATAGAGTTCGTCGTTGCCCGTGGTCCCCGCCACGTCGCGCGACGTGCGGTTGCTTGAGCGGTCGTACGTGTAGCCGATCTGCACGGGCGTGCCGGCGCTAGGAGCGTATTTTTGCCACAGGCAGTCGACCGTCCGGTCCAGCGCGTCCAGGCCGCTGAAGCTATTGCCGCTCGGCGACAGATTCCAGCGGAGCTGCGGCTGCGGCAGCTCGCAGCGCACGATGCCCGCCGCGCCCAGGTAGTCGTACTGCGCCAGGACCGTCGCGCCGTCCTTCAGCTGATAGACCCTGCTCAACCGATCGTCGTCGCTCCCGCTTGCGCCGTACGCGTAGTCCAACTCACGACCGTCCGGGTAGCGGACCCGCGTCGGGCGCAGGCTGTTCGCGCTCCCGTCCGCGTACTCGTATTCCACGTACGGCGTGCTCATGTCACCGCTCCTGAATGACTCTGGTACTCGCGCGTCACACGACCGAAGGCGTCGTACTCGTACTTCAACTGGTTTACGATCGTGCCGCCCGTCGGGGCCGAATAATTCGTGCGCGTCTCCACACGCCCGCGCGAATCATAAACCGTCTCCACGCGACGGACCGCGCCGTCGACGCCGGAGCCCAACGTCACAACCCGCTCGATGACCAACCGGCCAAGCTTGTCGTACACGAGCTCGCGCACCGTACCATTTTGGTCGACAATGCGAATCTGCTGTCCCTGGCGATTATATCCGTAGCTTACGCGATCTGATCCATCGACGGCGTCAGGATAAACCGTAGACGATAGCAAATCGTTAGATGAGAGCGTCGAGTCGGGCGGGACGACTCCGTACACATAGGTGGTAATCTGTGGGCCAGTTGCTGGATTTTCTGCAGTTAAGCGGACAAGGTGGCCATCGCCGTCGTATGCTTGACGAACGATCACGTCGGTGCCGTTTCCAGGGCACTCGCAGCCGGTGAAATTGGATATCGTTGCCGTTATTCGTCCGAGAGCGTCAAATTCGGTTCGTGTCACTCGCAACAAAGGGTCTACGGTTTCGTAAGCCCGTCCTGCGGCGTTATACCGTCTCAGCGTAACAGGCGCAGCGTCTGTGGAGATCGGCGGGCCGGGTGGTCTGACCGTATCCGCCGTGCCATACAAGACGCCGGCAGTCGCGCGGCCGATCCCATCGTACCAATTCGCGCTTCGAAAACGCCGGCTGTCACCTGTCGTCAACTTGTTGACGGCGCTGGAGCCGGGAAAGCGGCTGTAAACAGCAACAAGCGTTAGATTTCCTGCGGGATCGAACGTGTTTTGTGTTTGATCGAAAACGCGATCGCTATTGGTCACGCTCGTCGCATCCGAGTAACTGGGAGGCTGACTGCCGGTGTAAATGGTGTGATAACTTGCCGTATTACGACCATCGCCGTCAAATTCGGACTTTGTAAAAGCTCGCAAGTCTTTCGCGCCTGACGCGACAGATGCGACAAGATTGCCGGCGGCGTCGTACCAGTTCAAGCCGACAATCGCGACTGTGGGAGTGCCTCCGGAATCGGCGCCGAAGTGTTCGGTCTTATACACTTGCCCACGAACGTCGTAGTGATTGACGTCTCGAGAAACGAGCACCCCGGAACTGTCGTCAATGTGACGCTCTATTTGGACGACACGATCGAGATTGTCGTAACTCCGCGCCTCGAAGAACCCCTCTTCTCCGTCGATTTCGACGAGTCGATTGCGGTAATCGTAGGTGAAGGTTGTGACCCGGTCATTACCGGAACTTGCATCGACGTGACGCGTCTCGGTGGCCGGTTGTCCGCAATCACAGTCGCCGGAATAAGTTTGGCTCGTGATCGGCGCCATATTGTTGCCCGTACCGCCGGCACCCGGGTCAGCGTCGGTAGCGCCGATATCCGCAGTTCCGATCCAGACGCTCGTCGTTCTGCCCAAGACATCTAAAGTCGTCCGCGTGATCGTGCCGCCCGGTGTTCGCGTGCGATTACGACGCCCGCGAGCGTCATAGCCGTAGGTGGTCTCGTTATAATCGGTGCCTACTGAACCGGAGCCCGAGACGGGCACCGTATGGTAAGCGCGCGATGCGGCGAGCCGACCACCGTCGTCGTAAAGTTCCCGTGCCCAAGCGACCCAAGTCGCTTGCGGGAATTCGTTGGATAGGCACAATCGACCTTCCCCTGAGGTTCTCACCGCCTGAATGCGATCCACCAAACGTCCGTTGCGGTCTCGATGACTGATCGTCACCGGATTGATGAGAGCGTAATCGTAAGATGCGCCGTCGATTGCCGCCGTACCTTGGGCGGTGAGGGTTTCACGTGCGGCGTCATGATAGATGGTCCATTGCGCTGTGCGGACCGTCACCCCGTCGATGTCGTGTGGCGGCCCCAAGACCTGCGTCGTTCGTCCTTGGGCATCATTCTCGTAGGTCGTAACTAGGTTTAGCGGCGCCGGAAGCCCCGAAGGTCGACTCCAGCCGCTCGGCAAAGTCACCGTCGCCGGATCGACGTCGCGAATCCGCTCCGTCATCGCCCCGGTGGTGACGTCATAGTGAAAGCGGTCGATGAACCCCTTCGGTCCTTGCTCCCACGTCATATTTCCGAAGAGGTCGTATTGCTCCCGTTGCTCCGTCGTCGCATTAGAGCCGTTTTCCGCAGTGGGCACCGTGGGCAAGGTAGTTGTTCTTTGGGAGAACTGGTTCGTACCTGAGTGAAACAGATATTCGTACGTCGTCGAGATAGGATCCATTCCTTCGTTCTCGCGGTACAATGTCCGCTCGATAAGCGGATGCACGGTCACGCCGGCCGCAGTATGAGAGCCGAAATCCACCTGCTCTTGCTTATTGGGCAGACCTTCCGCCCCTTTTTGAACACTTCGGCTCTTTGAGTAACCTTCAAAGTCTGTCGAATCGTCGTAGTACTCGTACGTCGTGATCAGACCTTCACTCAGACGCAGTTGAACGGCTAGATTAAGCTCGCCCGGATCGTATACGGGCGAAGCGCTTAGATCGATGGCCGAAGGCGCAGCGCTGAGTACGATTCTGTAATCGTCATTGTATTGGGAATACCAGATCCAGCGTTGCGTCACCGCTGCGTCGGATTCTTCCTGCAGCATCAACATGCCAAGATGATTGGCATAAACCGTAGACAGGCTGCCATCGGGGCGTGTGGCGACGGTTTTGAACTTCCAGTTGTTAGGACCATCCGCATACGACGGATCGGAATTCGTCGTAAAAGCTAGCGTTACGGTCTCGCGCCCGCCGGAAGTCGTCTCTTTGACTACGCGGGACTGTCCGTCGTATTCGAAATAGTTGTCTGCGTACGTCGCTACAACACCTTCAGGTGCCAGATCGACCTGGCCATAGGCAGCAACCAATCGAGCATAGGCTTCAGGCGACACGACGTATTTCAAAGCGTGAGCAAAGCCGGGCTCGCCTGTGACGCCCTTATAATACCGGTAGTATTCCGTGCCGAGCGCGACCCATCCGGTACCTTCGCGACGAAGCTGCCGTGTCGCCGTCTTGAGATCTCCGAGGAGGCCGCCTTCCTGATTGGCATCGTAATAGGCGTACTCGGCACGTTGCGACTGACTCCATCCATCTTCGTCTAAGAGGCGTAACGTTACCGAAGCTATCCGCTCGCTATGATCGCCCGTCCCGTAAGTGTAGGCAAAAACCTGCCCTCGCGTCACATCGCCGACACTGAACGCTCGCTCGGCGGTCAGGATTCGGTCA
>JAFLCO010000084.1 GCA_017303535.1 Planctomycetota bacterium
GACCGTGTGGCATTGCTTCTTGCAACAGGCGTAGTCGACGGGGTCGCAACACGCTGTGCAAGACTTGTACCGCGCCGCGCCGCAGTAGCTGGCGTCGGCATCACCGGTTGTCATCGCCGCAAATAGCGCGATGAGCACCGGGATTCCCCGAAGCGCTCTCATGGTCTTGCCTCCTCCTGGAACATTCGAAACGTGGAAATAGCCTGGCCGGACGACCCTAGTTCGACTCTGCACTCTTCGGCACGCAAAGTCACCGCACTCTAGGCAAACAATGCATTTGCCCGAAGCTTCGCTGACGAACTATAGGTGCTAGTTAACGCAGACGTACCGATTCCGAATCGCTTACGCACGATCTGCGCACAACTGGGCAATATGGATATTCGACAGCATGCCGGCAGAGGCTGACGATCGGCGGCGGATTTCCCATTAGCCCGACCACCCGGAAGACGCCGTTTTCGACGTTTCCCCTGATTGAGCCGTGCGGTCTAGGCGTGCTGAGAGACGCGACCCTGACGATCGCACGGGCCATGCTGATTTTGCAGACGGAGAATCCCGAAAGCGTCGGACCGCGTGAATGCTCCGGCATCGGCGAAGCGTGGGTATCGACCGAGGCCTTGGCTTACGGCGGCACATCGAACGCAGTGGCCGTCCTAACTGCACTGCCGTTAAACCACTGCGGTGATTTCGCTCATCACACCCGTGTGGGTAAAAACTCCAAATTCTTTGACACGGTTTCAAATCCGACCTACTAAACCTCAGTAGCAGATTTTGTCCGAGCTTGGCGACGCCGCGCTATGGTGAGCGGCTCGGAAAACTCCCCCGGCTACTCGTTGCAGTATTTGTTGCCAATCCACCGAGTCATAAGGAACGAGTTCCATGTCGAAGAGCCACAAGCGCGGCGGGTTTACGCTCGTCGAAGTTCTGATCGTCGTCGTGATCATGGCCATCTTGGCCGCCACGATCATTCCGCAATTTTCTGACAGCACGAAAGACGCCAAGAACAACACCAGCAAGTTCAACTTGCACACGATCCGTTCGCAGATCGAACTCTACAAGTCGCAGCACGACGGCAAAGTTCCGGCCGCGCTTGACGACCTGACGAAGAAGACCAACAGTTCGGGCGCCGTCGGCACGACCTCGGCCTTCCCGTACGGTCCGTACCTGCAAGAACTGCCGCCGAACCCGTTCACCGGCAGCGCCAAGATTACGGCTGCTTCGACGAACCCGCCGACCGCAGCCAGCGGTGCGACCGACGCCGGTTGGCTCTATCACGCGACCTCGGGCGGCGTGTGGATCGACAACGCCGACCTGCTGACGGAATAACATCCGTCTGTCGGCAAAAAGTCCCCTGCAACGATCCCCTTGGGCGCAACGTCGCCCAAGGGGTTTTTGCGTTTGGCGACTAGAAAGCGTACTCGCTGATTGCCCAGGTTATCAGCGGCCCGTCGTCACGAACCGGCCACTTGTCGCCCCCAACCGGTTCGGCTACAAAAACCTCCACTTTTGGCGTCGTTCCCGCTCTGATTTCCCGCCGACTCGACCCTAGTTCGCCCATGTCCGACGCTGAGTTCAAACCGACGCCCGGCGAAACGGACGGCCCCGTCCCGAAGGCCGTGGTCAGCCGCTTGAGCTTGTACTTGCGTCAGCTGCAACAAGGGCTCTTGGGCGGGCAGACCACGATCAGTTCCAAAGAACTCGGTCGACTGCTCGGATTCACCGATGCCCAGGTCCGCAAAGACCTCGCCTACTTCGGGCACTTCGGTTATCCCGGCATCGGCTATAAGTGCGAAGAGCTGATTTCGGCGGTGAAGCGGATTCTGGGCACCGATCAAACTTGGCCGGTCGCGCTCGTTGGGCTCGGCAACCTCGGTCGTGCTCTTATCGGCTACAAAGGTTTCGCCCAGCGAGGCTTCACCATCGTCGCCGCCTTCGACAACGACCCTGGCGTCGTCGCCGCAGGCCCGATCGACGGGCTACCGCTTTACCACCTCGACAACTTGCCAGAAGTGGCCAGACAAAATAGGATACGCCTGGGTATGATTGCCGTGCCCGGGCCTGCGGCTCAGTCCGTGGCCGATCGCCTCGTGGCGGTCGGAGTAGAAGGAATTCTGAACTTCGCCCCGGTTACGATCAAACTTCCTGAAGGCGTTAGCCAGGTCGGGGTCGATCTCGCGATCGAACTCGAGCAATTGACGTTTTCCGTGGTGAACCGAGGGGCTACAACGTAGCTCCTTTAAAGACGCGGGTTAAGCTCCTTTGCCCAATACGGGTTCTGGAACTACGGGACGGGCCAGCAGCCAAGGGCCGGCTCTTAATCGCCCCGCAGACGACGATTTTTACCCGATGGTGTAATGGTAACACTGGAGATTTTGGCTCTCCCATTCTAGGTTCGAATCCTAGTCGGGTAGTTTACGAAGAGGCACTCTCCTCACCCGGGGAGTGCCTTTTTTCGTTTCCGGGCTTTATCTAGGGCCGCCCAAATTCCAGGCACGGCCCCAAATCATCTTTGCCGCAGCGCACGGCGGCTCGGACCCCGTCGGTCCACGCCCCTTTTTCCGCCAGTAGTTTCTCGATCTCGCCGGCCTCTTCGTCCGTAACCAAGCGCGGCTGATAGTCCGTCAGTTGGTTGTCGCTCAGTATGGGATAGGCCCGCAGATCGGCGGTCGGCCTACCGTTGCCGGGCGTGAGTTCCAAAACCAACGGCAAGCTATACGGTACTGCCTTGTGCGCCGCGTAACGTCCGCGGGTGTTAAACAGCAGATTGCCGATGCTGTAGAAAATCCACCCGTTGCCGTCGTGTGTCACCTCCTGCAAGGCGTGGGCGCCGTGACCAATCAAGAGGTCAACGCCTGCCTCGCGAATTGCCGCGGCCGACTTCGTTTGCTCTTCGTTTTTCCACGAGTAGTTTCCGCCCCAATGAACGAAGTAGACGACGTAGGCCTCGGGCGATGTCCGCTTAAGCTCTGCGATCGCCTGCCGCAGTGCCGCGACATCCACGGCCGCCGTGCCCGACTTTTCCGGCCCGGCGTAGAAGTGGTACTCCTTGTCATAGTCGGTCCGATACTCAAACGCTCCGAACACTGCCAACGTCACCGACTTCCCGCCGACATCGAATCGTTGCACGAGCGGCCGTGCAGCCTCCGTCAAGTTCTCACCGCCGCCGAACCATTCGGCATTGGCCGCCATGAGTGCAACCCGCGTATCATCGAGCCCGCCGGCTCCTTGATCGAGCGTGTGATTGTTCGCCAGCGAATACGCAACCGGGCCGAACTTTGCGAAAAGCTCCGGCATCTTCACGGGGTCGGCGTAGTGCAAGTAGTCCTTCGACGTGAGTTGACTATCTCGCCGCAGCGTGAGCGGCGTCTCCAAGTTGATCACGCGAAAATCCGCCGACCGCAACAGCGGCTCGAGTTTCTCCAGCCCGTAGTCGTACCCCTTTTCGACCAAAACGTTGACGCCCCCTTCGCGCACGTATTGCTCTTGGTAACTCTCGGCCGTGCCCGTATCGCCGCCGAAAAGAATGCGAACCGTATTCGTGTCACGGCTCGCAACAACCGGCGGTCCGAACAGTTGCCTCATTGCATACGGGGCCATGCCGCTATTTTTGTGCGGCACGCCGGGAGCCGTGCAAAGTCGCCAGCCGAACGGAGTTCGCAACTCGGCGGCGCGGCGTCGCCCCGTTTCAAAGAAATGCTTCCCTCGTGCGAAACGGTGCGGTCCCTGCTTCATCGCCTCCGGCGTGCGGCGCAGGTTGACGTCATTCGAATCAATATCTTCCGTCCCCAGCAGCACGATCAGCGGTTTCGCGAGCATCGCCTTCTCGGCAGCCGCATCGAGCCCGGAATCCTGCATTCCATAAGGATAAGAAATCGCCCCGTCCGGCTCGGTCCAGAACCCGGCATTGGCCGCAACGGCCTGCTTCACACGTGCCTCGGGCATGAGATACAGAAACCGGTGCACGAACTGGGCCCCGGCCGAATGCCCATAGATTTGATAGTGCGAGCTTCGATTCCCGAACACCTTCGTCACTTCGTCGAAGATCGGTTCGATAAACGTGAACGTTAGCTCTTCGGGCGGCGTCGGCTTGCCCGTGGCGTCGAGCACGTTGCCTTGGTTGTATTTCTGCTCGCCGGGAAACGCGGCGGCCGAAAATTCCGGCACAATCAGCAGCACGCCGTGCTTCTGGGCGTGCGGAAGCCACTCGTTGCGGTAGCGATCGGCATCGCGATTCACGCCATGCATCACGAAGAGCACCGGCGCGGCTTCGACTCCTTGCTCCGGTGCGTAATACCACACCGGGATCACCTTTCCGCCGTGAGTCACTTCGATCCGACCGGCACCCAGCGGCGGCGGCCCGGCTTCGACACGGTCCGCCCAGAATGCGGATGCAAGAATGACGAAGCCAAAAACCGGACGAAGGTCGACGCGCGTCAGGCGTCGGAACAAATTCAACATGGATGCCGCTCAGCGAAGGTAGCGAGTTGCCGGAAGCGAATCGGCATCATATCTCGCCCTCCGCCGCCACCCAAATCTTTCGTTAAACGACGGCCAACACCCGCAAAGTCTCGTCGCACAGACGTCGGGCCTCGTCGGCCGTCGGTGCTTCGGCTATGGCCCGTACGATCGGCTCCGTATTGCTGGCCCGCACGAGCAACCAGCGGTCTGGCCAATCCAACCGCAAGCCGTCGAGCGTATCGAAGCGGGCATCATGAAAATACTTGCGGATCGCGGCGAGCCCCGCCGGCAGCTTCTCCGGCGGCAGCGTCATCTTGGTTTTCACAATTTCATATCGCGGCAAGCTCGCCGCCCATTCGCTGAGCGTGCCCTCGCGCGCCGCGAGCCCATCGAGAACCAGCGCCATGCCGAGAAAGCTGTCGCGCACGTAACCGACGCGGGGATCAATCGGCCCGCCGTTTCCTTCGCCGCCGAACACAGCTTTCTTCGCAATCATTTCGCCTGCGACGTTCGCCTCACCGACGGCCGAGCGTGAGAACGGGACTTTGTATTTGGCCGCCAGATCTTCCGTCATCCGACTCGTCGAACAGTTGGTCACCACCGGACCCGGCGTCTTGGCCAGCACCCGATCGACGCACAATGCGGGCGTGTACTCTTCACCAATGTATCGCCCCTTTTCGTCGAGAAGTGCGAGCCGGTCGGCGTCAGGATCTTGGCAAAAGCCAACGTCGCAACCGGCCGCAGCGGCAGCCTTCGCCACATCCGCCAAGTTCTCTTCCGTCGGCTCGGGCGGATGTTCGAAGCGACCACTGGGCGTAGCTCCGCGAGCTTCGACTTTGCAACCCAGCGTTTCGAGCAACTTCAACCCCAGCAGACTTCCGGCACCGGCGTTCGAATCCAGCAACACGCGAAACCCGCGACGCCGAATGGCCCCGACGTCGACGATCGCCAAAACTTTTTCAAGGTGTGCCGTCGTCGTATCGGCCGAAATCTGTGCGACGCCGATCTTGTCGAAGTTCGCCCAAGCAAAATGGCCGCGCCGGTAAGCTTCGAGCACACGCGACCCGAACTCGGCGGGCACGACGCGGCCGTCGCCGCCGAACAGCTTAATGCCGTTGTACGGCGCGGGATTATGGCTGGCGGAAATCTGCACGCCGCCGGCCGCTTTGTTCTCTCGCACCAAAATGCCGGTCGTCGGCGTCGCAGCGATCCCACCATCGCAACAATCTCGGCCGGCCGCCAAGATGGCCGCACGCACGGCATCGGCCAACATTGGGCCCGTCGTGCGACCGTCGCGCGTCAGCACAATCGGCCCCGGCGGCAACTGCGAAACAAACGCGGCGACGTAACGCACGGCAACTTCCGGAGTCAGACTCTCGCCGACGATCCCGCGCAAGCCGCTGACGCTGATAATAGGTTCGCTCATGGCGGGCAGTATCGCGAACAGCCGGATTTCTGTAAACGGAAGCCCGCACCGACGCCTTGAACAAGGAGCGCGGCATCCGTCACAATACGGGCAAACATCACACGCTCTCGGAGGCGACCATCGCCATGCCGCTCGATCTTCCCGCTTTGGAATCCGCCGTCACATCCGCCGTTGCCGAAAAGAAGCTGACGGCGCCGGCCGCCGCCAATATTCGCACTTGGCTCACCGAACCGCGCTACACCGAATACGCGGACGCGGTCGCCGCGCACATTGCGAGCGGCCAATGGAAAGCGCTGGACGACGCCTTCTGGACGGTCATCCCCTTCGGCACCGGCGGACGCCGCGGCAAGATGTACCCCATCGGTTGCAACGCGATCAACGACCGCACGATCGGCGAGAGCGCTCAAGGTCTGGCGACGTATGTGAAGAAGAATGTTCCGGCCGGCACCAGCTTGGCTTGTGCCATCGGCTACGACACGCGGCACCGTTCGCGCGAGTTTGCCGAACTCTGCGCCGAAGTGATGGTCGCCAATGGCTTTCAGGTCTACTTCCTCGACGGCTACCGCAGCACGCCCGAGGTGTCGTTCACGGTCCGCTATAAGAATTGCATCTGCGGCATCATGGTCACGGCGAGCCACAACCCGCCGAGCGACAACGCAGTGAAGGCCTACTGGGCCGGCGGCGTGCAAGTGTTGCCGCCGCACGACAAGGGCGTGATCGACGAAGTGATGACCTGTGAGACGATCGCCCGAGTTCCATTTCAGCAGGCCCTGAAGGACGGGAAAGTCACGTATTGCCAAAGCGAAGCCGACGCCGCCTACATTCAAGCCGTGCTTACGCAAAGCTTTGCCGGTCCACGTGATCTAAAAATCATCTACTCGCCGCTTCACGGTGTCGGCGCGGCCACCGTGATGCCGATTCTCGAACGCGATGGCTTTAGCGGCGTCGAACTCTTCGCGCCGCACGCCGAGCACAATGGCGACTTCCCCAACGTTCCCGGGCATGTGTCAAACCCGGAAAATCCGCAAGTGTTCGACGCCATGATCGAGCGGGCCAAGCAAACCGGCGCGGAGTTGATTCTGGCGACCGACCCCGATGCCGACCGCGTCGGCTGTGCGACGCCCGTAAAAGCCGGCGGTCCTTGGAAGACGCTCACGGGCAACCAAATCGGCGTCTTGTTAGCCGATTACGTTCTCGAACGCCGCAAGGCCGCCGGATCGTTATCGCCGCAGCACTACGTGGCCAAAACGCTGGTCACCAGCGAAATGATCCGCCGCATCGCCGAAAGCTACGGCGTGCGGACGATCGGCGATTTGCACGTCGGCTTCAAATGGATCGGCCGCACGATCGACGCGGAAAGCCCGTCGGGCTTCGTGATTGGTGCCGAAGAGTCGCATGGTTACCTCACCGGCACGCATGCTCGCGACAAAGATGCCGCCGTCGCCGCGATGCTCTTGGCCGAACTCGCAGCCCGCTGCAAAGCCGAAGGCAAGACGCTGCACGAAAAGCTGGAATCGCTGTTTTGGCAACATGGTTGCCACGTCGAGCGGCTTTACAACCAAAGCCTGCCGGGTAGCGAAGGCATGGCGACCATGCGGAAGCTCATGGAAAAGTTCCGCACCGCTCCGCCGGCGGAGCTGGGCGGCATGAAGATCAAGCAATCACGCGACTTCTTGAACCTGACGACAAAAGCGCCCGATGGCACGACGAAGCCGCTGGCCGCCGAAAAGGGAGACATGATCGTGCTCGATTTCGCGGAACCCGGCAACTTCGTCGCCGTGCGACCTTCCGGCACCGAGCCGAAAGTGAAGTACTACATGTTCGCCTTCGAGCCGGCCGAACAACTTCACAACCTCGAAGATGCCCGCTCCGAACTCGAGGCCCGCCTCACCCGCATTGAAAAGGACTTCCAAGCCCTGGCCGCTTCGTTGTAAGCAAGACCTCGACGCACATGAGCCCCCGGCGAGCCGCCGGGGGCAGACGACGACGAAAAATAGCCGACGTCGAGTTCAAGTAGCTACGCCGATTGCCCCCGGTTTAAAGAACCGGGGGCTAAAGCAAAGCAATCTAGCCCGCCACTTCTTTCGCCGTCTTCCGTGCCACTTCCAGGCACTTCTTGATTTCGGCGATCGGATCCTTCGGGTTCTCTTCGTATTCGAGCGAGAGCGCCCCGTCGGCCGGGAAGTTTACCTCGCGCAAGGCGACGAACACTTGTTCGACGTTCATATGCCCTTCTCCCAAGATCACGCCATGCGTCTTGTCCTGCATTTCGGCGAAGTCCTTGAGGTGCACGCCGTAGAGACGTCCCTTAAGAGCCCGAATCACGTCTTCCGGCTTCTCGCCCGAGCGAATGTAGTGGCCCAGGTCGGCACAAGCGCCGATTCGCTCGTCGTGCTTTTCAATGGCCCGCAACGTATCGACGACCTTGTTGTAACGATGCTTCGGCCCGTGATTGTGGATGGCCACGCGGATGTCGTACTCTTTGCAGAGCGAGTCGAGGCTCTCGAACGAATCCGGATCGGGATCGGCCGAAATGTTGCGGAAGCCCGCCGCCTTGGCGAAAGCGAACAGCTTCTTGTTCTTCTCGTGGTCCTTCGTCAGCTTGTTTACGCCGTGAGCCGTGACGACTTGGCCGTAGCCGTCGAGTTTGTCGTTCATCGCCGCGATCTGCTCGGGCGTGCTGTCCGGGCTGTACATGCCGGGATAGAACTCAATGTGCCGCACTTCGAGATCGTGGCAGTGCAGCAAAGCTTCGTCGAGCGGAAAACCACGCAGCGAATAAATTTGAACGCCGACGTTGAAACCTTCAAACGCCGCGGCGCGAGCGGCACGCGCCAAAAACGAAGTAGCGGCCAATCCGCCGACGGCGGCGACCGAGTTTTGCAAGAAACGACGACGAGCGATGGGCGACGACTTCATGGACGGCAACTCCCAGGAGGCAAATTCTTCCAAGCGCGGCGCAGGGGCAACGGCCTACGTCCAACGTGCGAAGAACCTATCCTAGCTGCGCCGCTCGGCAATTGCCGGCAGGCGGAGACGTTGCGACCTAATCGCGGAGCTTGAGCGGGTCGATTGCATCCTACAAATCGACTGCGAGAAGACGTTAGACCTTCCCGACAGGAAGGGCTCTAGCCCTGCGGGCGCGGCGCGGTGATCAGATCGATCGAAAGGAGCGCCAGGATGCCAATCCCAAACAACAGCACGGCCGACATCGTAAACCTCGATCGCAGTCATAAGTCCGTTCAAATTGAGAACAAGTCGAGCGCGACGGAAAACAATTTCCTTCCGCTCGCAGATGTAGTTGCCGCCGGCAGCGCCCGCGTCACAATTTCAGCGATTGATTTCGCCGCCATTGCCGCAAGTGGCTGGTACGACAATACTTCTGCATGGGCCCGGCGCGATGACGGAGGCTTCGGTGCAATCGTCACGACCGAACTCTCCATGAGCAATCGAATAAAATGACGCATCGGAATCATTTAGGCAAGCAGAAGTGATCGGAATTTTGAGGGAATCGTGGTAGACCCGACGGAGCGAGCCGACGCCCCTGCGAAAACCGCCGACGTGCGGATTGCGGAAACCGCCGAAAACATGGCGAATCTGCAATCCCAGCCGCCCCCGAAGCCGCCGACGGTGCCGATCGACTTCGGACTAGGATACGGCCACGCGGCCGCCAAGGTTCGGGAGTTTCCGCAGACACCCGGCGTCTATTTGATGAAAGACAGTGTCGGGCGGGTCATCTACGTCGGCAAAGCCAAGAACCTGCGGGCTCGGGCCGGCAGCTACTTTCTGAAGGCCGCCGCCGAAGAACGCCGCACGGCTGACCTCGTCCGCGAAGTTTGCGACATCGATTACATCGAGTGCGAAAGCGAAGTCGACGCCCTGCTGGCCGAATCACGGCTGATTAAAGACATTCAGCCGAAGTTCAACCAAGACCTCAAAGACGACAAGTCGTTCCCGTATCTCGAGATTTTCATTCGCGAAGATTTCCCGCGGGTGGAATTTACGCGTGAGCCGCAGGACCGCGGCACCAAGCTTTACGGCCCGTTCGCGTCGGCCGGAAGCTTGCGCGGTGCCATCCAAGTGCTACAAAAGATCTTCAAATTCCGGACGTGCAGCCTGGACATCGACGACGGCGACGAACGCTGGCGCTGGTTCCGGCCCTGTCTTTTGGCCAGCATCAATCAATGCACGGCTCCCTGCAATTTGCGGGTTTCCAAAGAGGAATACCGCAAAGACATCGATCGCCTGCGGATGTTCCTGGAAGGGAACAAGAAGAAGTTGCTCAATGAATTGAAGGAGGAAATGGCCACAGCCTCAAAGGCCCTGCACTTTGAGAAAGCCGGCCGTCTTCGCGACGAGATCAAGATGCTCGAAACGCTCGACGACCGGGGCGAACTCGATACACATGAGCAACCCGAGGTTTTCTTCATCGACCCGAAGAAAGGTTTGGCGGGACTGAAGAAGATTCTTGGACTCTCGAAAATGCCGCGGACGATCGAGGGCGTGGACATCGCGCACCTCGGCGGCGGCGAAACCGTGGCTTCGCTCGTGCAGTTTATTGACGGCCTACCTTTCAAGCCCGGCTACAAGCGGTTCAAGATTCGCGGCGTGGCCGGCATCGACGATTTCGCCAGCATCCACGAGGTCGTCGCGAGACGGTTTAAGCGACTCGATGACGAAGGGCAGATGTTCCCGGATATTCTGTTGATCGACGGCGGCAAAGGCCAACTCAACGCCGGACTGTCCGCGTTTGCGGCTCTCGGCATCACTCCGCCGACGGTCATTTCGCTGGCCAAGCGCGAAGAGGAGATTTACATTCCGGGGCAGGAAGAACCAATACGGTTAAGTCGTCATGCCTACGCTTTGCGGTTGCTCCAGTATGTTCGCGACGAGTCGCACCGCTTCGCCCAGCACTACCATCACATGCTGCGGCGCAAGACGACTTTCGACGGGACCGACGAAGCGTAATTTTCGTCAATTACGCGGCAATACGCGGTCGCGGATCGCCGTAATCGCTTGCTGCGTCGTGCCAGCGGCGTAGCGCAACCGCTGCCATGTGGCCGCCGAACGCTACGGAAATCTTCAGCGCGTTCGACATTTTGTTGGCGCGTCCGACCAGCGGAATGCAATCGAGCCCGACTTCCGGATCCGGATCGGTGAGATTCATCGTCGGGGGTGCGAAGCCGTCGCGCAGCGCGAGCGTGGTGATCGCCAGTTCGACGCTCCCGGCGGCGTTAATCAAGTGCCCGAGCATCGACTTCGTAGAACTCACCAACGTGCGGTCGGCCGCCGGCCCCAGCGCGTGACGGATTCCACGCGACTCGACGATGTCGTTCTGGTGCGTGCCGGTGCCGTGGGCGTTGATGTATTGCACTTCATGCGGCGCCACTTCCGCGTCGCGCAGCGTCGTCTCGATTAAGTGCGCGAGGCCGTGGCTTTCGACGTCGAGGCTCGTGATGTGATGGCCTTCCGACATCATGCGGTATCCCGCGAGTTCGGCATAAATGCGAGCCCCGCGTGCTTGAGCGTGGCTCAGCCGCTCAAGGACGAACATTGCGGCTCCTTCGCCCATCACGAAGCCGTTGCGATTGCGATCGAACGGCCGTGCGGCTTGCGCAGGATCGTCGTGATGCGCGAGCACACGCATGGCCTGAAAGCCGGCCGCGAACAGCGGATGAATGACTTCGGAACTCCCGGCGAGTGCGATATCGCATTGGTCGTCGCGAATCCGATCGGCGGCGGCCATTACGTCGATCAGGCCGCTCGCACACGCCGTGCTATGCGAAATGCGCGGACCATACAAACCGAAGTGGTTCGCGACGGCCACGCAACTGGTGTTGGGAAACCATTGCTTCCACCAGGGCGGCAAGGCGTCATGTCGCCATTGCGCGCTGCCGTCGGAGTAGCGGGCCCCTCCGGTATCGCCCATGTGGCCGCTGATAGCGCAGCCGAACCGATCGAGATCGATGGCCGAGAGATCGACGCTCGCGTCGGCAAAGGCCTCACGCGCCGTGCGCAGGCACAACGTCGTATTCTTGATCTGGCCGGGAGATTCGGGTTCGCAGTCGACGGGCGCGGCGATTTTCACGCCGAACTCGCGCTGAAATGCTTCGTCCATTCGACGAACGCCGCTACGCCCTTCGCGTACGGCTTGCCAGACGCTTTCGCGATCCGAGCCGACCGAGGCCGTCAGCCCGATGCCGGTGATCACGATCGGTTCGAAATGGCGGCGCGAAGTCACGATGCGGGCGATCCGAGAGCAGCGGGCTTGCGAATGACTAAAGACCGACGAAACCGCGACGGCTTTTTGCGGCGGGAAAGTACCGAAATTCCATGAACTGTCCAAGGCGAATTTGTGCGAGTCCAACGACGGAAGCGAAGCAGATAGGGGAAACCCCTTGTAATTCTTTTGAGGAATAACTTGCAAAAGCGATATCGACCGATATGATCAGCCTTCGTGGGAAAGATGCCCATTTTCTGCCATCAAAGCGACTGAAATTGGGGACTCGGGCCCACAAAGGCCGCGTGAAGTTTTGCAGCGGCCTCCAGGGATGGATCTTTGGCAGTTTGGTTTTCCGACGGATCGTCCCCATATCGCGGGTCGACTGAACGACGGTTTTCAAAGAGCTTCGCGCGGCCGCAATGCCCGATGCCGACACCAAGAAACGGGCTCGACTTGGCGACACCGCGCCGGCTGCCGCGGAGTTGGTCCTTGGTGAGTTTCCGCGGACGCTCGATGAGCGGTTTCGGGTCGCCGTGCCGGTTGAGCTTGTAGCCGCCTTGCAAGCCGCCGACGGCTCCTGCGTACTGGCCAAGCAACGGCCCGGCTGCCTGAGCCTGTGGGAGGCTTCGGCATGGCGCAAGCAAATGGATGCCGGCGTCGAACTCATCCGCGCGAAGATGCGAGCCGGCAAGCTCGATGGTCGCTCGTCACAGGTGCAAATGCTCGGCCGATTGCTTTCAACCCGACATGCCGACGTCGTGCTTGGCGATCGCGGGCGGCTGCTGATCCCCGACGGCTTCCGCAGTTTCCTACAAGTCGAAGCCGGTGGAGAGGTCGTGCTGGTCGGCGCCGGAGTTTGTATCGAAATTTGGCAGCCCGCCGCATGGCTCGCTTACCTCAATCGACAAATGCCCCGCTTCACAAAGCTATTCGGTCGCTTGTCCGATTAACGCGTGACGCCGAACCTCCGCGACTCACCCCACCAATTCCAAACACAAAAATCCTGCAAGCAGTTCATTCGAATCAAGGTCCGGCTCGGTCGTGAGGTTGTGCTTTTCACTGCTCCCCGTTGTCACCCGGTGCGTAGCGAAAATCCCAGGGATAGGAACAAAGGCCAGGATGGCCAGAGCACAACTTCCCCGAGCCGGACTGTTTTCATTTTGTCATTGGTCCTTTGTCCGTTGCAGGTAAGCGCAACAGCTCGTGCGAGTAGCGTACCCGGGCCTATTCAACGGACTGCGGACAACTGAACACGGACCAACGCGCTACTTCTTCACCTGCACGTACATCATTCGCAGATCGCTGAGCAAGCGCTCCAGCAGGTGACTTTCGTCGGGGTTCCGATTGCCCGCGGTCTTTTCTTCGAGCATCGACAACAGGTCGATGAAGTGACGGGCCTGTTCGCCATCGACCTCTTTCTTCTTCGTGATCGGGTGCTCGATCTGCCCGAGCATCAAGAGCGTCTGCGTGCCGAGCGTGGTCAGCAACGTCGACAGCGTCGGCGGCGGAATCGGACCTCGTTGCAGGGCGGCGTCGTTGCTCATCGTTCGTACTGCTCCCTAACCCAAAAAAATCGCTGACCAAAATCCCTCGTCGCTGTTCACTACCCGCGGAACAGCTACCCATCGACCGGCTGCTGCTCCAACACTTTGCCCCGTTCCGAGCCGCGCGACTTATGCCGTTCGACGGCCGCCGCGATAAATGCCGCGAACAGCGGATGCGCCTTGATCGGCTTGCTCTTGAACTCCGGATGAAACTGCACAGCCAGAAACCACGGATGGCTCGGCAGTTCGAGAATCTCCACGAGCGAGCCGTCGGGGCTCGTGCCGGAAAATTGCATCCCGTGGGCCGTAAACTGCTGCCGGTACACGTTGTTGAACTCGTACCGATGCCGATGCCGTTCGTCGATCTTCGTCGTGCCGTAAGAATTGGCCGCGTGCGAGCCCGGCTCAAGCTTCGCCGGTTGCGTGCCGAGTCGCATCGTACCGCCCATGTCGGTGATCGTCTTCTGCTCGTCGAGCAAGCAGATCACCGGATGCGGGGTGTCTTTGCTGAACTCCGTCGAGTGGGCACCGCCGAGTCCGATCACATTGCGGGCAAACTCAATCGCCGCGCATTGCATGCCGAGGCAAATACCGAAAAACGGTATCTGCCGCTCGCGGGCAAAACGAATCGACTCGACCTTTCCTTCGATCCCGCGTTCGCCGAAGCCGCCGGGAATGAGAATTCCGTCGTAGCCCGAGAGCAGACGTTCTGGGCCTTCGCGCTCGACCTCTTCCGCCTGAATTCGCTGAATCCGCACTTGCGCGTGGTTGTGAAGTCCCGCATGGTCGAGCGATTCGTAGATCGACTTATACGCATCGCGGTGCTCGGCGTATTTGCCCACCACGGCGATGCCGATCTCTTCGCGCGGGTTCCGCAAGCGATGCAGCAGATCTCGCCACGGGTCGATGTTCAGTCGCCCCAGCGGCAGCCCGAGCTTCTTGCAAATTTGTTCGTCGAGCTTGTTGTCGACCAGGCTTAGCGGCACTTCGTAGATCGAAAAATCTTTGTCCTTCTCTTCGATCACGGCCTCGAGCGGCACGTTGCAGAAGAGCGCAATCTTCTCACGGTCTTCGCGGCTGATCGAGCGTTCCGTACGGCAAATCAGAATGTCGGGCTGGATGCCGATCTCGCGTAGCTGGCCGACCGAGTGCTGCGTCGGCTTTGTCTTGAGTTCGCCGGCCGCCTTCAAATACGGCACGAGCGTGAGGTGCATGTAGAGGCAGTTTTCTTTGCCGACGTCGAGCGAAAACTGGCGGATGGCCTCCATAAACGGCAGGCTCTCAATATCGCCGACCGTGCCGCCCACTTCCGTGATCACCACGTCGACGTCGTCGCCGCGCAGCTTATGGATGCAGGCCTTGATCTCGTTGGTGATGTGCGGGATGACCTGCACGGTCTTCCCCAGAAACTCGCCGCGGCGTTCTTTGTTGATGACCGAAAGATAGATCTGGCCGGTCGTGTAGTTCGAATCGCGCGTGAGCGGGCCGTTGGTAAATCGCTCGTAGTGTCCCAGGTCGAGGTCGGTCTCGCTGCCGTCGTCGAGCACATAGACTTCGCCGTGCTGGTACGGGCTCATCGTGCCCGGGTCGACGTTGATGTACGGATCGAGCTTCTGCATCCGGACCCGGAGCCCGCGTTGCTCGAGCAACATGCCGACCGAGGCACTGGTCAGCCCCTTACCGAGCGAACTGACGACCCCGCCGGTGACAAAAATATGCTTCGTCATGCGATTCAAAAACCTTCCTTGCCGCAAGAGAACGCCGGACCACGCAAACGACCGCCCGCCCAAAGTCCCAAACCACCGATTTTAGCAAGATTCACCGATGCCGGCACGGGGCGAGAAAATGCGGGAAAACGATGAGGAGGTTCAGGGTTCAGGGTTCAGGGTTCAGCGGCGCACTGTTGTTCCCTTCTCCCCTCGTGGGAGAAGGTGGTCCGAAGGACCGGATGAGGGGGCCGAACTTGGCACCCGGCGCGCGGAACGCCAAGGAGGGCGTTCCCTACAGCGCCGGCAAGATTTTTTCGGAAGTCCGGCGTCTGAAGTCTCCCGGCTCTTAGCTCCCGTCTCCCAGCTCGTTGTCGCCGTAAGTCCACTTCGGAAAAACTTTTTTTGGCCACACTTACGTCGACTCGTTTTTGGTCACTGCGCACTACTTCGCTCCCGATGTGCGCACCCTTAATTCCTAAGTATGTGGTGCGCACTTCCTGGCCTGCGCAGTGCGCAGTAGTGCGCAGCGCGATCGACGTAAGTTGTTTCCATTTTTCCAAAATCTTCGAGCACTTACGTCGATTTTCCATGCCTGATTTCTCCCCGCGTGATGCCCTCCGCGCCACTCCGTAACTTAGCAAATCGAGGAATCCGTTCAAGGAAGTTTTTGGCCGGCGACCAAAATCAAGTAGTCGACGGAAAATGTAACAGGCACACTCCGTGTGCCTTCGGTCGCAGCGGCGAAAACGCGATTCGGAGAAAGAGGCAACGTCGCACAATCAACTCAGTGGCGACGCCATACGACGCGCGACGGCACAGGGAGCGCGCCTATTGAACCGGCCGCCCAAAAGGCTCTAGATTCCGCCCCCCAAAATCTGCGCGACCAAAATCGCACTTGACACGCCGCAATACCGCGTCCCCAATACTTCCGCCCTTTCTGCTTTCTCTCCTTCGGCACACAAGAGAACAAGTGCCGTGAATTTTCGAGCCATTTTCATCGGTGCATTCGCCGCCGCGTTGCTGAACGTCGGCTGCGAAAAGCATGCGCCAGTTGCCCCCGTCCCCGGAAAAAATATGTCGCACGATTTCGAAGAGGAGCAAAGCGAGTGGCTAGAAATCACAACTGATCCGCAAGCACTCACGGCGGCGCGGCAGATTGCGGAAAGGGCCGAGCAGGCGGCCTTCGACAACATTTTTGAATCGCTAAACGGCCGCGGCTACGTCGATCGGGAGACGATCGCGCTGCTTACGCGCCGGAAGCCGGAAGCGATCGACCGTCTGATGTCGCTCCTCAACGACGAGTCGACCGCCAAACGGATCGTAGCGGCAAAACACTTATTGCTATTGGACGACGATCGCGGGTTAGTTGTACTTACCGAGGCTTTGAGGACTGGGAAGCCGACCGATGTCCACCTCGCAATCGACTGCCTCAACGAATCGCGCCGGGAATATTTCTCCAAGAAGGAGACATCGCGTGCCCGACTCGTTTTAGGACATCCGCCGCTCGTGGCGCGACTTTTGGCCAAGATCGATGATCCCGATCTCGACGTGGTACGCCGTGCGGTCGAAACCTGCGGCAATCTAGAATTGCCGGGTTCGACCGAACGAATTCTCCAAAATCTGGATCGAATGGCGCTAAAGGATCAGCAGCGCGCGCTCGTATGGCTCGCCAAATCGACGACGAATTTGCTGATCTTCGAGCGAGGCATGGCGATCCTTGCGAAGGGATCCATCGAAAGCGATTACACACTTGTTTCGTTTCTGAAACCTTATGCAATGAGCGACGATACCGAGGTACGCCGCCGAGCTCGCGATGAATTGCGAAGATTTCTCAATGACAATCCGGATGACGGCCAAACGGGGTACAGCAGCACACGGCTTACGCCGCTTGAACTCCTCGCCCAAAGCGCCCGCAGTGAAGACGCGGAGATGCTTCGAGAGATAGTTCGGCAGGAAAAAGGACTTTACAAGCAGCCTGCTCTCGAGGCGCTGTTTCGACTCAAAGTTCCCGACGCCAAGACGCAACTTTTAAATTGCATAGAAAACGAGGACGGACGTCGTGCTGCGATCTACGCGATTGAGCGCGCCCTGAAGAACCATCACGATGCGGAGATTTCCGCCGCTCTCGTGAAGGCGGCTACGACTGCGGAAGGGCGCGAGCTCGCCGACATTTCTCGCGCTTTATGGGCCTTAGGAGATAGTCGTAGCCGCGCCGCGGTTATGTCTTGGAAAGGTCGCTTGGAGCCAGAGATCGTAGCGACTTTTCAGGCTCAGGCCGAGAATCCCTCAGTCGAAGAAATCTGCCGCCGCGCGCAAGCGGCCGGCGTCATCACGGTGGCTCAGGCAAGCAAAGTGCAACGTACTTACGCCGATTCTGCACCGTCGGATGACTGCGATGCGCAGACGGCCGCCCTGGAAGGTGTCTTGGGATGTGCCGAGCTTATGGTCATGTTCGATGCGGAAACCGGGATGTTTCCCAATCGCCACGACGAACTGCTGGCGGATTTCGCCGCCGCTTCGGATGGTGAATTCGTTCCGGAAGCGGCGAGCGAAACGGCCTTGCAAGAGCACGATGAAGACTTCGACTGCGAGTATCTGCTGCGATTCATCGCAGGCGGCAGACTCTACACTGGTCGCCTCCGTAGCTTTGGCGATTGGTACGATGTTGAGCGAACGGTCGAAATGATTAACCGGGCGGTCGCCGACTCGGGGGCAGTTCGGCGCTTCGTTGGCGTGGCAACGGGCGGTCAGATTGCCGCTTTCGTCTTCGCGGATCCTGAAAAATTGATTCCGCTCGCCGCGGAGCTTCACATGCCGCTGCTCGACGATGTCAATGATGCGATGGAGAAGGGGCAGGCGTTCGAGCGACAAGTATTGGAAGGACTTAACGACGATATGGACGAGGTAAGCGACGATGAATAAGGACCGTGATGCATAGTCGCTGGTCCTCGGGACAAACCGGGCCGTCGCGGTCGGTTGCAGCCGTACGGTGCATACTCGCGTTTTTCCAGCGTGCGGATGCCCCTTCAAATATTCGGCTTAGTCGACGCGTCGTAAGGACGACCCTTTATCTTTCGCTTGTTCGAGGCCACGCTTATGTCAATTTCACGTACCTGCGGCCGTATTGTCCGTCGCTTTTACCTAAGCTTTGTTCAGGGGCTTGCCGTCGCCTTCGTCGGCACTGCGGGCGTAGTTGCGATCAGTTCGGATGTCTCGGCCGCGGAGGCGAAGAAGCCGAACGTCGTCATCTTCTATGCCGACGATCTCGGGTACGGCGAACTAGGCTTTCAGGGATTTACGACGGAGATTCCCACCCCCAACATCGACTCCATCGCCGCCGGGGGCATTCGCTTCACGCAGGGTTACGTCGCCGCCACGTATTGCAGTCCATCGCGGGCCGGGCTTATGACGGGCCGCTACCCCACGCGGTTCGGCCATGAGTTCAACGCCGTGGCCCGACACAGCGGCCTGTCGCTCCAAGAAACGACCATGGCTCAACGCCTGAAAGACCTCGGCTATGCGACGGCCTGCGTCGGCAAGTGGCACCTCGGCGGCACGACCGAATATCTGCCGACGAACCGCGGGTTCGACGAATTCTACGGCACCCTCAACAACACGCCGTTCTATCACCCGACGCAGTTCATCGATTCGCGCAAGTCGAACGAAGTGCAGCCGGTCGACGACAAAGATTTCTACACGACCGACGCCTACGCCGAGCGGGCCACGGATTGGATCGGCAAGCAGACGGACAAGCCGTGGTTCCTGTATTTGCCGTTCAACGCCCAGCACGCGCCCTTGCAAGCGCCGCAGAAGTATCTCGATCGCTTCCCGAACATCACCGACGAGAAGCGAAAAATCTTCGCCGCGATGCTTTCTTCGATGGACGACGCCGTCGGCGCAGTGCTGGCCAAAGTGAAAGCGATGGGGCAGGAAGAGAACACGATCTTTTTCTACATCGCCGACAACGGCGGCCCGACGCTGAGCACCACGTCGCAAAACGGTCCGCTCCGTGGCTACAAGATGAACACGTTTGAAGGGGGCCCGCGGGTTCCGTTCGCCATGCAATGGAAGGGCGTGTTGCCGGCGGGCAAAACGGAAACGCGGCCGGTGATGAACCTCGACGTGTTGCCGACGCTCGTCGCCGCGGCCGGCGGCAAGGTCGACCCGGCGTGGAAGCTCGACGGCGTGGATCTCCTGCCATACCTCACGGGTAAGAGCGAAGCCCGACCGCACGAAACGATGTACTGGCGATTCGGCCCGCAATGGGCCGTGCGTCACGGCGATTGGAAGCTCGTGAACTCGAAGGGAGGCTCGGGAAAGGCTGAGCTTTACGACCTGTCGAAAGACATCGGCGAGTCGCAAGATATGGCCAGCGCCGAACCGGCCCGCGTCGCGGAACTGCAAAAGCTCTACGACGCCTGGTCGGCCGAACAAGCCGAACCGACTGCCGTGGACTCGCCGCAAAAGAAGGCCAACGGAAAGAAGAAGCCGGGCGCCCAACCGGCCAAACGAGCCGCGAAACGCAAGGCGGCTGCGAAGTAGCTCAAAGCCATTTGTCTTAGCCCCGGGCGAGTCGCCCGGGGCAGCGTTGATTAAGGATCGGCGTTGCTTCTCGTTTGACGCTGCCCCCCGGCGACTCGCCGGGGGCTAAGACGGGCCCGCATAGCGTTTTGCCTGCATGTGATTGAGCTTGGCAGGATTTGGGTTGCGGCGTATTCATTCTGACGCCGCTAAATCGCTCCCGTGCTTCCACTTGTTGGAGAAATGCCCATGCCGGCAAAACTTCGTTGGCTCGTCGTCGCGGCATTAGTCTTGATGGCCAGTCAAGTGGGCATTCCGAACTCGATGAACAGGCGCTTTCGATGATCGAACAAGCCTCGGCCATCACGACCTTGCCTGAA
>JAFLCO010000085.1 GCA_017303535.1 Planctomycetota bacterium
CGCACTACGGCTATACGGACGCGGCGGGGGAGCGGCAGCGGGCGAACGTGAAGGTCGGCTACGCGTTCGAACCGCTCAAACCGAACGACGATTTCATTCTCTGGTCGCTGCTGTCGCTCACGCTCGACCACAGCGACAACCACATTCTGACCGCGACGCCGTATTGGCTGCTCAAGAACCTCGGCATGTTCACCGGCGGGCACCAATACCAGGTACTGCGCGACGCCGTCGAACGCCTGTCGCAGCTGCTCTACCGCAACAGCGCGTTCTACAACCCGGTCACGCAAGCGCACGAACGCTGGCAATTCCAATTCTTCGCATCGCATCTGCCCGTCACTCTCGACGCCGACCGTCTCTGGAAGCTGGTGTGGAACCAGCCGTTTATCGAAGCGTCGCGGGCGACCGGCGGACGATTGCTCTTCGACCTCGACGTCTTCCGGACGATCGGCTCGCCCGCGACCCGCAGGCTGTTCCTCAAGCTCGTCGACCGGTTCTACCGCTCCAGCCGGGTGCACTTCGACCTGCACGACCTCACGATCAACGGGCTCGGCTACTCGCCGACGGTGCCGCTCAAGGCCCGAAAGCAAAAGCTGCTGCGGTCGCTCGACGCCCTGCTGGACCTCGGCATCATCACCCTCGGTAGGGGACAAGGATCGACCCGCGATCTCATTCTCAAGCGGGAGAAGGGGCGGTACCTCGTCACCCTGTTCCGCGGCACGCACTTCGAGCAACCCGTCGCCTCCACGGCCGCGAAGAAAAATCCCGCCGACGACCCGCTCTACGGCCCGATGCAGACGATCGGGGTCGACGATCCCATGATCGGGAAAGTCCTTCGCACGTGCCAACGAAGCGTCATCGAACGCTGGCTGAAGATCACCGAGGCCGCGCTGAAGGACAAGCCACAGGGATTCCCCGGATTCAAAGTCTCACCCGCCGCGTTCTTCGTTGACGGCGTGCTCAACGAACGCATGCCGCCAGACTGGATGTACCAGCTGGAGAAGTCGCAGCGACAGAAGGCGCACGCGGCCGAGGTCGCGAAGATGAAAGCGGCGGAACAGCTCCTGCAGGAAAGCTATGACCGCGAACACCGCGACGCCTTGCGGGCGTTCGTACAGACGCCCCACGGCAGAACGCTGTACCAATCCGCGTACGATGCCCGTCTCGCGTTCAATCTGAGACAGGGCGATCCGATGGACATTGCCAGGCAGAACGCCGAAAGGGAGGCGCTGGAATGGGTCGGGAGGTGCGACGAATTCGCGTTCCCAAAGATGCCGGTTTGGATGCTCAGCCAGGACGTGGCCGACTAACCGAGAGGGGATTGGGGCCGGGGGTTTTCCGGCAGCCGGGCGCGATCAAGAGGATCGGCCCGAGCGTTACCTTTTTTCCGCGGAACTATCGGCCTCAGCGTTACCGACTATCGGCCCGAGCGTTACCTTTTTTCGAGGACGTGCTTCGGGAAGCCGCACCCACATTCAAAAAAAGGACATCCTCGTCGCTCCTACAAAGAATGTAACAAAGTAATTATGTAATTAGCAAAGGAGCAGCTTCGCTGCCGATGCTGTGAGAAATTAGGAGACGACGATTTTCGATTAGCGCAAGCATGCGTCGTCGTTCGCGAGAAGGGTCGCCCGCGGAGGGGCGACCTGACGGCAGGGGATCGCCTCAGAGGAAACACCGCCCGCAGGATGACCGACATTGCGGTCCCATGCGGGGGCTGCCGAGGAGGCCGCGGGGCCGGAGGCCCGGCAAGCGCGGCACCCGGCAGCTGATCATCGCCGCCATCAGGAGGCCACCGCTCGGACGGCTTCGCCGCCGAGACCCACGCTTCCGACGACGCACGGCGACAAGCGACCGGCTGCTACAGCGTGGGTCTCGGCTGCCGCTGAAGCGTCCGCCTCGCGGGCCTCGCACTCCGCCGCCTTCGCGGCGTCGCAGGAGCGTCTCATCTCCGCCGAGTCATACGTCTCGGCGAACGCCGCCTCGCGTCTCGCCAAGGATAATGATTAGAGATTTTAGATTATGCTGGGGCCGCCGAGACTCGCACACCTCCAAGAAACGAGCCCACGCCGTTACAGCTTTCGCACCGTACCGACCAGATCGCCGGGCCCCCACCACCGCATGTCGTGGTCGGCCAGCGCCGGCCCGCGTCCGATCGGCGAATAAAATCGCTCGGCATCCGTGAGCAGAATGTCGTCGCGTCCACGCCGCTCGATCGGCACGCGAAGGGGATCGGCAATCAACAGGGGCGGCGCGGTCGCCCGTTTAAACCACGCGTAGGGCTGGTCGTTCAACAAACAGCGCTCGCCGTGATACCACAATCGCGGTGCCCCGCTGTAAAAATTGACTAGTCGCCGGAAATACTTGCGGTAAAGCACCTCCATGAAGATGACCTGATCAATGGGCGTCGAAATCTTACTTCCGGACTCCCGCTGTCCGACAATTCCGACGGTCAGATCGGTTAGCATCGACAGTGCTGTTGGGGCGGCAGCTCCCCAGATGCCCACGCAGAGGCTTTGCGCGAACGGCCAAGCGGCGAAGAATTTCCGAATCGCCGGTTCGCACGGGGCCGTATGCTCCTGCCAAAATGGCCGCATCACGCCGTCGCGAAACATCGGCTTGTTTTCTTCAGAAACGAAGACTAAGTCGTCGAAGGCCGACGTTCCCGTCGGCGCTTGCGAAAAAGCAGCTTCAAAGAACCGCCGAGGATCGGTGCGGACGAGAATTCCGCCGCTGTTGATGTCGGTCAGAAAGGCGAAGCGCACGTCGGGCTGATGCGCCAGCCAGGCCCGCGCGGCGAAAAACCGCCGCTCATGCGGCGGATAGCGCCAAGTCCAATCGCGCGGCAGCCCGACTTCGCCGGGAAAATAAGCGAAGCGAATTCGGGGCGTTTCCCAGGTCTCGATGAACGTACGGCTCAGGCCGTCGTGCAGAATCACGGCGTGCCACCCGCAGTTCCTGATCGTATGGTACCAGGCGGCCATGTAGCGGGCGCGCTGTCCGTCGTCGAGCGCCGTCCGCCGCTGCGAGGCCAATCCCCACGGATCGCCGGGACGCGGCGCATTGGCGGCAAACAATCCGGTCACGATCACGCTGGAAAATTCCGCGCCCAGCGGGTCGTAGACGGTACGCATGAATATGTCGTCGCCCGTTACCAATGATAGCCGAAGCGTACCATACGCTGCGGCAACTTCAGTTCGGCGGTCAGGGCCGACCAGCGGTCCAAGACGGGATGAATTCCGCGGCCGTCCAACAAGCGCTGCCGCGCGTCCGCCAGCGCGGCCAATGTTGCGGGCTCGGCCGCGGCGGATTCTTGTTCTTCCAACGACGTCGGTCGCCGCGCGCGAGAGATCGTCCGATTGACGGCCGGGCCGGCGCTCAGGTAACGGCGCGTAGCTTCGTGCGGCGTCAGGTTCAACATAGCAAACACTCGCTCCGCGTCTGCGGGCAATCTTTCTGTCTGATCGACGCAGACGAACCCGGCTTGTCGAATGTCCAGAACGATGTCGAACGCTTGCAATAAATCCTCGGCGACCTGTGGATCGTTCGTGCGCCGTAAGGCCGAGATCACGGCCAACAGCGGATGACGGAGCGTCACGACGAACTGAAACGGACAAGCGGAAAAATCCACGCCGCGGAGCTTCGGCCCCGCGTGGCCGTGGAACAAGAGATAGCGGGGCGTTTTGGGCGGGAGTTCCAAACCGAGTTGTCCAAAGTCGTGGCGGGCCGTCGCGGCGAGTTGTTCGGCGAACGAGCGAGGCGGGGGAGCGTGCGAACGCTGCCGGAGACAATACTCCACGCGGCGCACGAACTCCGCGGGTTCCAGGGCTCCCCGCATGCAGCGGACGGCGAACTCGTCCAGCATCCGTTCGTTGGCCGTACCGTGCGGCCCGTGCCCGTTGCCGGAGGGGCAATAATCCGGCCGCATCTCGCCGTCGATTCGACGACTCTCGGCGACGCCCAGCGAGATTTCAGGATGCGTTTCCAAGAGCATCCGGGTGAAATGTGTTCCCGTATGTTGCGGCGTCAGCAGATAAATGAGCGAGGCAGGAGAACCGAGTATCAACTTGGCCTCCCGGGAGAAGACGGAATCAATCGCAGCCCCCGGGCGCCGGACGGCCCGCCGGTTGCCGTCCAAACGCCGTCGGAGGCCTGACTCAATCGGTAGCGGAGGTCGTCCAGCGACGGCCCGAACCAGAGTTCGCCGTCGCGAACGTCCCAAGCAACGAACTCGTTCGTCCAGCCGCAGGTTAGCGTACCCGCGGGCCCCAGCGTCACCTCCCAAGCGGCTCGTCCGGTGCGCACGAGACGGAACGATTGCTCGGCCAGCGCTGCGAACAAGCGTTGATCGGCGGCGCTGCGTTCGCGCGCCGGCCCGCCGGGCCTCCACAAGCGTCGCAACTCGGCCAAGTCCGCCAGGGCTTCCGCCTCGCCGACAAAACCGGCTAAGCGACGGCTGCCCGTCAAGCTCCACTTATCGCCGTGGCGATGTTGAAAAAGGGGAATCCCCTGAAAATCGTGCTGCAGGAGATAGCGGGCACGGACGACGACCGGCTGCGGCGGCATGGCATACGGCGTCCCGGTCCTGCGCCAGGCAAAGCGAAACGTGTCTTTATCGCCGTAGACAAAGCGATAAAAGAACTCGGCGTGCCGGTTGAACCACTCGCAAAGCTTGAGCGCCGGCCACGCCGCCGATTTGTCGATCAGCAGTTGGCCGCTTTCGACTTCATACTCTTCGCGAGACGGCACGCCGAACGCCGTCCATTGGTCCGAGCCGGATTGCGACTTGTTTTGATCGGGCCAGAAGACCGTCCGCTGCGCTTGATACTCGGCCGAGTCGAATAACTCGGCGGGGTCGCGCAGCGGGACGTTGTCCGCGTCCAGATAGAGAACTTCATGGAAGGCCGAGTTCAAGATCGCGGTCGGTTTGAGTCGCCAGCCGGCCCAGCGGGGATTTTGAGGCGCAGGTTCTTCCTCGCAGACACGGACGGTGACGCCGTAGGATGAGGCGAGACTGCTCCAACAGAGATCAACTTCGCGCCGATAGCACCAGACTTCGATCGGTAGTCGGCAGCCGAGGCGGCGGAGCGTACGAATGAGCACCCAGGCGCACGCGAGATAACGCGGACCGCCGGCGCAGGTGACGATACCGCGCCCCTGAAAGCCCTGAGGATACGGCTCGATCGTCGCCAAAAATCTCTCCGCCGCAGCGGCGGCGGTCAGCAGGGTCAGCGAGCGCTCCGGCAGCAAAGCCTCGTGTAAGGGGGCAACGGGTGCGACGGGTGCGACGACCGGTACAGAAGCAGTTTCCGGCAGCCGAGTGAGACGACGTGGGCAATGGTCGAGGAAGCGAACGACCTGCTCGGCGAAGCAGCGCCAAGACAACGGCGACGGATCGTGTCTAGCGAAGCCGCCGGTCGCGGCCTCGCGCTTAACGACCTCGACAAAGCCCTCTAAGTCGGCCGGCGCGGCGACGACGTTCGGCAGTCCGAGCACATGCTCATGCTGCAACTTGCGGGCGACGACGAGTCGCGTGCCGCTCCCGTACTGATCGGCGCACGTCCCGCTGCCGTACGGCACCGACGGCGTCGCCGTCCAACACCAAGTCAAGTCGCAGGCTTGCAAGCGACGATTCAATTCCTCCTGATCAAGAAACCGGGTCTTCAGAGCGAGGGCCTGGGGATAGGCTGCCGCCAAGTCCTGTAGCCGCCGTTCTTGATCGCGGTACCCGGGACGATCGTCGTGCGAGTGATGCCGCGTACCGATCACGTGGACGAGGATATTTTCCCGTGCGGCGAACGGCAGCAGCCGGCGGGCGACTTCGTCGAACTGACGCGACGGGCTCATGAAGCCGTTGGTGCCGAGGACGCAGCGAAAATGGCTCCAGCCGTACGCCGCCTTCAACTCAGCTCGATTCTCCAAAGGCAATCGCTGCCAGCCGGGATGCGGCAAGACCAAGGTCCGCGCGGCGTCCGCCGTCATGCCGCGACAGAGCGTGAGAAAGCCGTCGACATACGCGCCGAGCCCGCGGTCCGCGTGCGGACTGTGGGCGAACAAGAACACTCGTCCGCGCTGCTGAGCCAAACGTGTTTTCAAATAGACGCCGTCGAACAGGGCGTACTCGTGCTGAATCAACAAATCCGCATCCAGGTCTTCGGGAAAATCCGTCGCCGTGGTGACGTCGACGCCGTAGTCGGCCAAGGCGGCGGCACAGTTGCGGGCGAAGTTGCCGACGCCGCACGCGCGGTGCAAGCTCGGGCAAACTTGAACGAGCGTCAAACGTTTCGGTCGTGGGGCGGCGAGTTCGTCGAGCGACGTCCGAAACTGATGCATAACCGGCGGCCGAATCCACGAGCGGTGCGCGAAGTAATACGCCGGATCATAAGAGCGCTCGGCGCCGACGGCAAGCGAAGCGGAGAACGGCCGACCGCTTAAGCTTTCCGCCGTTAAATCTATGGATCGTGAGACGCGTCGCGCTTTCCGCGCGCAGAGCTTGCGCCTGCATAGTGGCTTTTAACTACGCCTGAGTACGGTCGTAACGTGTGCTGAACAGGATCGTCGGTCGACGATTTTCTTGGCGGCAATTTTCTTGAGATCGCGAGCGGGCTTCGTTAAGTTGCCTGCGCGATTTTCGCTTAGCGGAATAAAGTCGACGCTTGACGGCTGTTGTATATTCCCGCCCGAGAATCGTTCCGCCGCTTTATCTTGTCGTCCGCCCCTCGATTCACTCCTTTGAGGAAGATGCATGGCCCCGCTGTTCAACACCTTGAATTCCAGCGCCTCCGGCGAAACGGGCGAGACCGATGAAACGTGTCCGAACCCGTGCCAGTGCCAGGACGAAGCGAGTTCGGAGCCGATTCGCTACGCCAACGGCGAGATCCAAATGTCGGTCGCCGACGTTTGGAGCAACGGGTTTGGCATGCCGTGGGGACACCGCCGCACGTATTCGAACCAATTGAAGGTCAACGGTCAGCCGACCAGCGTCGATTACGGCAACGGTTTTAATTGGCTCCTGACCACTTCGGCTTATCTGATCGACTTAAGCGGCGACGCGTCCGAAATCCAGGTCGTCATCACGCCCCGTTTGTCCTACTGGTTCGATCTCATCGGTGGCGAATACGTCGGCGCGTTCGGGGCTTTGCAAACGCTTGTGCATGTGCCCGCGGAAGGTGTCTTTCGCCTGAGTCAGCCCGACGGCTCGGTTTGGGTGTTTCACGATTTCGAGCAGACGGCCAATCCGCCGGGCCTGCTTGCGCAAGTGATCGCGCCGGGAGGCGAGGCCATCACGCTCCTATATCCGGACGCGTCAAGTCCGGTCGCCGAGATGCAACGCAGCTACTTGGATGCGGCCGGCGTCACGACGGTCGAATCGTTTCTGTACGAGTATCTGCCGTCGTCCGATCCCAACGCCGGACGAATCGCGTATGTCACGCTCCGCCGCAACATCGCCGACTCGGGCTGGGACCAGGTTCGCCGGGCCGCGTTCACATACTACGACTCCGGTTCGACGTTCGGGACCGTGGGCGATCTGCGGACCGCCGTGCATCAAGCCCCGGTCGGGGCCGCTGCTTGGGCCGATTTTGAAACATATTACTATCGCTACTACCTGGATTCGGCCGGCGGCACCGGCTTCGCGCACGGCTTGAAGTATGTCTTGGAGCCCGAAGCCTTCCGCAGGTTGTCGGAAGTCGCCGATCCCTTCGCCGCGACCGACGGGCAAGTCGCGGCCTTCGCCGATTATTTTTATCAGTACGACGCCGAGCAGCGCGTCGTCGCCGAAACCGTCGCCGCCGGAACGCGGGGGTTTCAATTTGGCTACACGACAAGTAATAATCCCGACGGCTACAACAGCTGGCGTCAAAAGACCGTCGAAACGTTGCCGGACGGCAACCAGAACATCGTTTTCACCAATCACATCGGTCAGGTGATGCTGTCGGAACTCCGCAGCGGTTCCGACTCTTGGGTTCAGTATCGCCGCTACGATGAGATCCTCGCCACGGTCGTGCTGCGCGCGCTCCCGTCGGCCGTGCAAGGTTACAACGAAGCACAGCCGGACTTGGGCGGCCCGACGACCATCGTCAAGGCCAATGCGGGCAAGGTCTTTGTCACCGACTACTACACGACGACGACCGCCACACCCACGACCCCCGGCGGCGCGACCGGCTACGAAGCCGCGCAAAAAGTCCAACGCGGTCGCAACGGCGCGCCGATCCTGTTGTCGGAAACGACTTACTTTCAGCGCAGCACGACCGACGACGACCCCGCCGCGCCGCCGGTGACGGTCTTCCCGATTGCCCAAGCCACCCTCTATACGGGCGAGGCGGACGGCGGGACGCATCCCGTCACGACTTCTTTCGCGTATGTGTGGCATTTTGCGACCGTGCAGCTGCTCCAGCGCACAACCACGCTGCCGGCGATTCCGACCGCTCAAAACGGTTCCGGCAGTTCGGCGCTGCAGCGGGAGCAATACGACCTCTACGGCAACATGCTCTGGGAGCAAGGGCCGCGGGGCTTCATCGATCACTTTACCTACGACGTACCGACCGGCGGCCGCCTGCAAAGGATTGAGGACGTCAATCCCGCGTTGCTGACGCTTCCCGCCGGATGGTCGCGCCCTGCCGGGCTCCTACCGCCGTTGAACTTGGTGACCGATTACGAAGTCGACGATTTGGGCCGCACGACGCAGATTCTTGGCCCGCAGCATTCGGTCGACGGCGTCGAAGTCCGCACGGCTCTGTGGACCGTGTATTTGGACGCCGCTCACGAGGTCCGCCGCGGTCAAGGCTACGTGAATGGAATTGGAACCTACCGGCGGGCCACGCTCGTCAACCCGGTCGCCATCGATCGCTTGGATCATGCCGGGCGCACCGTTGACGCCATCCAGGCGGCGCGGGCAACGGCTGAGGGACGCCTGACGGCCTCCGACTGTTTTCCGCAAGGGGGTTGGACCCGCTGGACGCAAAGCGTCTATGACGATGCTGATCGGTTGATCGCCCAACGCGCTTACCACACGATCCCGATCGAGGGCAGCGGCCGTACCGGCGCGAACTTCGACGAGGCGCAATTCGGCTACGACGTGATGAACCGTCGCAATCGGACAGTCACGCCGGGCGGCACGATCACGCGGCTCACGTTCGATCCGCGCGGGCTGAAGACCGGCCGGTTTGTCGGGACGCTAGACGGGGGAGCGACCGATGCCGATCCGACCGGCGGCGCGGCCGCCGGCAACAACCTCGTTCAGGTCACGGGGAATGTCTACGACGGTGGCGCATCCGGCGGCGACGGCAATCTTACGCAGCAGACGCAGTTCGTCGATGCGTCCGGGACGAATGATCGGGTGACGGATTTCGGCTACGACTGGCGCGACCGCCGCACCAGCGTGGACGGCGAGTTGGAGTTCTTTTTGGAACTGACCCACGACAATCTCGATCGGGTCGTGCAGGTCGATCAGCTCAACGACACCGAAAACGGCCAGCTGCTCGGCCGTTCGCAGACCTTTTACGACGATCAAGGCCGCGTGTATCAAGCCAAGCGTTACTCGGTGAATCCGAGCAACGGGGCATTAGGCAATGCCTTGGTCGACAATAATTGGTACGACGAGGCCGGCAACCTCATCAAGAGGTTGCCCGCGGGCTCGCAGCAGTTCGTCAAATCATTCTTCGATAGTCAGGCCCGCAAGTACGCCGAGTATCGGGGGTACTACATCGGCGGCGGAACGGAGCCATACGCCGAAGTCGGGCTAATCACTTCGAGCAACAAGATTTTTGAGCAATGGCTGGCCGCGTTCGACGACGCCGGAAATCGGCTGCAAGTCGCCTCGTATCAGCGGTTTCATAACGCCACCGGCAACGGAGCGCTTAACTTCCCGTATTCGGGCACGCAGCCCTTGGCGCGCGTCAGCTACTCCGCCACTTGGTACGACGGTGTCGGACGCGCGACGGCCGAAGCCGATTACGGGACCAACGGCGACGTCGCGTTCGTTCGGCCGGCGACGGTTCCGGCCCGGAGCGATGACGTGCTCGTCACCTCGTACGATTACGACCCGGCGGGGAATCGCTTCCAGGCGGTCGATCCCATGGGTGTGGAATCCCGACAAACCTTTAACGCCCTTGGTAAAGTCTTGAGCCAAATCGGCAACTTTACGGGGGGCTGTCCGGGCAGCGACGCGGACGCGACCGTGCGCTTCGCGTACAATGGAGACGGCAACGTCGTCGCCTTGACCGCAGTGAACCCGACGACCGGCGACCAGACGACGCGGTACGTCTACGGCGTGACGCTCCCCGATTCGGCGATTGCGAGTAATGCGCTGTTGGCGGCCGTGATTTATCCCGACTCGATCGGCGGAGCCGATCAGGTGACGCAGAGCTACAACCGACAAGCGCAGATCGTGCGTATGACCGATCAGAACGGCACGACGCACGAATACCGCTACGACCTCCTCGGCCGCGCGACGGACGACGTCGTCACGGCGCTGGGGACGGGGATCGACGGCGCGGTGCGTCGTTTAGGTCGCAGCTACGACGTTCGCGGATTATGGCATCAGCTTACCAGCTACGCCGACACCGGCGGGACGACAGTCGTCAATCAAGTGCAGAACCAGTATGACGGCTTCCGGCAACCTACAACGCAGTACCAAGCGCACGACGGAGCCGTGAATACCGCGAACACGCCCAATGTCCAATATGGATATGCGGACGGCGGTACGAATACGGCCCGGCCGACGACGCTCACGTATCCCAACGGTCGTGTGTTGACGTACGACTACGGCGTCGCGGCCGGCGACGATGATCGGCTGTCGCGGATCGAAAGCCTGGACGACGCCGGCAGCGTAGCCCGGGTCGCCTACACGTATCTCGGCTTGGCGAGCTTCGTGAAAAGTTTCTGTCCGGAGCCGCAGTTGACGTGGACGCTCATCGGCGGCAGCGATTTGGCGAATCCCTATGTAGGATTGGATCGTTTCGGCCGGACGACGGATTGCAAGTGGACCAACTCTTCTTCAACCGTCGAGCAGATCAAATACGGCTACAATCGGGCGAGCAGTCGGATTTGGCGGCGCGAGATGCTCGTCGCCGGCAACGACGAACTCTATTCCTATGACGGACTGGAGCGGCTCGTGGACATGAGCCGCGGCAACTTGGCCGGGGGAAACGCGACGGTCGACACGATGAGCTTCGCGCAGCAGTGGCGGCTCGACGCGACCGGCAACTGGTCGGGCTTCCTGCAAACGGATGTTTCCGACCCGACGCGAAACCTCGACCAACGCCGCACCAGCAACCGGGTCAACGAAATCACGGCGCTCACGCGGACCTACGGCGAGAATTGGGTGACGCCCGCGTTTGACCGGGCGGGCAACATGACGACCATGCCGAAGCCGGCGACGCCGCAGTCGGCTTTCACGGCGACGTACGACGCCTGGAATCGCTTGGTCGGACTCTCCTCCGACGGCGGCGTTTACGCCTACGATGTGCTCAACCGCCGCACCAAGCAAACCGCCGCTGGTGTGACACGGCATTACTACTATTCCGCCGACTGGCAGGTGGTGGAAGAACGTCTTGGCAATAGCCCCAACTCGGCTCCGGCGGAACGCCAGTTCCTCTGGGGGCTCCGTTACATCGACGACCTCGTACTGCGCGATCGCTCGCCGACCAACGACGGCGTTCTGTCGGAGAGGCTGTACTCCGTCAAAGACGCCAACTGGAACATCACGGCCGTGGTCAATACCAGCGGCGCTGTCCTAGAGCGTTATCGCTACACGGCGTACGGAGAACCCGAGTTTCTAAACCCAAATTTCACGGCCAGAACTGTGGGCGGCGATATCGGTTGGGAGATCCTTTACTCAGGCTATGTCTGGGATTCTACATTTGCAATCTACGTCGCAAGGTTCCGCTACCTTCACTATTTATTGGGAACTTGGCTTAGCAGAGACCCGATAGGCTATGCAGCTGGTGATAACCTTCATCGTTACGTCTCGAATAGCCCTTATAGTTACTCAGATCCATATGGCCTTGAGGTTTTTTGGGCGGCACGGGACCTCGATGGGGTACCTGTCGGAAATCATGGGTTTCTTTTAATAATCCCCGATAACCCTGGGGATTTTGCTGGTCGCACAGTTCCAGGTTTCAACACCCCACTAATGACAGACGTGTATGGAAATAAGTCTGGCTTCACATTAGGCGGACACGAAGAAAACGACCGTCTCGTGCTAAAAACGAACCAAAAGGCCGATGTCGCCGCTGTGCGCGAATATAGGGATAAGTCTCGTTACGACCAGACTACTCGTCCACCGAATGCAAAGTTTTGGACGCCCTCAACGCCAAATCCCGATAAGTACAAATCGGGGTGGAGCTTGGAGGTGCATAAGGTTGCTCCGCCTGCCGGAGTAAGCGACACAGAGTTCATCAATCGCATCCTTGACCTTGCAGACGCCTATTTGCTTCAAACCCGCGCAGGAAACGCGCCAGAATATGGACTTGCAAGCGACAATTGCCAATCATGGGTGAATTCTTTGCTAGAGAAAGCAGGTGTTTCGAGTTCTGATAGAGAAAAGGCGGGAGAATTTTCAGGCTGGGACTGGGCAGAAGAACGCGTGCTGCCTGCAGCAAGTACTGGTAAGTCGCTTTTCGAACGTCCGTAGGCCTAACTTCTTTAACTTGTTAGCGCCAATTTGTGCCAATTTGAAGGAAATACCGCATGGCATTGCCCGCAAAGTTTTTACTGTCGGCGTTCGCTGGAGCAGTTGCTGCCCTGCTCTGGTGTTTCGTTTCACACCGTAGCTGGGAACTGCTGCCACTAGCGGTCGTTCCTTGGCTAATATCACTTGTTAATATTTCTATATCCATAGCTCTTCAAGCCTTTGGAATTCGGATGAGTTATATCGGATTATTGTTCATATTATCAGTGATTCCCTACTCATTCGTGACCCTTTGGATCGCATCTCGCGGAGTTGATGGTGCGGCTTGGGATGTCGCAAAACTATTAGTCGCAATGTATATCGCGTCCTGCTTCGCGTCATTTCTGGTAATTCTGGGGCTGCCAAGTATGACTATTCCCCGAAAGTAGTCGAATGGCGATGTCATTGGCGCAAGCCCGGAGAGCGGTTGGTTTGAATCGGATAAATTAGTAGCGCGTCCGAATCGTCCGAGTGATTGGGACCAATCCTATGGAAAACAGCCCTACATGAAGACGCGACGTGCGAATTCGATACGGATGAAGATTGGATTAGCGCAATAATCGATGAGGACAATCGTTTCAACACTCATCAAAGATGCGGGCTACCAGTCCGTCATGGACGACATCAAGCAAAACAAGAAAGCTTCGGATGATCTCGTCAAAGTCGCTGCAAGAAGCCCAAATTGCTAACGCGTGGATGGCTCTTGATTCAGTCAGGGATGCGGTGATCTTCAAGAAGCATGTAATCGCTGGATGACAATTTTACGGTGAATGGAGGAACGCGCCTTAATGAAGATGTGTTTGTGACGGATAAGGCCGGAGTGACCTCGGCATCGATAGAGAGGTTGATCAAGGATGCCGTCGATGCAAGCGAGAAGAAATGAGTTTCAACACCGTTGGGAATCGCCGTCTTTATTGATTATCGATAGTACTTCGGCTCGTACTTGGTCAGAAAGCTTTCGCCAGCAACGAGCCACCTGTCGCAAACCGGGGTCAACGTGCGCCGAGTCATGACAATTGCAGTCGCGTAAGAGCTGCGCCTGTGCAGCGCGGTAGCCTTGGCAGAAGGGGCAAGTGCAATCGACGGAATCGTTTCCATTCGAATCGCTGGCAGGTTCAAATTCTGTCACCTTCTACCCAGTCGAGTCCGCTTGCCGCAGTTTGTTGCGGACCCCCTCCCACTCCTGCTCTGTGAGGCCGTCCGGCTGTCGGTCCAGGAAGCGACCGTCGAACGTGGCGCGACACCAGACGAGCCGCACGGGACAGCGCTGCGAGAGTTCGACCACGGCCTGCTTCGCTCCGACGTCACCTTCCGCGTCGCAGTCGAACATCACGCCGGCGACGACGTTCAACTCCCGGCACCAACGGGCGATTTTCGTCGCCTGCTCGCGGGTGAGGTGATTGCTGCACGCGGCGAACGCCGGGACGCCGATTGCGTCCAACCGCAAAACGCCGTTCGGACCCTCAGTAATCAACAAATGTCCTAGACTTTGAATCGCCTCTCGCACGCCCGGCTCGGCCAGACGATGCTGGCCGAACAATTCACGGCCGCGATGAAAACCGCGGACGAAGTGCGTCTTTTCCGGCCGGGGCGCCGAGCGATCGCCGGCTTGCCATATCGCGAGCTTTTCTTCGTGCCGCGGATCGCGGGAGAAATACGTCAAAACGCGCCGCTGTTCGTCGTGGATCGGATACACGATGCGTCCCCGCATCGTGCCGCCGCTGTTCTCGCCGCCGGCGTCGAACGGGAGATACCCGACCTTCCACTTTCGGAGAAGCTCGGGCGTCAGGTACGGTCTGCGGCGGACGTAGCCCGCCGCGGGCGGGCTCATCAAGAGGGGATCGACGACGAGTCTTTCGTGCAGGCTTACGACGGCACGGATACGTTCGTTCGGGTTTTCCTCCAGCGGCAGGTTGACCTTCGCCGGTTCCGCGATGCGCGGCTTCGGCGGCGCTGAAGCGGTCGGGGTTCGCGAGAGGGGAGCGCCGCCGGCGATTTCTTTCAGGTCCCCGAGGATCGCCTTAAAGCGTTCGCCGCGGGGCCGGCCGTTCATGGGTTCTCCTGGCTTGAGTAGATCCATGAGCCCGACGAGGTTGCCGCCGCCCTTATGCGGACAGGAGTAAGAATGGCACCACCACCGCTTCGCGTCGTCGTCGACCTTGATCGCCAGCGCCCGATCGCCGGTCGGTTCCGTCTTCGCACAATTGAGAAAGCACCGCGCGCGGATTTCATCGCCGACGCGCTGAATGGTGTCCGAGGCGACGCCGTAGAACCGCAGTACGTCGTCGACGCTCACGCGCCGCATCAGATCATCCACGTTGACAGATTCGTGAGACGGTCGGTTCATGGTCTGCCCGAAAGGCGAGGCGAATGCTACGCTCGCGATTCCGCTATGACAAGCACGTTCACCACTTCGCGCGACGTCGAACTGCTGACTTCGCTCGTTATGGGGCCGCTGACGACGGCCCAATTGCTGAAACTCTCCGAAACGTTCGCCGCCGGCCCGTTCCGCTCCGCCCGAACGCTCCTCGATCGTTTGCAACGGCTCGCCCGCGCGGGTTTCGTCAAGCGGTTTCCACTGGCAATCCTACCGGCGCACGGCGGGGGCTTGCCGCACTATTACAAGCTGACGCTCGCGGGACTACGGATGCTCTACGGCGAGGACGCCCGGCCTCCGACGAAGCACCTGTTCGCGCCCGTCGCCGTCTCGCGGCACCATCACACCCATGCCCTTAGCGAGTTTCTCGTGACGACGGCCGTCGCCGCCAAGCGGCACGGCTTCCGAATCTCCGACATCTATCCCGAGAACACGTTGGTGCTCGACGTGAACGGCGAGACGCTGATTCCCGATGCTCGCTTCGACCTCCGCAGAGCTGACGGGCGGTTCCGCTTTCTTATCGAACTGGATTGTTCGACCGAGACGATCCGTTCGACGAAGCACGACGATACGATCCATCGCAAGTTGCGGTTGCATGACGCGTATCGTGATCAGAACACGCAACGTCACCGCGTAGTTTTCGTCTGCAGCCGGAGTCGCGATCGACTAACGAACATCCTCGATGCTGCGGCGTCGATCGTTCGCAATCCCGAGCGAACGCTGTTCCTGGGTGTATACCTACCTGATTTCGTTAATGCCTCGAACCCGGTCGGTGAAAAGATATTCTCGGATCATCGCGGGCAACGGAAGTCGCTGCTACCGACGATCTGACGGCGTTCTTTGACAACCTTTCATTGAGGGTCGGGCCGTAGGTGACGATGGATGTTCACCCGCTATTCTACGGGAAGCATGCCGACGCCCGGGACTTCTAAGGCCCCTTCAAGGATCTAGATATGGCAGACAATCTTGAATATGTGTCGATCCTCTACACGAACTATCGCGGCGAAACGGCCCTGCGCCGCGTCCATCCCAAGCGTATTTGGTTCGGGGGTACCGACTGGCATCCGGAGCCGCAGTGGCTCTTGGACGCCACGGACGTTGAACGGAACGTTGAGCGCACTTTTGCTATGAAAGACATCCGCGCGTGGATGCTCGACGCCAATGTATCTAAGTGACAAAGACTTTCGCTCCCTGCTGTCCGAACTTAACATCGAGTGCCACAACTCGGCTCATCCTTTTTCTGCGGACGAGCAGATTCAGCCGTGCAGTATCGACCTTCGGCTTTCCAACGTTTTCTGGGAAACTCGCCGCGGCGCGACGATCGATCTTCGAAAGTCGGCGCCGCTGATATTGCAGCTGCGGCGTTACTTCCGTCGTACCACGCTTCGGCCGGATGAGTATGTAACCCTCAAGCCCGGGCGGATGCTCATCGCCTCGACTTATGAAAAGTTCTCCGTACCGGTTAGCTGTGCCGCGAAGATCGAGGGGCGAAGTAGTTTTGGGCGGCTCGGTCTGAGCGTCCACTGCACAACCGATTTTGCGAATCCGGGCTACCGCGGCAATTTTCCTCTTATTTTGATCAACCATAGTCCGACGCCGATCAGGCTCTTTCCCTTCATCCCGATTTGTCAGCTCATACTTGTAAAGCTCACCGACTCGCCAGCGCGACGCTACGGGGATAGTGTTCTTCAAAGCAAGTACATGGACGACGACGGCGGTCCATCTTATTGGTGGCGCGACAAGCGAATTCGGGCTCTTCAAGAGACCTTTTCCGCCGGAAATATCGAACTGACTTTACAAGACCAATTACTTAACCAAATTGGAATCCAAGAGCCGGAAATCATTGACCGATTCGAGCGATTTGTAAGCAGTCGTTCCGCGGCGAATCTCGGCAGCGCTCAGCAAACGCTTGATACTTTTGCGGAGTCGGAGGAGCGCCTGCGAAGACGCGACAGGTATTGGCGAGGTTTTCTCCGGATATTTTTCGGCGTGGCTGCAGCCGTTTCGATAAAGCTAGCGACGGCTCCGCCGTTTGGTATTTGGCATTACCTTGCTTGGGCAATTACGCTGATGAGCATTTGGCCCTGCATTCGCTCGCACACTGTTCCAGAAATTCCTTACTACGGCGAAAAAGAACATAACAGCTACCGGCGAAAAGAAGTCGTTCGCTAATCGATTCGCTCGCAACGCCGTTTCGTTTTGCAAATTGTCGGAACAAATCGTAAGACGCCCCATAGCCTGTAACATCTTGACGGCATCATCTGAACGCTTAATCTGAAATTCTGCCGCATCGCCGCGAGCCCATCAGGGGCCACCGCGTCCCTACGCGTCGCCGTCACCACGACACTTTGGATCCCGGGCGTCACGGTTCGTGTGGTGCGCACCTTGTCCTCGCCGAAGGTTGGCGGACTCGCAAGGCCCGCCCCGTCTACGGCGACGCGACGGTCGAGCGGAAATTACGACGTCGGCAGGTTACCCCGGCTCGAAAGCCCGCACGTTCTCGGGCCGGGTGTTTTCGTGCTACCATCCGGCGGTGCTGTTCAGGCTTGCGTCTCCGGCTGACAACGTCCGCGGCCCGCAGTATCTCGTCGCCGCGATGACGGCCCTGCATCGTTCCTTCCGCGGGCGGTCGCCGTGGGAACTGCTGATCGGGCGGGACGCCGGACAGGTCGGCCTTTTCACGCGCACGAGCCGAGCGTCTGCGCCGCTCGTCCAGGGACAACTGCAAGCCGCCTGCCCGGACCTGCGCATCGATCAGATTCCCGAGGAGGCCTTTGCTCCGCGAGAGCAGGAGGAATGTTTCTGGGCACGGCTGCGACTCGTGCCGGACGCCACGGCGCTCGTGGCACTCGAACACTTGCTCGATCGCCAGGAGCAGCAGTTCGTCGATCCGCTGGCGGCCGTGTTATCGGCCCTCGCCTCGAAGAAAGGGGAGCGGCTGCGCCCGTTCGTGTCCCTGCTCGCCGGCCCACTGCGGAGGTTTTGGAAGCGGCGGATTCGCCGGCGAGCCGGCGGCGCCGAAAAGCTGCGCGGAGCGGTCTGGACCGTCGACGTGCGGGTCGCGGTCCTCGGTCCCCCCGCGCATCGGGACGCGGCGATCGGAAAGCTGCACGAACTGGCGGGCGTGTTCGCGCATTTTCTTGGGACTGGCGGCGGAAGCGTGAAGCTCGTGAAGATTCGGACGGGGAACTTGCCCAAACGCCCGGCTTGGTTTCACCGCTGGCTGCTCTCACCGCCGGAACTGGCGTTGCTTTGGCACCCGCCGACGCGGAGCGTGCGCACGCCCCAGCTGCGCACTAACGACTGGCGGGAGTTCGAGCCACCGCCTGCGGATCGTTTGCCGACGCTCGGTAAGCCTCCGGGCTTGGCAGTCCTCGGACGAACGGCGTTCCGCGAGCGTCGCGACGTGTTCGGCATCTTGGCCGAAGACCGATTCCGCCACGTATACCTCATCGGCCAAACCGGCACCGGCAAGTCGACGCTGATGCTCAATCTCGCCGCGGCGGACATCGCCGCGGGCCGCTCCGTCGTGCTGCTCGATCCGCACGGGGATCTTTGCGACCAGCTGCTTTCGATCGTTCCGCCGCGGCGAACGAACGACGTCATCGTCTTCGACCCAAGCGAACCGCATCCGGTCGGCTATAACCCGCTAGCGGGCGGCGACGGACGGCAGCGGGCGCTGGTGGCGTCGGCGGTTGTCACGAGTTTTCGCCGGCTCTTCGGCGACAGCTGGGGCCCCCGGCTCGAACACATCCTCCGCAATTGCGTCCTGACGTTGCTGGAAAACAAAGGAACCACGCTTCTCTCGCTGCAACGCCTGTTGACCGACGAAGGATACCGCAAAAACTTGGTCGGCGGATTGCAAGACGGAGTCGTGCGGGCGTTCTGGCTGCAGGAGTTCGATTCCTGGAAACCGCAATTCCGCGCGGAGGCGATCGCACCCGTGCAGAACAAAATCGGGGCGCTCGTCACGCACCCGCTGCTGCGCAATGTCCTCGGCGACGCGTCGGCGCGCCTGGACCTGCGCGACGTGCTCGATTCCGGCAAAGCGCTCGTCTGCAACCTGAGCAAGGGCCGGCTCGGCGACGATGCGGCGAACTTGCTGGGATCGCTGCTTGTCGCCGGCGTGCAATTGGCGGCGATGAGCCGCGCCGACCAGCCCGAGGCGGAACGGGTCCCGGCGTATCTGTTCGTCGATGAGTTCCAGAATTTTCTGGCGAGCGAGACGATCCCGACGTTGCTCTCCGAGATGCGGAAGTACCGCTTGGCGATTACGATTGCCCACCAGCATCGAGGGCAACTCGACGACGCGACGGCCGATGCCGTGTTCGGCAACGCTGGCACGCTCATCGCGTTCCGGCTGGGACAGGACGCAGACACTTTCGCCGAACAGTTGGGCGGGGAGTTACTGCCGGCCGACCTGCGCGCGCTGCCGAAATATCACGCGTACGCACGGCTGCTCATTGACGGCTTCCCGAGCCGGCCGTTCTCGATGCAAACGCTGCCGCCGCCGCCGGGCTCGGCCGAGCGGCAGGGGATCGTCAGGCGCACAAGTAATCATCGCTATGGCCCAACACAGCGCCGCTTTCAAAACGAACCGGCATGAGCAACACGACAGGTACGCGTCGGCACCCAGCAGATCGACCACGAGACATATTGTTTGTTGCTGGAGCGACCCTTTCCGTATGCTCGGTGCAGCTACTGAGGCGATCACGTCACCCAAAACAATCAATGATTCTGCTGGCAGTGCTAGCACTTAAGTTGGTCTAGGCGCTGGACTTACGGCTCAATAAGATGCTGGCTGCTATCTCAGCATCCAGTCTAATGAGGGGATCGGGGACATGCCGACGTTCAACGAAATTTCCAAGGCTTATGCGGACGAATTGCGGGCCGCCCTTAACGCCGAGTTCACCAAGAAAGCCTCAGTGGTCGCGGAGGACGTTCGAGGGTCGACGACCGCATCCGTCTTAAAAAAGATCGCAAACGAGCTCGAGAATACCTGGCAGATCGACGGCAAACCGTTGACCGAAGAGCAGAAGGATCTCATTACAGACGGGATCACCGAATCGCTCGGTATTCCCGATCCTGACGCGATCAAGCGAGTCGTTAAGTCCGCGAGCAACGACGCCTATATGCAGATGGTCCAACAAATCAGCGACA
>JAFLCO010000086.1 GCA_017303535.1 Planctomycetota bacterium
TCGGTAACCGTAGTCCGCGCCCGATCGCAATTGAACGATCCGCGTCGGTCGGTACCACGGGGTGCCCATGTCGAACTCGTTGTCGGCGTCGTACGTAAAGAGGTCGCCGCTGGGATGCACACCGAGACCGTAGGGATTACGAAGGCCGGTGCAAAGAACTTCCCAGTTGTTGCCGTCGGCGTCGGTACTGACGACCGAAGCCCGATTCGGTTTCGCGCCGGGCTTTTGACGGTCGAGCGGCGAGGTGCGGTCGCGAACATTTGTCGTCGGTGTCTCGACGGAATCTCCGTGGATCGAATAGATTCGGCCATCTTTGCCGAGCGCCAGGTCATTGCGGCCGTGCCCGACGCCGCCGGGGAACTCGCGGAGCAGTTTTTGATCGACGATCTTGCCGGCCCTGTCGATCTGAAAGCGGTACATCCCTTTGGAGTTGTTCGCGTTGGCATACCAACGATCGTGCGCGTAAAGCAGGCCGCGACACTCCTTGAGATCGCTCGCGACTTGTTCGACGCGCTCGACCTTCTGATGCTCGGCGTCGAACGAGAGCCGCAAGAATCCTTGATCCTCGCGCGAGACGAGAGCCCGACCTTGCGGGTCGAACCCTAGCGCAATCCACGATCCTTCATCGGCCGCAGCCTTGCGGAGCAGCGCGACTTCAAAACCCTCGGGCACGTAAAACTTCTGCGTCGGCTCCGAGCCGGCAGTTTTCGATTGTTGCCACTGTTCGTAGTTTTCCAACGGCGAAATGCTCGCGTCGCGACGACCGACGCCCCATAGCTCAGGCCGAACAGGGCCAAGCGTCGTGACGTCGAACGGTTCTTCCTTCACAAGATTGGGTCGATGCTTCCAAGCTTCGTCGGTTTGAAATAGATGCTGCGTTCCGGTGTTATCGATGATCGTGAGCGTCAGCGCCACCGCCGCCGGGCCGGACCCTTGGTAGGTGGTGAAGCGCAAGAGATGTTCGGTTTCTTTTTGTCGGCCGGTCATGTCGAAGACCCGCGTCCGCAAGCCTTGCCGCACGGCGTCGGTGACGTCGAGTTCTTGCGTCGGACAATACGGCGTAACGCGCAGCAGAATTTGGCCGTTTAAGTCGACGACGCAGCCGCAGAAATCCGCGGCAAGGCGCAGCCGGGCTTGTTGAATGCCGGCGAACTCCGACGCCCGCGGAAACGCTTTCTCGGAAATCCACCGCGTGACGCGAAACTGCGCCGGGCCGATCCATTGCGGCAGAGACTGCGGCTGGGACGGTTCGATGCCGAGGGCGATGCGAGCGCCACCATAAGGCAGCAAGAGCGCAACGAGCAGAATTCGGATCACGGCCATCGTAGGGCTCTCCGGCAGGATTCGCGGCGGGACCGGCATTGTATGCCCCCGCGATGCCGACTGCCGGCCGTTGCCGTTTTAGAGGACGGCCTGCCCGATGATTCGCCGTGGCGGCGAGTTACTTAGCCTTCGTCCCCGTCGGGCGTTCGGCCGTTTTGTCTTCTTCGGTCGCTTTGCGAACGGCCGGGCCGGAGGCGGGAGTGGGTTGCGAAACTTCGCGCGGCGTGCGAGCGGTCGTCGGTTCGCCGGTCGTCGTATTGCCAGCTTCGGGCAGCGGTTCCCCGGCGGCGTCGGCCAAGCGTTCGGTGAACGCGGCCTCGACGTGCATGACGCTCGCGTCGCCTTGGAAGCCGAACACCTCGCGATCGTTCGATTGCGACAGCCGGATGATGCGTCCGCGAGCGAGATCGAACGTCACCTGTCCGCTTTGCTCCGATTGCACGACTTGGGCTTCGATCTTCGCGTCGTTGAGCGGCGAGAGAATCTGCGTTTCATGGCGCAGCGTCGCGATGTTGCCGACGACGTTTTCCAGTGTGATCTTGCGGCGGGCCTTGATCGGCACGCGCGATCCGGCGCCGTCGGTGGCCCAAAGATCGAGCGGCGACGTCCAGCTTTCGCCGACGGCCAACGGTTTATCCGGCAGCACGAGCGTGATGTCGGTGGCCGCGGTTTCGACCGGCTCGCCCCCTTCGGCCGCCTTCTTCAAATCGATCCGCTTCTGCACGTTGCCGCGCGCGTCGATCGTGATCTCCGCGAGCGGCACGCCGACCTGCTTGGCGGCCGCGGCGAACATCGGCGGAATTTCTTCGTCGGTGCGGCTGTTGTAACGCGTCTCTTGCCGGCCGGTTAGCTTCTGCCGCATGTCGATGTCGGCGACGGAATTGACGAACTTCGTCTCGCCGCCGGGGAACGTTTCGACGACCTTCCAAACCTTCGTCGACGTCGTCGAGGTTTCGGCCGTTTGCGAGGAGCCGTCGACCGTGCTGGCGATCTTCGCTTGATGCTCGACGACCCAGCGGACGGTTTCGCCTTTGGCGAATTGATAGCGGAAGACATAGCGCCCGTTTTTATCCGTGGCCGCGGCAACCGGCGGCGGGGCGAACAGCTCGCTGGTCCGCGGAGCGGTCGGTGCGGGCTTTGTTTGGGCGGGCGTTGCTGGAGCAGATTTCACTTGAATCGGCATCGTCACGGACGGGGCGACTTCGCTGCCGACGTCGTCCGGCAGCGGAGCGGTTTTCAACGTTTTGGTGGTCTCTGTCTTCGTTGCTTCTGTGGCCACGGGAGCCGGTTTCGCAACCGGCTCGGGTTCACGACGCGGCGGCGGGGGACTCGGAATGTTGCTCGGCAGCGGAGCGACCTTCGCGGCGGGCTTGGTGCCGCTTGCGCTCGGTTTTGGAGCCGGCTTGGTCGTCGGTTTGCGCTGCGTTTGCTGCGGGCGCGTGTAGCGCGGCGGCGCGGCTTGCAAGGAAGCGTACACGCCGCCGATCAGGCCCCAACAGAGAACGGCAGCCGAGGTATGTCGCAGAGTCGTCGCGCGCGGAAACAAAGTCGCCATCTCGCATCCTTTCGAGGTCGGCTGATTTCACATACTAGCCCCGACGCGCAAGCGAGGGGGCATGTCAAGCGGCGAATCGATCGTGTCCCCTCGCTTGCGCTTCGGGGCTAGTGTGCGGTAGTTGCGACAAGCTCCGGCTCACCGGTTGTTCGGCATGAAGCGGCCGCTCCAGCCGAGCTTGTCGCGCAAGGTTCCGTAGTAGCTGTGGCCCGGCGCTTCGACGAGCAGGCAGCACGGCTCGGCGCGGCGTACGCGAAACCGATCGCCCGGTTGCACGACGCCCATGTCGCGCCCGTCGACGATCATGTGAGTTCCCTCGTTGGGCTCGGGAATCACGAGTTCGTACGTCCGCTCGGCCGAGTCGACCACCGGACGCATCGTCAGCGCGTGCGGACTGATCGGCGAGATCACCACCGCGCTGAGATCTTTGCGCAAGATCGGTCCGCCGGCGGAAAGGCTGTGCGCCGTGCTGCCGACGGGCGTGCTGATGATCAGGCCGTCGGCACTATAGGTCGTGACCCATTGGGCGTCAACGTAAAGCTCGACGTCGAGAATCACGAACGGCGGTCCGCCGAGCACGGCCGCTTCGTTGAGCGCCAGTTCAGTCCATTGCTCCGCGCCGTCGCGCAGGAGCGTGCATTCGAGCATCACGTGACTTCCGATCGGCAACGCTCCTTGGCAAAGCTTCGGCAGCAATGCCGGCAGTTCGTTGGGCGCGACGTCAGCCAGGAAGCCGAGCTTGCCGAGGTTCACGCCGACGATCGGCCGCTGCCGGTAACCAAGCTGGTGCACCGCGCGGAGGATGCTGCCGTCGCCGCCGAGCACCAGCACGTAATCCGCGTCGATCTCGGCCAGGTCGTGCTCGAACTCCAGATCCCAGACGACGATCTCGCAATGCTCGTCGATGATGGGGCGCAAACGTTCGGCCCCGGCGGCGATGGCCGGCTTCTGGCCGGCGCCGAGCACGATCACGCGCGGCTTACGAAACGAATTGGCGGCAGGGTGAGTCATACGTTCGATCATAGACCGCCGCGACGGCGTCGGGAAATAGCGGACGCGACGTGGCGTAACTTTAGCCCCCGGTCAATGACCGGGGGCCAACGACGCCGCGCCCTCAAAAACACTGGGATTCGGCTGATTGTGCAACATCACTCCGCGCGGCTTACAATGTCCGACGATCTCGCCTGCGGTCCATCGGAGCTATTCACCATGATTCGACTTCTTCGACGTTGCGACGTTTTTCGACTCCGGTCGCTCACGCTCCCGGCTCGCTGTTCGGCCGCTCTGTTGGTGGCGATTGTCACGATTGCGGCACCGATCACTGCTCGCGCGCTCGAGCCTTGGCCGCAAGTGGAGAAGGTGGCGACGGAGAAGGGGATCGTCGTCTGTGCGTCCCCCGCGGCCGCCGATGCCGGTGTGGAACTGCTGCGCCGCGGCGGCAATGCCGTCGATGCCGCGGTGGGCGTGGCGTTGGCGATGGCGGTCACGTTTCCCGAGGCTGGCAATATCGGCGGCGGCGGGTTCATGCTGGTTCGTCCCGCCGACGGTTCCGAGCCTGTCTGCATCGAGTATCGCGAAACGGCCCCGGCCGCCTGCCAAGCCGACACGTTTCTCAAAGACACGGCCATGACCGGGCACCGCGTCGTCGGTGTGCCGGGCACCATTCGAGGGCTCGAACTCGCACATAAGAAATACGGCCAGCTCCCTTGGCGCGACGTCGTCACGCCGGCCGTGAAGCTCGCTCGCGACGGCTTCGCGATCGATCGTGTGCTCGCGGCAGATCTGAACAAGCTCGTGGCCGGCGGCGCGAAGTTTCCTGAGTTCGTGGAAGTGTTTGGGAAGAGAGCGGAGAAGGAGGCGGTGGGCAGTGGGCAGGCGGCAGGTGCGAATAGTGCCGCGCGTCAGCAAACGCCGACGCCGACCGTGACCACGCCGGGCGAGCCTAAGAACCCTTTGAATCTGCCGGCCGAGCCGAAGCGGCCTGAGTTGCCACAGTGGCACGCCGGCGACGTGCTCAAGCAACCGGAACTTGCCGACACGCTCGAACGGATCGCCCGCCTCGGGCCCGACGAGTTTTATACGGGCGTCACGGCGGAACTCATCGTCAAAGAAATGCGGCGCGGCAAAGGATTCATCACGGCCAAGGATCTCGAAGCGTATCGCGCGAACGAGCGGAAGCCCGTCCACGGCACGTTTCGCGGGTACGACATCTACGGCAGCCCGCCGCCGGCGAGTGGAGGAATGGTGCTGGTCGAGACGCTGAATATCCTGGAGCGGTTTTCGTTGAAAGAGTACGGCCGCTACTCGCCGCAAACGTTGCACTTGATGACGGAAGCGACGAAGCGGGCCTATTGTGATCGAGCCCGATATATCGGCGACCCGGCCTTCACGGAGATTCCCGCCAAGCTGACGTCGAAGGACTATGCAAAGGAACTGGCCGCCGCGATTTCGCCCGATCGAGCGACGCCCGCCGCGCAATTGGCGCCGGAAATTAAGCTCGCGGGTGAAGGAGAATCGACGACCCATTTCTCGATCGTCGACCGCGACGGGATGGCGGTTGCCAACACCTACACGATTCAGCAAAGCTACGGCTCGATGATCGTCGTGCAAGGCGCGGGCTTCCTGCTCAACAACGAGATGACCGACTTCAATTGGAAGCCGGGCGTGACCGATCGCAACGGCCGCATCGGCACGCCGCCAAATCAAGTCGCGCCGGGTAAGCGGATGCTCAGTTCGCAGTGCCCGACGATCGTCACCCGCGACGGCAAACTCGTGCTGGTCACCGGCAGCCCGGGCGGGCGAACGATCCCCAACACGGTAGTCAACGTCGTTTACAGCGTGCTGGAATTCGGGATGGATATCGACGACGCCGTGCACGGACCGCGGACCCATCATCAATGGCTGCCCGACGTGCTGAAGTTCGAAGCGAGCGACCGGCCCGAGCATGCGGCGGCCGTGAAAGAATTGGAAAAGATGGGCCACCGCATTCAGAAGAAGCCTGTGAAGCAAGGCGACGCTCACTCGATCCTGATCCGCGACGGCATCCGCTACGGCGCTGCCGACACCAGGCGCACGGTCGGCAAAGCGGCCGTGGAGTGACGGAATGAAATGTCTCCCCTCGCCCCTTGCGGGAGAGGGGACGGGGGTGAGGGGTTAAACTAAGTTCGACACCAACAGCGAGCCGGGAGCGTAAGCGACCGGAGTCTTAAAATGTTACATCACTTCGCCGTTCCTACTCGCCATCGCTTAGCCTTGGCATCGAACTGAAGTCGCTCGCGATTCTCTGCGAACCATCGTGAATACTCGCTCCACTTCTCCCAGTTGATCTCGAAGTTCAGCGTCGGGACCCTCATGGGCGAGTCGATATGTTCGCCAAGATGTTCGATTACGATTGTTGAGTTCAAATTCACTATTTCATTTTCAAGTTTCTGCAGCTCACGACCGTCGACTTTCGCGACGAGCACCTGTAAGTAGCGTTTGTCCGTAGGCGGATGTTGCTTCATCAATCGCGCGCCCAGCCACATCAAGTGGTAATCGTAGAACCGAAAAGTCGGTGACGCTGCCAAGTGATCGGCGAAGAGATTGGAAAGCGCTTGGCATTTCTCCGGCGTATCACATTGCTCCAACAGTGAACGAAGCTTTCGCTTGATGAACCCTACGTATTCATATTGCTCTTCCGGTTTCGATCGATCGACGTCGGGAGAGTCGCCGTAGGCCGATTGCGGGAACTTGCTACGAGTTTCCGCCAGTTCGTCGAGCGTCTTGACGGATAGGTCGACAAATTCCGTTAGCGACAGCGAGGCAGGCGGGTTGGGATCTGCCCCGAGTAACACGCAGCCAAAGATTAGTGCGTACATTTTGTCCTCGATTTTCTCCCTCGATTCTAAGCCGGCTTGACCCATCCTGCAGGCATTTGTTACAAGCCCGCGCCCACGGAAGGGCTGCGCTCAGAGATTTGCCGGCAGCGCCGGCGAATCGTCTGACGCGCAAACGTTTCGCGCCTGCACGGAAGCACGCCCCATGTATCGACGGCACGGCGACAAACTGGCGCTGGTGTTTCTCGGTTGCGACCTCGCCGTCACGGCCTGCGCGTGGTTCGCCTCTTACGCGGCCCGCTTCACGTTGTTGCCGGCGCCCGAGGGAATTCCAAGATTTACGAGCGTCGCCGCCGCATTGCCGCTCGTGCTCCTCTCGGCGGCGGCGGCCTATCGCCTCTGTGGGCTGTACGAAATTCACCGCATGCGAAAGCTGCCGCGAGAGACGGCCGACATCTGCAAAGCCGGTCTGCTGCTGTTGATGCTGGCCTCGTCGGCCATGTTTTATCAGCGCGACCTGTACGAATCACGGCTGGCCTTTGCGATGTTTCTGGTGTTCAACATCGTCGCCCTCAGCATCGGCCGGCGATTGGTGTGGCGGGCCGTCAAACATCTGCGGCGGCAAGGGATGAACCACAGCCGCGCGGTGATCGTCGGCTGCGGACGGACCGGCCGGCTCGTGGCCGAAACCATCGCGCGCAATCGCTGGACGGGACTGGAAGCCGTCGGGTTCGTAGACGCTGTGCCGAAGCGCGAGCCGACATTGTTGCCGCGGCTCGGGACGATCGCGGAACTCTCGGACGTCGTGCGGCGAGCCGACGCCGATCACGTCTTCGTCGCCTTGCCGCTGGCCCGATATGGCGAACTACCGCTCGTCTATCAACAACTCGAAGAGCATTTGGTCGAAGTACAACTGGTGCCCGACCGCCCGAACCTGGCGGGCATGCACGTGGCGACGACCGAGGTCGACAACTTGGCGTTCATCGCCCTACGCAGCAACCCGCAACTCGGGCTCGGCGCGGCGATCAAACGGGCCACGGATCTGGTCGGCGGCGCGGTTGCGCTGGCGCTCCTTTCGCCGCTAATGCTCGCGCTCGCCGCGGCCGTGAAGCTCACGAGCCGCGGGCCGGTGTTTTACCACCAGCAGCGAATGGGCCTGGGCGGTCGACCGTTTTGGATGCTGAAATTCCGCAGCATGCGCGTCGACGCGGAACAGCGAACCGGCGCGGTTTGGGCCACGGCCGGCGACGACCGCTGTACTCCGCTCGGGCGCTTGATGCGGCGGTGGAGTTTGGACGAACTGCCGCAGTTGTTCAACGTGCTGATGGGCGAAATGAGTTTGGTCGGCCCAAGGCCGGAGCGGGAAGTGTTCGTCGAGCGATTCCGCCGACAACTGCCGAGCTATTGGCAACGCCAACGCGTGAAGTGCGGCATGACCGGCTGGGCTCAGGTGCAAGGCTGGCGCGGCAACACAAGCATCCGCAAACGCTTGGAGTGCGATCTCTACTACATCGCCAACTGGTCGCTTGCGCTGGACTTAAAGATCCTGCTGCTCACAATCTGGCGCGGCTTCCGGCACAAGCACGCGTACTGATCGCGTCACGGTCGCAATCCGGCGAGCGGCCGGTGTCAGCCGGCCGTTGACGTAGCGCCGCATATTAGTGCAGCCAGCCTTCTAATCGGCTCGGTGGTTCGGCGACCGGTGATCTCGTCGAGCGCGGCCGCATCGCTTGCCAAGCATGCTGCATATGGCGGAACGTGGCACGGAGATAACTTACGAACGTGTGCCCGCCGGCGACGAACATCCGTCGATGCGCGAGCCAAACCACGAGCACCATGCCGGTGAAGAACACTTCCTGAGCGCGCAGAGTCAGCCATAGCGGGATCGGCCGGCGGTTTCGCAACAGCAACCGCAGCCGCTCGGTTTGGAACTCCAGATGCGGCATCTCGTCGCGCAAAATCTGCTCGCAGACGGCCTGCAGCAGCGGCGAGGGAATCGCGCGCCGTACCGACGAGTAGTACACGACGGCGATCGTCTCGATCATCGTGACGACCGTGGTCCAGACTTCGATATTCGGCCGAGCATGGCGAAAGAAGCGAAACAGCGAATCCCCCAGGTCGCGCTTCAGTCGCTCGGCGCCGACGTCGTCGAGCCAACGCCCGAGCGCCTCGCCGTGGCGTTGTTCTTCGGCGATGAACAGGTTCATCGCTTCAACGAAGTCCGGATCGCCGATCGCGTAGGCATGACGCTTGGCTGCCGTTTTCAAGCGTCGGGCTTCGGACGTCTCGCCGAGTTGCCAAGCCTGCAGCGAACGGACCAGCGACCGGATCGGCTCGAGCGTGACCTGCGCGCCGCGTTGCCACGGGATGTCGGACCAGTTGGCCTCGTTGGCGTCGAAGTAGTCGATCCACTCGGCGGAAGTACGCTCGCGTCGCATGGTCGGGCTCCTTTGACTTTGCATTACAAAGCAAGTGGCGAAAATTTTTTGCGCGAACTAACCCGCCGACCAGCCCGGCTTGTTCGAAGCCGCGCGAGTCGTCGAGCCGCCGGCGTCGAGTGCCTTGCGGGCCGCAGCGGCGTCTTGCAGCACGCGCTCGAGAGCTTCGACATACGCGGCGAACTCCGCACGCCCGCGGCGTGTGAGCTTGCATGTCGATTGGGAGGCCCGACCTTCCCCCTGCTTGAGCACTTCGACGAGCCCGGCCTCTTGCAAGACGAGTAAGTGCCGGTTGAGGTTGCCGTCGGTCAGGTCACAAAGTTTGCGCAGCTCGGGAAACAGCAAGCCGTCGGCGTTGGCGGCCAGCGACGCCATGATGCCCAGGCGTGCTCGTTCGTGGATCGTGCGGTCGAGCGCTTCGTAAGCGAAGCGGCCGCGCTCGTCGTGTTCGGCCGATGTTTTGTCGGCCGGCGTTTTGCGCTTCATCGAGTTTCCTCCGTGGCGGAAATCGCATCCGCTTGTTGCATCGCCAGCACAAGCGCGACGGAAGCCTGCCCGAAGCCGAACGTCGCGGCCATCGTCCACGGCGCGAGGCCTGCACGTTCCGGACCCAATGCAATGCAGACGCAACCGATCGTCAGATACCACGCGGCCGGCACGAGCATCAACCGCGGCAACAAGCGGGCGGAAGCGAACAAGCCGAGCGAAAACAAAATCGACCACAGGCCCGGCAACAGCCAAGTTTGCGCAGGCGCGGCGTACGCGACGGCCGCGGTCAGTGCGCCGCCGGCGACGACGCAAGGCACGAATTGTTCTATGGCCAGCCTCGTGAGCGTGCCGTGCAAGGTCGAAGTGCCGCGATGCCGCCGCAGGGCGTCGCCCGCCGCTAAGCATCCCGCCACGGCCGCCGTGCCGACCCAGAGCAATAGATAGCGATCGAGCTGCACGGCCGGTTGCGGCACGAGCCAAGGTTGCAGCGCCGCCGCGCCGCAGGCCAGCAAGGCCCCGATCGCCGTCGGCCAAACGCGGTAGCCGTCAAAAGTCTCGGAGCGGGCCATCTGCCGCCGAATCACTTCCAGCTGCCCAAGCGCTTCGTGAAGTTCCATCGCTTGAATCTCCGCCGAGCAACGACGTCCTCTCAATTACTCTGCAACGCAAAGTATCGAGATTTGCAAGCGTCGTCAAGCAAAATCTCCGGTGAGCGGCCGGTGTCAGCCGGCCGTCGACGTCGAGCAAGCTCGACGGCTAAACAAGCGAAAAATTTGCGCCGATTGTCCCAAATGCGTTTCTCGCTAAGCTGTCACAAATGGAAACCATTTTGCAATTCGGCGCCGGCCGCTTCCTCCGGGCATTCGTCGACCGTTTCGTGCAACAGGCCAACGACGCAGGGCAGAACGTCGGGCAGGTCGTCGTCGTGCAGTCGACCGCCGGATCGCGGGCCGAGCTGATCGGCAAAGAGGGCTTTCACGTCGTCGTTCGCGGCTATGAAAACGGCGACCTCGTCGATCGCGTCGAGCCGGTGAGGAGCGTGAGCCGTGCGCTGGTGGCCGCCGACAGTTGGCCGGCGGTGTTGGAACTGGCCGCGTCGCCGGAGTTGCGAACGATCGTCAGCAATGCGACCGAGGCCGGCTACGTGCTCGACGATGAGGACGGCATGTCGCTCCTCGCGCAAACGCGGACGCCGCCGCGAACGCTGCCCGGCAAACTCACGCAGGTGCTCTGGACGCGCTACCAGACCGGCCTGCCCGCGCCGGTGATGTTGCCTTGTGAGTTGATCGAACGCAACGCGCATCAACTCGCGGCGCTTGTCCGTTTGCAAGCTGAGCGATGGGAACTGCCCGAGGCCTTCCGCGCTTGGGTCGCCGAGCGCTGTTTGTGGTTGAACAACTTGGTCGACTGCATGGTCACGCCGCCGCCGGCCGATCATCCACTCACGTCGAAGGACCCGCTCTTCACTTCGGCCGAACCGTACGCCCTTTGGGCGATCGAGAAACCGCCCGGCCGCGAGGTGGCGCTCTTCACGCATCCGGCGATTCGCGTCGTCGGCGATCTGGCGCCGTTCTACTTGCGGAAGGTGCGGATCCTCAACGGCCTGCACTCGGCGATGGTCGCCAAGTTTTTGCCCGCCGGCTTCGAGACGGTGCAGGACGTCTTGCGCAATCCGGCGGCCGTCCGCTGGGTGCGAGCTTTATTGTTCGAAGAGATCGTGCCGACGATCGCGTATCGCGTGGAAGAAGTCGCCGCGTTTGCCGATGAAACGTTCGACCGGCTGAGAAACCCGTTCATGCGGCATCGCCTCGGCGACATCGCGCTCAACCATGCGGCCAAAGCCCAAGTGCGGCTCAAGCCGACGCACGACGAATACGTCAAACTTTTCGGCACGACGCCGAAGAAACTCGCCGAAGCGCTGGCGTGGACGCCGGCACAGAGATGACGGCTTTGCGATCGCGGCGCGGCTGGAGCGCGGAGACAAGCTCCGCGGCTAAATAGCCGGCGACTTACGAACAAGCTCGACTCTTAATTCCCCCCTCCCCCCTCCGCCTTCCCCCCTTCTTCTATGCTCCGCTCCGCCGTCACCATCAGTCTCGTCAACGAAGCTCGCGGCGGTCCGTTCGTCTTTTGGGACGACTTGGCCGGCGGGTGTCGCAAAGCAGCCGAACTCGGCTTCGACGCCGTCGAAGTGTTTCCGCCCTCGGGCGACGCCGTCGATCCGCAGACGCTCAAGAAGCTGCTGGTCGACAACCGGCTCACGCTCGCGGCCGTCGGCACCGGCGCCGGTTGGGTGCGGGGCAAGCTGAACCTGACCTTGCCCGACGCCGCGAAGCGGGCCGAAGCGCGAGCGTTCATCAAATCGATCATCGACCTCGCCGGGCCGCTCGGGGCTCCGGCGATCATCGGCTCGATGCAAGGCCGGCACTCCGTAGACGGCGTCGACCAACAGACGGCCCGCGGCTGGCTCAGCGAGGCGCTCGAGGAACTCGGCGACTATGCGCGAGGGTACGCGACGCCGCTCATCTACGAACCGCTCAATCGCTACGAAACCAACATGGTCAACACGGTCGAGCAAGGAGTTGCCCTGCTCAAGTCGCTCAACACCAAGAACGTGCTGCTGTTGGCCGATCTGTTCCACATGAACATCGAAGAAGTCGACACGGCCGCCGCCTTGCGCGCCGGCCGCGGTTTGATTGGCCACGTTCATTTCGTCGACAGCAACCGCCGGCCGGCGGGCAACGGCCACATCGACTTCACGCCGATCGCCGCGGCCCTGAAAGAAATCGGCTACGACCGGTACATCTCGGCCGAAGCGCTGCCGTGGCCGGATAACGACACTGCGGCCAAGCAAACAATCGAAGCGTTCCGGAAGTTCTTTCCACGTTAGACTTCACAATGTTTAGCCGCCTCGCTTGCGAGGCGCGCCCCGCAAGCGGGGCGGCTAAACGATGAAGCTTCTAAAGAAACTAGTTCGCCGAGAGCTTCCCGCCGGCGTCTTCGATCTTCTTGATCACTTCTTCCTTCTTAAAGTTCGGCGGGAGCTTCTTCGGGTCGAAGTTGGCTTCGAGTTCGCCGTAGCTCGGTTGCGGCGATTCGACGCCGCCAGCCGGCACTTCTCCCTTCGCCGTCCAGACGATCGCGTTCAGCACGCACTTGCGGAAGTCCGGCGCGCCCCAGTTCCAGTGGTCGTGGCCGCCGGTGAAGCCGAAGCCGCGGCCGCCGCCGGCGTTTTCCGAAGCCCAAGCCACGTGCTGGATCTCGCCGGCCGCAACCGCCTTACGCACGTGAGGGTTGCCGCTGTGATGACCGTCGGGTCGCGACAACGTTTCCGGGCCCGGGTGCGCCGAAAGAATCGGCGTCACGCCTTTCATTTCCGGCCGAAACCGCATGTGGTAGTACCATTCGTCGTTGATCGCAAACGGCTTCAAACCGCGGGCCACGGGATGGTCCGGGAACGTTTCGAACTTCGCGGTCCAGTGCGGATTCACCGACCAATCGGCTTCGAAGTAGCCGCCGATCCAATCGAGAAACTTGTCGCCGGCCGCGCCCTTCTCGACTTCCACGCCGTAATGCACGCAAACGATGCCGACGCCTTTCTTCGCGAGCGCGTCGACCTTTTCCAAGTGCGGCACCACCATGTGGTTCTTGCCGCCGTCGCAGTACATCACAATCGTGTCCGCTCCTTCGAACGCGTCGGCTTCCGTCGGCCAGCCGTTGCGATAGACCACGGTCTTGTAGCTCGGCATCGCCTTCTCGAGTTCCATCGCCAACAGCAGACAGCCGGCGTTGTGCTCGTGCGTGCCGTAAGGATGGCTCGGCTTGCCGGCGACGAACACGACCTTCTTGCTCGGGCCTTTCACTTGGTCGGCGCCCGCTCCGCCGGTCGGCTTCGCTTCGGCCGAGAGATGCTTGATGCGGATGTTGCGGAACTGCACGGTCATCGGCGGGCCGGCGTGCAGTTGCAGGGCGAGCAGGCCTTCCTTCTTTCCCTTTTCGGAGTCTTCATCCGTGACGTCGACCATCGTGGCGCCATTGATCTTATGGATCAGGTGGTTGCCCTGCGCGATGATCGTGTAGTCGTTCCAGTCGCCTTGCTTCACGGCCGCGGCGAGTTCCTTTTCGTCGCCGAGCGAACCGACGACTTCCGGCTTGCCGCCGGCGGGAATCTTCACCTTCGTGCCGCGCTGCGCGAGGATTCCGCGCCCCTTTTCTTCGTAGAGAATGCCGGTGTACTTGTTCGTCGAGTCAAAGTCGCCTTGGTAGCCTTTGATGACCCATTTCTGGTCGGGCACGGTTTCGCTGCGGTACTGGATGCCCGAGTTACCACCGTTGATCTTGATCTGCAAGCGGAGTTCGAAATCGCTGACGTTGCCTCCCTTCCAAACGAGGAACGTGTTCCCCTTGGTCGGCTTCTCGGAGGTTGTGCGACCGGTGATGACGCCGCCGTCCTCGACGGTCCAGAATTCCGGATTGCCGTCCCAATCGATGATGTCCTTGCCGTCGAAGAGCCACTTGAAACCTTCGGCGGCTTCATCAGCCCGGGCCGTACTCATGACTGTGGGGAGCACCGCGACGAGAAGGGTAAGCAACAAACGCTTCAACATGGCAGAAAGACTCCGCGAAACGAGAACGGGCGATGGTCGGGCGGCAGCGGCCGGGCTTTCACGGCCGGAAACAGGGAGAATAGTCGTCGGCCGGGCAGGCGTCAAACTGCGCGGCGGTCGAATGAATTCAGCCGCATCGATGTCGCATACCGCACGCTATCCCCCTGCGGAGCCGGCGATTAGAGTGTTAGGTCCTGCCTCAAGTCGTCACTCCATATGTATGTCAGTCCGTCTGTTCAATAGCCCCGCGTGAATACGCGGGGTGCCGCGGGTATGCACCCGCGGCTATTGAAGGAATTCTTTCCCCAAAGCTTTCGATATCTCGCGCATGAAATACGCTTCCGCCCTGGCGCTCTTCGTCGTTTGTTTCACCTCGTCGTCGCTGCACGCCGCGCCCGCGCCGAAGGGGCCCGACCATGTGATCGTGCCGGCCTATGAGCGGTTTCACGCCGCCAAAGCCGCGGAGAGTAAGACCGGCGCCGGCGTTGATGAGGGCGGGCGCCTTTTGCTTGGCGAGATGAACTGCACGAGCTGCCATGCGATCGGGGCGGGCCTTGGCGATTGGGTCAGCGTCAAGAAGGCGCCGCTGCTCACGACCGTCGGCGATCGCGTGCGGGCCGAGTGGATCGCCGCCTATCTCGATAACCCGCAACGAATGAAGCCGGGCACGACGATGCCCGACCTCTTCGCCGACCTGGAGCGGAACGACAAGCGGACGCGCATCGAAGCGCTGACGCACTTTCTGATGTCGACGGCCACCGAAGCCCAGCATGATGGGTTCTTCGACGGCGGCGCGGTGAAGCGCGGCGAGACGCAGTTTCACGAAGTCGGCTGCGCGGCCTGTCACAATTCGCAAAAGCGCGGCGCCAAGCCGATTCCGTTTGCCATGCCGCTCGGTGATCCCGCGGCCAAGTACACGCATGATTCGTTGGCGACGTTCCTCCGCGACCCGCTGCAAGTACGACCGTCGGGCCGGATGCCGCACATGAACCTCAACGACCAGGATGCCTCCGACATCGCGGCCTATTTCTTGCGCGAGATCAAGGCCGACCCGAACTTGAACTACACGTACTACGAAGGGAAATGGGAACGGCTGCCGAAGTTCGACCAGCTGCAGCCGCTCGCCGCGGGCACGTCGGCCGGGTTCGATATCTCGGTCGCGAAGGCCAAGAACAATTTCGGGCTTCGCTTCGAGGGCTACCTGCACCTCGCGAAAGAAGAGCGGTGCGTGTTTCGCCTGAAGAGCGACGACGGGGCGAAGCTGTACATCGACGACATTCTGATCGTCGACTACGACGGCATTCACCCGGCCGGCGAAAAGGAGGCCAAGGCTTCGCTCAAGGAGGGCGTGCATAAGGTCGTCGTCGAATACTTCGACGGCGGCGGCCAGACGGAACTCGCGGCCGACGTGCGCTTCGCCGGCAAGCAAGCTTGGCAAAGCGTGGCGACTTTTCTCACGCTTACGTCTGACGCGAAACCGAAAGACATTGATGCCGGGTTCAAAGTCGATGCGAAGTTGGCGAAGGAAGGCCGGCGCATTTTTGAAAATGCCGGGTGTGCCTCGTGCCATGAGTTGAAGGTCGACAACGTCAAGCTCGCTTCAACGCTCAAAGCACCCGCACTGCGCGACGTGCGGCCGGACGCCGGTTGCACGACCTTGGTGGGAAGCGAAGTTCGCGGCGGCGGCGCGGTGCCCCGCTATGCGTTGTCGCCCGCCCAGCAGAAGTCGCTCCGTGCGGCCATCGAGTGGGCGAAGACGTCGTTTGATACGAAGCCGACGCCGACGACGAAGCAGCGCGTCGCACACACCTTCGCGGCGCTCAATTGCTATGCCTGCCATCAGCGCGACGGCGTCGGCGGCGTCGATCCGAACAAGCTGGAAGACCTCGACGACGACGGCGTGCCGGACCGCGATCCAACCTCCGAACTGTTGGGCCCGTTGTTCGTGGGCACGACTCCGGAAATGGGAGACGAAGGTCGACTGCCGCCCAAGCTCGACGGCGTCGGCGCGAAGCTCACCGAGGCGTATCTCAAGCATATTCTCGACAAAGGATCGAAGGATCGGCCGTATGTGCGGACGATGATGCCCCGCTTCGGCGGCGGTAATGTGCTGCCGCTCGTCGCGCAGTTGAACGAACTCGACAAGCCGATCACCGCGACGCTCGCCAAGCTCGACGAGCCGGAGCAACGCGTGAAGGCCGACGGGCGACTTCTGGTCGGCACCAAGGGCTTCGGCTGCGTGAAGTGCCACATGTTTAACAAGCAGAAAGCCGAGGGGATTCAAGGCATCGACCTGACGATCGTCACGAAGCGCGTGCGGCCGGAATGGTTTGTGAAGTACGTCATGGATCCGCAATCGCTCCGGCCCGGCACGCGGATGCCGACGATTTTTCCGGGCGGAAAGAGCCCATTGACGGAGACGTTGCACGGCGACGCGGCTCAGCAGATCGCCGGCATGTGGGCCTTTTTGAGCGACGGCAGCCAGGCGGCGACTCCGATCGGCGTCGGCGGGCAGCCGATCGAACTCGTGGCCGACAAAGAGCCGGTGATCTATCGCGGCTTCATCCAAGGGGCGGGCGTGCGGGCGATCGGCGTCGGCTATCCGGAGAAGGTGAACTTGGCGTTTGATGCCGAAGACTTGCGGCCGGCGCTCTTATGGCGCGGGTCGTTCATCGACGCCGCCAAACACTGGACCGGCCGCGGCAACGGGTTTCAAGGCCCGATGGGCGACGAAATCATTCAATTAGCACCGGGACCGAATTTTGCAAAGCTGAGGGACAAGTACGACCCGTGGCCTGTTAAGAGTGCAAGGGAGTTGGGGTATCAATTTCGCGGCTACACGCTCGATGATTCACGAACGCCGACGTTTCAGTATCGAATCGACGGCATTTTAGTGACGGACAGATTCCATCCGTACGTTAAAGATCAGAAGGCGAAAATGTTGCGAAGCATGACATTCCATGATAAGGGCGACCAAAACTACTGGTTTCGCGTTGCGACCGGCAGGGAAATCAAGCCGCTGGCCGACAACTGGTACGACGTCGACGGTCTATATCGCGTGCGCGTCGGTGTCGCACGAGGTCAGACTCAGGAATCACAACGTCCAATCTTGAGAAAGTCGCCCTTCGGTGACGAACTAATCGTCAAAGTGCGTGACGCCGAAGTCGGGTTTCAGTCGTTCGCTCCGAGCATCAATCATGAATTTGATTGGTAGCCGGTTGCTTCTTGACGAGGCCGCTCGGGATGTTCATCCCGGGCTATTGAACGAACATCCTTTACGCGCGGTTTGATATGCGATACCTGGTTGGTCTGCTTACGTTGGTCCTTGCAGTGGTTGCGGTTGCCGCCGAGCCGGCCAAATCGGAGCCGGCCAAGTCGGTGCGGACCGAGGCCGATTACTATCCGCTGACGGCGATCCCGTTGCCGAAGGATTTGGTGCTGGAGATTGGGGCGATCGAACTCTTGCCCAAGGATCGCCTTGCGTTCTCGACGCGGCGCGGCGACGTTTATCTCGTCGATGGGGCGTACGACAAGCAGCCGTCGGCCGAGAAGCTCAAGTTCAAACTCTTTGCCGGCGGCCTGCATGAAGTGCTCGGGCTCGTCGCGAAGGATGGTGCTCTGTATGTCACGCAGCGCGGCGAAATGACCAAGCTCGTCGACCAGAACGGCGACGATCGGGCCGACGAATTCGGCACCTTCGCCGACGGCTGGGGGATCAACGGCGATTATCACGAGTACGCCTTCGGCAGCGCGCCGGACAAAAACGGCGATATGTGGGTCGTCCTTTGCCTCACCGGTTCGTTCAACAGCGCCAGCAAGTTCCGCGGCTGGGCTCTGCGGATCACGCCCGAAGGGAAAGTCATTCCGACGACCTCCGGCATTCGTTCCCCCGGCGGCATCGGCATGAACGCCGCGGGCGACATGTTCTACACGGACAATCAAGGCCCCTGGAACGGCTCGTGCGTGCTCAAGCATCTCGTGCCGGGGAAGTTCGTCGGGCATCCGGCGAGCTTCGCTTGGTACGACGACGCCAAGAAGCTCGGCGGGAAGGATTTCGAAAAGGTGCCGCAAGAACCGCTCAGCGGCAGCCGCTGGGCCGCGGAACTCAAGAAGATTCCGGAGCTCGTTCCGCCCGCGTGCTGGTTTCCGTACCCGAAGATGGGGCAATCGGCCTCGGGCATCGTGTGCGACACCAGCGGCGGCAATTTCGGGCCGTTCGCCGAGCAGCTCTTCGTCGGCGATCAGTCGCACAGCACGATCATGCGCGTGGCTTTGGAAAAGGTAAACGGCGCGTATCAAGGGGCCTGCTTCCCGTTTCGCCAAGGGTTCGCCTCGGGCACGCTCGCGATGCGGCTCGACCCGCGCGGGCAGATGTTCGTCGGCGGAACGAATCGTGGCTGGGGCTCGCGCGGCACGGCGCCGTTCGCGCTCGAGCGCGTGCAATGGACGGGCAAAACGCCGTTTGAAGTGCATCACATGTCGGCCCGCCCCGACGGCTTCGAGCTGGTGTTCACGCAGCCGGTCGATCCGAAAACCGCCGGCGACGCGAAGTCGTACTTCATGAAAACCTACACGTATATCTATCAGTCGTCGTACGGCAGCCCGGAGGTCGACCACACCGAACCGGCGATCACGAAGGCCGAAGTCTCGCAGGACGGCAAGAGCGTACGGCTCACCGTCGACAAACTCGTCGAAGGACACGTGCACGAACTGACGATGAACGGCGTCCGCAATACCGCCGGCGAGCCGCTCTTGCACGCCGAGGCGTATTACACGTTGAACTACATTCCCGCTAAGTAAATCTCCGCGAGAACCAAGCATGAACCATCGCATCCTCGTCTCGTCCGTATTGGCAGCACTCTTCAGCATGAATGTCGTCGCCGCCGAGCCCAACGCGCTCGCGCCCGACGAACAAGCCGCCGGCTTCGAACTGTTGTTCAACGGCACGGACCTCGCCGGGTGGAAGCACGGCGGCAATTGGAAGGTGGCCGACGGCACGATCACGCGCGAAGGCAAGGGAGGCAACCTCACTTACGACATGAAGACCGTGCCGGACGATTTCGAGCTGCGGTTCGAGTGGAAGGTCGCCCCCAAATCGAACTCCGGCGTTTACTACCGGCCGGGCCAGTACGAATACCAGATACTCGACAACGCGCTGCACAACGACGGCAAGAACCCGCGCACGAGCGCCGCCTCGCTTTACTTCGCCATGGCCCCGCGGGAAGACGCCACGCGGCCGGTCGGCGAGTGGAACGAGGGCCGGATCGTCGCGAAGGGAACCGTCATCCAGCACTGGCTCAACGGCAAACCGGTCGTCAGCTTCGACTATGCTGATCCGAAATGGGCTAACGAAGTCGAGACGCTCCGTAAGCGCGGCGGCAAGGTTGCCGATCGCGGCGCGAAGCTCTATCTGCAAGACCACGGCGACCCGGTCTGGTACCGCAGCCTGCGGTGGCGGGCTATCCCTGCCGACGAAAAGGTGGAAGCCGATCCGACGTACCAGCCCGCGACGATTTCGGCCGAAGTCGAAGCCGCTCAGAAGGCGAAGCTCGAAGGAATCATCAAACGATCGCAGCCCGAGCCGAAGAAGTAGCGCAGGACATGTGCAAGCGGCTCGATATGACGGGCCCGCTGCGGCGGATAAAATAGGAGTCGGCGGAATTGCCGCCGTGCCTCCGTTCCCGCAGTGATTCGGCCGTATTATGTCGCGTTTGAATTTGTCGTTCGCCGTTGTCGTACTCGCCGTGCTCGCCGCTCCTTCGCGAGCCGCCGAGCCTGGGTCGATCGATTTCGCGCACCAGATCGCGCCGATCCTTCGTGCGCACTGCATTAAG